>JACQPB010000013.1 GCA_016202305.1 Candidatus Iainarchaeum sp. | reverse complement strand
CATTGAACTATCGAAAATCTACGAAATCAAAACAGGCAACACATCAAAACTCAGCACTGCGCCCGCACAAGCGGAAAAACTAGCAAAAGCACTAAACATAAACCGTATACCTTGAGGAGTTACAGTTTTAATAACAATGGAGGTTAAAATGATTACTCAAAGCGACATTTCAACATAGCGATTCATCCCCACGCTAAAGCGTGGTTCGCTACGCGGGGTTCTCTCGGCACGTCACTAATAGTGTATTGCACCGGATATTTAACCAATAGGCAAAGCAACAGGAATCTCTTGGGCGCCAACCATTATTAACCACGAAATAATATAGAATAACGATGGGAAAGCTTGATGTGCTCTCAATCGGCTCTGCGACCGAGGATGTCTTTGTGTACCTTCCGGACGAGTGCATGAAGCGGAACACGTGCGTCCTTTACCCCGGCTCAAAAATCGAGATAGAAGGCATGGCCTACCATACGGGCGGAGGGGCCACGAATACCGCGGTTGCGTTCTCGCGCCTCGGCCTGAAGGCCGGCATATTGTGCGCTGTCGGGGATGATGAAAGCGGTGCCGCAGTGATGGCTGAACTCGGAAGGGAAAAAGTGGACGCGCGGAAATCGCTTGTCATGAAGGGGAAAAACACCGCTTACTCGGTAATACTTACGGCGCGTGGAAAGGACAGGATAGTGCTTTGCTACAGCGGCGCGACAGCAATGCTGAACCACGCGAAAATAGGGCCTGGAAGCGCTGGCGCGGAATGGATTTATGTTTCCTCGCTTCATTCAGAACCGGCGCTTCTTCGGAAAATCTCTGCGCATGCACGCACTGGCGACTCGAAAATAGTCCTGAATCCGGGGCAGGCGGAGCTTGCGCTCGGCATCGGCGCCTTGAAAAGGGTTTTCGGCAGGGTAAGCATCCTGCTCCTGAATGCGTCTGAAGCGCTAAGGCTCACTGGCTCGGCAGACATACGCAGGAATCTCAGGAGGCTCACGGAGATTGCCGACATTGTGGCAATCACTGAGGGCAGCCATGGCGCTCACGCAACGGATGGGAAGCTGGCTTACTTCATGAAGCCGTTCAGCGTACCTATCAAGGATGTCACTGGCGCCGGCGATGCATTCGGCTCCGGGTTCGCGGCCGCAATCATGAAGGGGCACGGAGTGGATGAGGCGATTGTGTGGGGGACCGCGAATGCAAGCTCGGTGGTAATGTACATGGGAACGAAGAACGTGCTGCTGACTGAGCGTGCACTCCACAAGTTCGTGAAGAAACATTCCGGAAGAGGTAATATAGTGCAGGTTGAGGAATTGTGACGCGCGCGGAGTCATTCAGTGAACTGCTCGTACTTGGAGTTGTTGAACCTGTAAAGGAACCGCTTTATGCGTGAGCCGCCGAATGAATAGCGCTTCAGTACATCTGCCTTGTCTCCGGAGAAATGCCTGAAGTCGGTGTGCTGGCATGTGTCGAGCAGGACGAAATTCCCGTTGAAGACAGTCACCACGAACGCGTGCGTCTTTGAGTTGTCAAGCTCTGCAATCACTACCTCGGCATTCTGGTCTCCGAGGGTGTAGAGCAGTGAGCACAGGAAAACGGACTTGTCCTCGTCATCGGCTATGCCCTCGGAAACTGTTTCCATTGGAGTGAGCCAGAAGGAAATGCCGATGTCGGCATCGACATAAGTTATTTCGTCGCGCACGTAATTGAATGCCTTCTCGGCCGCCCGCATGAAGTCAACCGGGAACTTGTAGCCTTCCCCTGATATCGAGTTGACTATTGACTGTACTGTGAGGTCGTCCTTTGAAACAAGGGCCTTTATCCCGCCGACGGTCTTTTCCTCCTTGCGGTTTATGATGTCGGAATACCTTGCAATGATGGCGCGGTAGTAGCGTATGGCGCCATCAACAGCAGAGCTGTCTATTACCCTGCTGTAACCGGTGTCTGTTGTGCCAACGTGGCGGAGCAGGGTTGCTATTTCCTTTTTTAGTCGTGCATTCTCGAGCCTTAGCATGGCATAAGTGGCCCCTGAAACCATTGCCATCTCCATTTTTAGGCTTGTGAGCTGTGACTCGAGTTCGGTGCGCCTGTCTTCATCCGCCTCGCTTGCCAGGGTGTCCTCTATTGCGCTTATGCTGTGCAGCAGTTCTTTCTCTGCAGTGGTCCTCTTCAAACCCGTTCTCTGGCCGACACCCAACACCATAACTATACATAATTTCCCTGAAAATGCCTAAAAACCTTGCGGAAAAGGCAAAAGACGCGAAAAGGCCCATAATAGCAGTATAAGTGGTTTGCCTTGGAATCCGTATTTTGGCTGGGTTGAATTGGCCTTGCCGGGCGCGCAGTTAGGCCATGGCATTGGTGGCTGGGAGTTTGTTTTCGGCGAAGGTTTTGCCGGCCGGACAAAGGTTTGGGGTTGTTCAGGTTTGGTGCAACGCGCCAGCTCGTGCTTCCACCACAAGCCTTTTTACCCGAAACGGGGTTATTGTTAGCGGTTTGCGGGATGCGTGGTGTGGAAGTTTTGGGCATGGGCGCGGGGTTGCGCGGGCAGGCTTCTCTGGAGTACCTTGTCATAACCGCTTTCCTGCTCTTGTCGGCCGGGATTTTTTCGATTTATGCTTTCGGTTATTTCGGTGATACCAAGAATGCGGCTTTGGGCCAGGGCGCGGTTTCGAAGATTGCCAGCAGTTCGAATCTTGCGGCCTCGCTGGGGAATGGCAGCGTGATATATTTCGATGTCCAGTTTCCGGACAATGCGGAGTCGCTGACGGTCTTTAATGATTATGTGGGCCTTTCGTTTGTTTCTTCCACTGGCGTTGGCACTTCTTATGCTTACTCCAGGGCGAGCTTGACGCCTGTCACGATTCCTGTTTCGGCGGGGAGGAGGACAATGAGCGCGTCTTTCACTGACGGGAATGTCGTGATACGATGAGGGGGCAGATATCGCTTGAGGCGGTGGTGGCTATGGCCTTGCTGCTGGTTGTGCTGGCGATTGTGTACATAGGCGTTCATGGGTGGGATGTGGAGGCTGGCGCTGTTTCTGATATTGAGGCGCAGAAGGCGGATTGCGCTTCCCTGCATGGCGCCATGGCATTTGTCCGTGACCAGCCGAATGCGTATATAGAGGTCGCCATTTCGTCGGATGCGAATTTGGGCGCGAGCATTATAGCCATGTCTGGCTATTATTGTTATTTTTACGGGCCTGACGTCAATGCGCGGCTCGTGGCGGGAAAGGTGCGCGTGGTTAACGAGAACGGGGTTGTCACTGTTGGGAACTTTTGACGAGAGGGGACAGGGAATCATGCTTGACTTCGCTTTGGGCATGATGGTTTTCCTGCTGGTGCTGGTTTTTGTGTCAGGCCAGTTCGACGTGAAGCTCGGTGAGGCGCGGGAGGATGGTTTGGTGTGGGACATGGAGGCGAGGGCTGGTTTTGCGCTTGGCACTCTTTTGAGGAGCCCGGGAAGCCCTTCTGGTTGGGAGGGTCTCGGGATTGAAAGCGTGGATTATCCTGGGTTGGCGGATACTGACAGGCGGCTGTCGCAGGCGAAGGTAGCTGCACTGGGGGCGGCAGACTATAACAGGATAAAGGAGAAGATGGGCCTCGGCGATTATGGTTTCTTTTTCAGTTTCGGGGATGACGTGAATGCCGGCGTCGCGCCTGATGCGAATGCTGCACTTGTGGTCGTGGAGAGGGTGGCGACGTATGATGGGGAGACAATAGGGGCGGCGAGGCTGAGCGTGTACAGGCCGAGGGGTTGATGGCATTGAGGGGTTTCGTTTTTTCGCTGGACTCCGCTGGCGCTGTAGTGATACTCGCGTCCGCGATGTTCCTGTTCGTGGCCATGGGGAATGCGCATCCGCTCGACATGGGGCAGGCTGCTGTGATGGCGGATGATGCCGTGTATGCGCTTGAGGGCTCTGGTTATGTTGCTCTTACTCTTGACACGAATTCGGTTTCGCAGGCCGCGCAGCGGATAAGGCTGGAGCTGCTTGGCCTCTTGCCTGGTTTTGATGCGAATGTGACTGTGGCGCGCTATGAGGTGGATGAGGAGGAGTGTACTGACCAGCAGGCGTTCTCGGTGTGCTTTCCGGATTCGGACAAATCAACCGGAAGCTCTGGAGTAGTGGCTGCGGGCCAGTATGTTTCTGGCAGGAAGTTTTATATGGTTCCTGAGCCGGACAACGGGCAGGCCGGGGAGCATGGGAAAGGGAAAGGCGGGAAGTTGAAGGTGCGGGTTTATGCGCTGGATTATTATGTGTGGAGGGATTGAATGCGGGCACAGGGGGTATTGTTTTCGGTGATGATGGCGTTCATGGTGGTTGCCCTGCTTTCTTTGCATGGGGCGAGCCTCGATAATGCGCTCAGTGCGCAGGATTCGGAGAGCGCTTTCAATGCGTTTGAAAGGGCCGCGGGGAAGTTCGCTAACATCAGGGACGGTATAGTGGTGTTGCCGGCAAATTCTGCGGGGCGGGAAATTATCGGGCGTGTCCTGCCTTTTTCGTACGGCGTTGACAAGAACGTTGTTTCCATCGCGTTCGACCTGCCTGTTGACGTGGACAGCGTTGACGCTTATTTGGAGGCCGTGAATTATTTCAGGCTGTTCGTGATTGACGCGAATTACTCGAACGGGTATGACTCGATGCCTGTTGACATTAACACGTTGGTGCCGGTTTCCTGGGGAGGCGGGGACAGGAATGTGGCGTTCGTGGTGAAGCCGCAGTGCATGGAATATTCGGTTCGCGATGACAACAGCATCAGCCTAGTGGCCGGATGCGCCGGGTTTGATTTCAATTCAGTCAGGAGGATTGACATCAACATAACTTTCGGGGCCGCGCATGACTTCAACTACATGTCGTGCAGGTTCAATGGCGTGCTGTCCTGTCCCAATGAGCCGTACGATTCCGGGAATGCGAACCCTTACCTGAGCCTCGGCATCATTGACGCTAATTGCGCGAAATGCGTCCTGCCGCAGGCTGTTGTGTCGGCCCATTTCAATCCTGGCGCGGGGAATTACGTCCTGTTCAGGTGTGTTGGCGGGGCGTGCACTTCGCCTGCCATTGACATGAATTTCGCGCAGGAAGCAGGGTTCCGGTATGGCGGCCAGGCTGTCGGGATTTCGGCCGCGATTGACTTTGGCTCGGAGGTCGGCTCGTTCGAGTTCAAGGACGCGAACGTTTCGGTGAGGAATGGCGTGTTTGGCGCAGGGGTTTCGACGAATTAGGCAATGGCGTTTCGGGCCATGAATGTCGTGTTCCGGCGTTGCCGGGATTTCGTTTTCCTTGTTTCCGTGCTGCTAGCGCGTTGTAAAATCGTGTGCGGAGCGGGAGAATAATTGGCCTCTTTTCACGGCTTTTTTCCGCTGCACGTTAAACAGGAAACAATTCATCATATTATAATAGCAGATTTGTCACCAGCGCTCCGTGAAATGGGCCTTTTTTGTCACTAGCGCGCATTTTCATGTCACCAGCGCCACTTTTTTGTCACCAGCTAGGGTTTTGCTTGTCACTAATGGTCATTTTCATGTCACCAGCGCCATGTTTTTGTCACCAAGGCAGTTTTCATGTCACTAACTCAACGCCTCGAAAGGTCCAAAGGCCTTTAACTGCCGGGGGTGAAAGCTTGTGCTTGGAAGAAATGTGAATGAAAGAGGTGTGATTGCACGGTGGAGCAGGCCGTCACTTTTTGGCCTGCACCTTGACTTTTTCCTTTGCGAGCTCTTTCGCGTCGCCTTCCGGCATCAGGAGCGCGTCGACGCGGCCTTCGAGGGCATCAATCCTGTGGTTCAGCTCCTTGGTGTCATTGGCCCTTGCCTCGTTCACGCGTGAAATGCTTGCGCGCAAATCGGATTCGGCAAAGCTTCCGGAGCCCTGCTTGAGTTTCTTGCTGAAGTATAGGTAAAGGCCCACTGTGAGTGCTGCGGAAAATACGACGGAGAAGAAAATGCCGAGGATTACAAGAGCGAGTTCGAGGCCGGACATTAAATCACCTTGGAAGCGCCCCCGCGTGAAAAGCGCTTCTGCCAACACTTGGGCAAGTTCTGTTTTTAAAAGGGTGCGGATGCACGGGCCGGAAAAAGGCCTGCATGGGAGGATAGCTGGAATTATTTGTAAACGTTCTGGCGGGTTCTTGGGTTCCTTGTTGCTCTACTGAACTGCCTTATGGCCTTTTCAATTGGTAGCTGGGGGACATGGCCTTCTTCGGGGCGGGAGTGCATAAGGTGCAGGCCGCCTGAACCAGAAAGCTCTTTTTTAACTTTTATCTCCACGCCGGGGGCTACTCTGCCGACTTTCTGCTTGAACCTGCTTCTTTGCCTTACTTTCATGAAGGAAACAGGCGGATTAGTGGTCCCGAATTCATCTACTTCGGTATATCTCACTGGCCGTCTTTGGTGCCTGGCCATTTTGTTCCTTATTCTTCTCTGCTCCCCGGCTACTGAAGTCCTGCGTGGCATTGTAGAATCGCTATAGGAGTGATGTTTATCGCGGTTAATAAACTTGCCGCGCAAATTCCGGGCATTTGGGAAAAAAGGCCGCGAAGTTCTGGCTGCAAAAGAACAAACCAGTATCTTCTACATAATAGGTTTGGTGTTGCCTCCCGGCCCTAACTATCTGAAACGTCAAGCCCGCACCGGCAATGAGGTGTCCCGAAAAGGCTATTTGAACGGCTGCGCTTTTTAGATTGTGGGAAAGATTTTTATTAACTTGAGGAGTTAACTGTGTACTTTGTTGAAAAACGAGTGAAGGAATTCCGGGACCGTCTTGATGACAGCGGAAACGAAATCCTTTTCATAATACTTGAGTTTGACAACGAGAGGAGGCTCAAGAAGTTCAGTTTGAATCTGACCACAACAATATGCGGAAAACGGTTTGGAGTGGCAAGGTATGATTGCGGGCACGGCTACCTGCATATGCACAGGTTTTACCGAAAACCGTATACCAAGGAACTGGTACACAAAGAAGTTTCAATGCAAACAGTAAAAGAACTTAGGAAGGAAATGGCGCAGAACTGGGAAACCTGGAAAAAGGCATTCCTCGAAAACTACGGAGGGACAATATGAAAAAAATCACGGTAAAAATAGGCGTTGACATGTCAGATGACCTCGATAAGCTGGACGACCCCAAAAACGTCGACAAGTTTCCGGACAGCATAATTTACTTCAAGAGCATAAGGCAACTCGCATCCACCCTCTCAGCCCAAAAGCTCAGCCTGCTCCAATACCTCACTCAGGTTACGGGCGAACCCGTCACGAAAGTGGCAATCGAGCTAGGCCGCAAAAAAGAGGCCGTGAGCCGTGACCTGCACCAGCTCGAGAAGCTGGGCCTTCTGCAGATGGAGCGGCAGGGCAAAAAAGTCTACCCGAAAGTGAGCTATGAGGCGATACAGATAGAGTTGTGAAGGGGCACTTGGAATGTCAGTGAAAGCAAGGGCGACAGTTGACTGGGGCATGGTCAACAAAATCAGGAGAGGCCTCGAAGACGTAAAGCACGGCAGGGTCACGGAATGGAAGCCGGCCAGGTGAGCTACTTTTTCAGCATACGTTTATCTAAAATTATTGAAATGCGGCGCTAGTATGCCCCCGCACCGGCAATGACCTGTGTGTCTGCAAAGTAATAAAGCCTGCCGTGCCGCATTTCATTCTGCGGGCAAGGCTGGCGCATCAATCGGATTATGGATGTTTGGAGGGGCGAAACATGCAGACAGTGCTTTTTGATGGGGCGCAATTAAGCTTAATTAAAGAAAACCCGAAGAATGTTGTCATGGAAGCGAGGCCTTTTCTGAAGTGGGCAGGGGGAAAAACCCAACTGCTGCCAACCCTTCTTGCGAATGCGCCGGCCCAGTTCAATGATTATTACGAGCCGTTTCTGGGTGGCGGGGCGTTTTTCTTCAGGCTCGCTTCGCTTGGGAAAATAAAAAACTCGCACCTTAATGACATAAACCGGGATTTGATAACAGCTTATCGCGTGGTAAAAGAGAAGCCGCAAGAGTTGATAGAAACCCTATCGTCTGGGAAATACAAAAACGACGAGGCGGCATATTACAAAATCCGCGCGCATGAGCCGGCGAGCGATGTTGATGTGGCGGCAAGGCTCATTTACCTAAACAAGACGGCCTTCAATGGTCTCTATCGGGTAAATTCGAACGGAAAATTCAACGTGCCTTATGGCAAATATGCCAACCCGAAAATCCTTGACGAGAAAAACCTGCTGGCTGTGAATGTTGTCTTGCAGACAGACGAGCTCACTTCGCTCGATTTCGAGGCCGCCGTTGAGGGCGCAAAGAAAGGTGATTTCATCTACTTCGACCCGCCCTACGTGCCGGTTTCGAAGACATCGAACTTCACAGGATATACAAAGGAGAATTTTGGTTGGCGTGAGCAGCAGCGGCTATTCGGGTGCTTCAAAAAGCTTGACCGTAAAGGGTGCTTTGTGATGCTCAGCAACTCCTATACGGAAAAGACTAATGAAATGTACAAAGAATTCAACATAACTTCTGTCAAGGCATCGAGAATGATTAATTGCAATCCAGAAGGGAGGGGTAAGGTGAACGAATTGATAATAACTAACTATCAAATTCCTTCTTTATCGCGGCAAAAAGCATTCCTCTACCATCGTAGTTCCAGTAGGTGATGTCCTGCTCAATGAATAGCCACTTGAGAATTTTTAGGAGAAGCTCAACAGAATAGCCTTTTTTGAAGCTGAAATTGTGCTTTTTTAGAGCCTATCCCAATAGGCCTGTTGTCCTCCATGTGATTATTCCGCACGCTAAGTGTAGCATTGCTGTGTAGTGTGTTGCTTTTTTTGTCCAGCGGATTAGGATTCCGCGGAAGCGGTTGAGCCAACTGTGAGTGCGCT
>JACQPB010000015.1 GCA_016202305.1 Candidatus Iainarchaeum sp. | reverse complement strand
AAGTTTATTCGAAGGCTTTGCAGCCTGAGTGTGACAGGCTTTTCTCTAACCTGCGCTCACTGAAAGCGCTCAAGAAAAAAGGCCGGAAAGTTGGTGCCTTGAGGTTCAAGGGAAAGGATTGGTTCAAGACATTTTCTTACAACCAATCAGGTTTCAGGCTCGAAATGGTGAAAAGCAAGAAAGGCATTCTGCATTTGAGCAAAATTGGGACAATCAACATTAAGGTGCATCGGCCAATTGAGGGGCGCGTTAAGCAGGTTACTTTGAAGAATCGCTTGGGCAAATGGTTCGCAATACTCATAACAGACGCAAACCCAAAGAGGATGTGCGGGAAGAAGGTTCTAGGCCTCGACCTCGGAATCAGCAATTACTTGGTGGATAGTAACGGGAATAGGGTTGCGCATCCGCACAACATTGATAAGCACGTGCAGTGCCTCACGCTTGCGCAGAGGGATTTGGCGAGGAAGAAGCGGGGCAGTGGCAATAGGAAAAAGGCGAGGCTGACGGTTGCGAAGGTTCACGAAAAAATTGAAAGAGCGCGGAACGATTTTCTGCATAAGCTTTCCGCAAAATACGTGAAGGGCTGCAGAACCATTGTTGTTGAGGATTTGAATATCGTTGGAATGGCGCGTTCTGCTCGGAATGCGCGGAATATCATGGATTCTTCTTGGGCAAGGTTTTTGCAAATGCTCGCGTACAAGGCTGGAAGCGCTGGTTGCGAGCTAGCAAAAGTAAACCCGAGAAACACCACGAAAGCATGCAGTAAATGCGGCAACATTCAGGAAATGCCTTTATGGCAACGCACTTACAGTTGCGGCAATTGTGGTATTGAGCTTGACCGTGATTACAATGCGGCCATAAACATCCTAAACAAATACACGGGCCGGGTGCCGGCCCTTGCAAGAGAATCGCCCTCTACCCTTGTAGGGCAAGGTGATTCGATGAAGCAAGAAACCACGCTTGTGGAGCGGTTGGCAGTGTCAAGTGACGCCAGCCCCTTCAGGGGCTGGTAGTTCACGGAGTATGGGCGGCCTTTCGTCCGTGAGCCAGAAAGTAAATTTGGACCTCAGTCGACTATTTCAAGCTTGTAAGCCTCTTTCATGGTGACATACCACCATAAAGGAGCTAATACTAAGCCGACTACTAACATTATTGAAATTACTGTTAGCAGGAAAATAGCAAATTTTATTGTACCTTCCCTGAAACGTCCTTTGACTGCACGTCCCAGTCCCGGTAGCATTGCGCTCGCAAGAACTGATACTGCATTTACAATATTGTCTTTACCCTTTGAAACCTCCCAGCGATATTCTCTATACTCCATGCGTTTTACGTCTTATTAATGGTTTCCCGTGCTTTTTTGGTGGTTTTCATGATGCATGCACCTGACCGGAGATTGTAAGGTGTGGCTCACAGGCTCTCCTGCATGTAATCCACCACCATGCTAATCAATTTTTGGATTGTGCTGTTGCAATTCCTGAAGTAAAGCCAGTCAATAACAGTAATGCCGCCCTTCCTTATCACATCGCTAATCAGCGCATGAATGAACGACTGGGTTGCGGAGTCAATGCCATTGAAGTTTTACCGGGAATCCCGGTAATATTTATCATTTATATACTTCCCGGAATAAGTGGTTTAAAAGGCGTTTTATGTGTTTTTGCTTCATAGAAAAATCGCTAATTGCAGATGCCGTACCCAAGCCAAGTTTTTTATTCAGGAAAGCCCACTTTAATAGATGAAAAACGGTTTTCTGGCCTTTTTATTCTGCCTTTTCCTTTCGGGCTCCGGTTTCGCGGTTTCAGGCAACGAGGCCGTGAATTATGTGGTGAACTCCAGCAGGTTCATTTACGAGGGTGAGTCCTACACGCCGCCCAATGTCGCTATCGAGTTCGAGGGCAAGGGCTACTGGGTCATACCTATAGCTTCCGGGAGCAGCGTCATCACTTACTTCGCGGTAGACTCTTCATCGGGGAAGCTTTCCGTTTCGCGTGCCGTCAACCGCGGGCTTTTCGGCGTTGCCGACAATTTGCGGGAGCTCCAGCTGCTCAAGGCTTCCATAACGCCGAGCTCCGGCGTCGAGTGGGTGTTCACGCAGAATTACCGTGCCATTTTCAGCGAGATGTCGCTCCAGCTCGGGGACGAGGTCTACCAGCTCAACACGGTGCAGACTGCGCTCCAGCAGGAGAGCATTTCCGTGGACATGTCAGGGCTGAAGGCGCAGCTCGTTTCCATGGCCGGCCAGGCGTCCTCGATTTCGGAGAAGATTTCAGCTGCCGCTGTTGCGGAGAACGATTTCTTCACGAAGCCGTCCGGGGAAAACCTCGGTGCGCTCAAGTCGGCATACGCTGGCGTCACGGCCTCTATCAGCCAGCTGAATTCTGCCGCGCTCGCATACAACAGCAGCCGGAATGCCCTGAAAAACCAGATTTCCGTCGCGGACATTGACGCCCAGACAAAGGGGCAGATGCTTTCCACGCTCGACACGCCGCCGAGCCTGCAGAAGCTAGGCAACTACAACCTGTACTCCATACAGGTGCAGGACAAGATATCCTCGGCTTTCCAATCCAGCACACTGAGGGCGGATTCCCTGCTGGACGAGTTCGACAGGCGCATCGCAAAGAACGAGGCCGATTCCCTGATTTTCGGCCAGAGCGAGAGGGTGAAACAGGCCACGGGGTTCAATTCCCTTTCGGAGGCGCAGGCTGCAATCCTTTCCAAGGAGAGCAGGCTCAAGTGGGAGGACCAGGCGAAGGTGAGGGATTTGGAGCACGATTACCAGTCTGCGGTGGACTTTTACTCTAACAAGAGGGATTTCGCGCAGGCGAAGAAGTTCGCGCTCCTCGCGGCCGATGATGCGATTGCCGTTTACAGGGCCGGAGAGAGGAAGTCCCCTCCCGGCGGAGGGATTTCCCAGGACACGCTTTTCAAGCTCGCGGGCCTGCTTTTGGTCGTCCTTGTCCTGCTGTATGCGTTCAACAACCGCGGCAAGCTCAAGGAAGCCATTTCCAGGGGGCCGGAGGAAGTGGACGTGTATGGCAATTAACAGGTTTGCGGCGCTTTTCCTGGTCCTGGCTTTTTCCGCCACTGCGCATGCATACATTCAGGTTTCGATTGAATCCGGGCAGGGCGTTCAGGGGCCTTTGTATCCGTTCGAGGTACGGGATTATTCGCTGCTTATCGACAACAATTCCGGCGTGCCGCGCTCCAACGTCGAGGTGGCCATGCGCGCAGGCGATGGCGTGGCATTCGTGCTCGGAGGGAGGCAAACTGCCGAGAGGTACTTCACCCTACTTTCCATGAGGCCTTATTGGGCGGATGTGAAGCGGTTTTCCGTCAAGGCGCTTCCAGGTTTTTCAGGAGATGGCATGCTCACGGCTGATGTCAATGACGGCGAAGGCGTGGAGTCCTATATTTTCTATTTCCCCGTGGATTCGAATGGCCTGGATGTAATCGCCGGCGTTGAAGGCGCTCCTGTGCCTTCAGGGGAGCGCACGCTTTCGGTTTCGCTCGCCAATTCCACCGCGCGCGAAATGACCGGCATCGTCGCCAAGGTGCTGCCTTCGAACGGCTATGCAGGTGTAGGCGAGCTCATGGTTTCGTCGCTCGCTCCGGGCGAAAGCGTTTCAGGCAAAAGCCTCGGGTTCTCTTTCGGGGCGGAGAAGCCTCGCGGCCCCGTGGAGGTCGCGGTTTTTTTCGATGATTCGCGCGGGGCCCACAGGCTGGAGTACGGTGTCGGCTTTCCCGGTGTTCAGGGTAGTGGTCGCGGAGAGGGAAATGCAGCGGGTGTTTTTGCCGCGATATCAATCGCCGTGGTGCTTGCGCTGGCTTTCATGCACTTCAACGGGAAAAAAGCGTGAAATTTCCTATATTTATTTTGTTTTCCAGCACCGGTAAACAGCGAGTTCTTCGAAGAAAATCCTTTTGCGGCTGGCGATTTCAAAGCCAAGCCCGAGCCTTTTGAGGGTTTTTCCTGTCTGTGAATGGCAGTTTATGTCGGTTTGCAGGAACCATGCTTCGCCGTGCGCATTAAGGTGGGCCGGCAGCTGCATGAGGAGCCTGTCCAGCACTTCTCTGCCTTTTTTGCCGCCGTCGAGTTCAGCGTATTTGATGCCGTCACTCGGCACGTAGGGCGGGTTGAATATTATGAGGTCGGCCTTTTCAGGGCAGTTGCCGAAGAGGTCGGATTTCCTCACTTCGGCCTTTCCATGAAACCCGGCTTTTGCGCAGTTAGAGGCCGCTGCCGCGAGCGCGTCGTCATTGATGTCGAGGCACAGCACTCCGGATGCGCCTTTCATGAGCGCGTTCACGGCCTGTATGCCTGTCCCGCATCCCATGTCAATTGCCGAAGCGCCTTTCTTCACCTTGACTGTTTCCGCGAGGAAGCAGGAGTCCTCCGATGGGAAGTACACGCTTTCCGGGCACGAGAATGTTTTGCCTGAAAACAGGAATTCAGCGGTTCCGGGTTTTTGGCCGCGTTTTGCGGTCAGGCCCTCTGCGGTGCCGCTGCCTGCATGATGCCGTGCCGTTCTGGTGTCTGGCATAATCCTACTTGGTGCCGCTCGCGGAGTTCGTGTCCGCGTTTGCAGGCGCCTGCCTGCACGGCGGGATTTCAGGGTGCAGTCCGCAAATGGTTTCCGGCAGCGTATCGAGGTCGGACGTTACCATGCAGTCGACAAGGAATGTTCCCGTCCTTCTTATGCCGAGGCTGGTGGCTGACTTGCTCGCTTCGCTGAAGAGTGCCTGCGCGCCGCCATAGCACGCGTAGAATGCATTCCTGTCAATGCCTGTTGTTTTGTCCACTGAAACGTCGAGCAGGCCCTGTGAGAGCGGCTTCCCGTAGTGCTCGCTGATGGCCTTGCAGCCCCTGATCTCCACATCCGTGAGCACGGATGGGTCTCCCTTGGCCACGTTGTTGCAGTAGTAGCCCGTGAATATTCCCTCAAGGTCGAGGTACTTGCCCTGATTGCCTGCGCAAGTCAGGTAAATGTTCGCGTATATGGAGTTGTCGTCAGCGGAGGCGCTTTGCGCGAAGCTGTACTTCCATTCCAGGTATTGGCTGAAGTCCTTGGCGAAATTATACATTCTCTCGCGGGCGTCAACATACGATTCCGTGTAATAGTCGTCGAACTGCACTATTTTAGGCCTCGTGGAGTTGATGTCGCAGTATCCAAGAACCGGGTTGAGGAAGTATGTCGGCAGGAATGCGCCTTCCTTTTCGTCGAGGTTTATTTCAGGGGCCAGGTAATAGCCCTGCTTTTTCTGTACGGCGCCAATCTTGGCAGCGTTTTCGAAGCTGTTTTTGGTAGCGGGATAGAACTCAATCTTCGACGCGTCTATTATGGCTGTCGGTGTCCTGTCGAGCCCATATCTTTGTACAAGCTCCTTCCCGCGCTCCGAGCCAGCCTCTGCACTTTCGAGCGTGTAAGGTATTTTTCTGACCCTGAATACGTCTTCCCATGTGTTCGTTTTTGCGCAGGTCTTGCACGCTTCCGAGTAAACCATTATTATGGAAACCGTGCGGTAATCAAGCGCGGAGTTGGCGTCCTGCATCTCATTCCGGTCGCTTGGCTGCTGCGGGACGCTTGCCGGGTTGAGGTAAAAAGTCACTGCCGCGGCCCCTATCATGAGGCCGAGAGCCAGGAGCAGGCCCATGAAATAAAGCGGCGGCATTGGGCCCTTCTTTTCCTGCTTGCTTTTCGCCATGCTTTCGAGGAATTTCTCCTTTTTTTCCTCAAAGTCCGGGGTCTTAGGTTCTTTTCCAGCCATGTTACCACGTAAAATGCTTTTCGATACTAGGCGATTATGATGGCGAAATCTTTTAAATGGTGGGCATTTTGTTAGCTGATTCGCATTGCCATATAGACATGCTGCCTAGCCCCCGGGAAGCCGTGGAAAGGGCATTGAAAAATGGCGTCACGCATGTGCTCACCAATGCCACTGGCTCCGGGTCCATTGCGCGCAGCCTTGGGCTTTCCCGCATGTTGGGGGAGGGGAAGGATGCCGCTGCCGTGAAGTGTGCAATAGGCATACACCCGGGCAATGTCCTCAAAATGGCGGCGCCGGAGCTCGAATCAGCATTCCTGGAGGTGGAGCATGGCCTTCCTCAGGCCGCCGCAGTGGGCGAAGTGGGCCTCGACTTCAAGTATGCAAAGACGCAGGAGCAGAGGGCGCTGCAGGAAAGCGTTTTCGGAAAGTTCGTTTCGATGGCGCAAAATGCGGGTAAGCCGGTAGTGGTGCACGCGAGGTATTCCGAGACGCGCTGCCTCGACATCCTGGAAGAGATGGGCGCGGAGAGGGTGCAGATGCACTGGTTCACCAACAGCAGGAAGACTGCCGCCAGGGCGGTTTCGCTCGGATACTATATTTCATGCGGCCCGATAATACTGTCGGATGTGCAGTCAGCTGAGGTCGTGAAGGGCATCCCTCTTGAGAGCCTTCTCCTCGAAACCGATGCGCCGGTGCAGTTCCTCGGGGAGGTGTCGGAACCTTCGTGGATTCCACTCGTGTGCAAAAAGGTCGCTGAACTCAAGGGCGTCGGTTTTGACGAGGTCGCGCGGGCCACTTCGCGCAACTTCTCGAGGCTGTTCAAATAAGGTTTAAAAGGGCTTTACTGCCTTTCCCTTTTATGGGCGTAGTGACAGTTTTCCTCTATGTGCTGATAGCGGCCCTCGTCATAGGGAACGCTCTGCTTTTCTTCGTGAGGAATCGCTTGCCGGCAGCCGAGCCTCTTTCTGTAAATCAGGCCGCCCCTGTCTTGGCAGTTCCGCAGGACGGTGCAGTGCCCTCACTCAAGCCGCTTGAGTTCAAGGTCGAGCTCGCGCACAGGCGCATACAGGAGCTGGAGCGCAGTTTCGCAGCACTGAAAGCTTCAGGCGGCCATCTCGATACATCCGTGCTGCGCAAGCTCGAGAAGCTCGACAGCTTCAAGTCCACGGCGGAAGCCGAGCTGGTCGCGATGAAGGAAATCATAACGGAACTCCAGAACGGCGGCGGCCACATGAAGGCTTCCGGCTCCGTGGATTCAGGGAAAGGCAGCATTTCCGAGACCGAGTTGCGCAGGCTCATTTACAGGTCTTCCTCGCCATGACTTTTTTCCGCGTGGCCACCGAAGTTTCCGGGCCGTTTTCATGCCGCAGATATGCTTTAATTCAGGTTCCCAGCATATTCTATTGGTGGTATTTTTGGCAAGAATGGTAATGAGGGCGGCCCATGGCCCTCTCGAAGTGAAAATCGGCACCGAATCAAAGTGGTTCTGCATGTGCGGCCTCAGCGGGAACCAGCCGTTCTGCGACGGCTCGCACAGGAAGACTAAGGACGAGGAGCCGGGCAAGACATATAAATACGGTGAGGACGGCACGAGGGAAGAGGTGAAGTGAAACACCACGCTACAGTTTTCTGTCAGCGTCAGAATTTATTTCTTCCGCATGCCGCCACCATGTCCGCCTCGGCATTGTTTCATCGTCTCCTTGCCCTTTTTAGCGGCCAAAGTTTTTGTTCGCTTTGCTGGAATCCGGCTTTTTTGTAGGCGGCCTTATGCATTCCTGTTTCGGTAGTTATTATGTCATGTATTCTCTGTTGAACCAATGGGTGAACTTTTCTTACGGCTTCCAGGTTGATATATTCCGGAACTCCTGCAATGGCTGCTGGAAAGTGCGGTCGTAAGAATTGCGGGCCGTGTTTATCCAAATGTTCCGTAGCAAGACGGTAAGAAAACATTTCTTCGCGGCTTATTTGTCCTTTGTCTTTCAATTTTCCCAGAACCACGCCCCGGTGTGGCGCTTGATAATAATGAAACTTGGGGTTCAATGCAAACAACCTGCTTTTAGGAAAGGCCTTTTTGAATTTGTCTGCAAAAAATTCCAGTATATTCTGGCCTGTCTTTCCTTTGAACTCTTCAACTGCCTCCCTTGAATGGCCCTGCATTGACCCGAATATTACGCACGGCTCCTGCTTTTCATTGAAGAACAACCCGAATTCAAGGTTTGCCGGCCCTATTTTGCCGCCTTTATCTATATCAATTCTAAATGGTGTTGGCGTCAATTCGCTGAGTCCGCAAAGCCGCAAATGATATCCTTTCATCCCTAAACTTTTATCATTCAAAATGGCTCTTAACGGCCTGTAAAAAGCTCTTATTGCCATTTTTGCCTGCTCGGAAGTATTAAGTTTGCTCCATTGTTTTGGCATCCCTACCTGGAAAGAATATTCGGCAAGTTCATTCAATGTCTTTGGCCCTAAAGCAAAAATCGCTTTTCTATATAGTTCCAAATCAGATTCATGAAGGCCACGCTTATCAAAACCACGCAGGATTCCAATCCCAATGCCTATTTTTGGTATTCCAAGTCGCACTAATTCCTCATAGACCTTTTCCTCTGGAATCCATTTGTCAACCAAATCTAATCGCCTGTTTTCGAATCCGCTTTCTTTTTCCACGTCTTCCTCTCTCCCTTGTCTGCCGAGTTGTTCCGCAGGTGCTTTGCTGTCACGCTCGCGGCCCCGATGACGGGTTCCAGGTCATCGCCTTTCGGGAGGAACTTTATTTTCGGGTTCTGCACTTTCAGCGGCGCTCCGTCAGCTATTATTTCCGCGTCCGCGTAGAGCGACAGGATTTCCGCTATTTTCTCAATTGCGCGCGCCTCCATTTCGTTGAGGTTTTTCCCGTTGTTGCGCGCCAAATCTATGAGGGCCGAGTTGAGGACCACGGAAACCGAGCCGAGCATCCTTCCCGAAACGATTTTTTCCTTCGCCGTGATGTCATTCGTCTTCTTGCTGTCCCTCACTTCCCTGACCTCGTTAGTGTCTGCAAGCACGCCTGTTATCACCATGGGGCCTGTCCTTTCGCCCCTCCCTGTCTCGTCAATGCCTATCACGAGCCTCGGGTTGAGGTTCAGGGCCGCGAGTATTTCGGCCTTTACATTCCCGGCCTTCTCGCCCTGTATTGAAAGCTTGCCGGACTCGTAAAGCGTTATTGTGCATCCGTCTTTCTTCGCGCGTTGCTCCTCGAAATAGCTTGTCGTGGCGGCTTGCTCGTAGCCGTCAAGCACCTTTTTCACTTTTCCCTTCTCGGATTTTCCGAAATTCAGGGTTTCCTGCATCAAACCACAACCTATATTATTGCTTTTTCCGCTTAATAATTGAGGCGTTCACTTGGGCACCGTTGAAAATGTCCTGACGACTGCCATACCCAAAACCGACGGCCTCGACAAAATGCCTTGTTTTGACCTTTGTTAACCATTTTAGCGGCCAGAAGCAGACGACAAATGGCGAAAAACAGAGATTTT
>JACQPB010000016.1 GCA_016202305.1 Candidatus Iainarchaeum sp. | reverse complement strand
CAGGTATATTGAGAAACAAGGGCAAAAATACGATTCAAATCAAATGAAAATAACGGAGTTTCTAAAGTAGTGTAGTAGTAGTTCGGGGATGCCCCGCCGTCTCTGCGGCGGGGTAATTCACTTTTTTTAGCTTGTTGACTGCTTTCTTTGCGTTAATCAAGTTTGTGACCAGTGTTTGTGTCTGCCAATTTGAAAATTGTGCAGTGAGTGTTCTTTCAAAACCGGGGCGTCCTAATGCTGCGTTTATCCTCTTAATGTTTGCCTGTTCCCCAGGAATTCTGAAATTTGCATAAGGGGCTTTCTTTGGGACACTGCCGAACGGAAATCCAGCATTACTTCTTGGTTTTCTTGAACCTGGGGTTTTCATATTAAAGAATAGAGCGCCATGATATTTAAACTTTCCTGCTGCATCGCTGAATTATTTTGTTGGACTGCTATAATCCTTTCCTGTACCCATGTGCTGCGTTATCCTCTGCTGCTTCATCTCGAGGCCCTTTATTTTCGCCTTTTCCCTGCCGTTCGGCGTGAGTTCGAAGTCAAGCCTCGCGAACTCGAGGCCGAGCTGGCCCAGCAGCTCGCGGGCATTCTTCCTGATGTCCGGCGCGAGCAGTATGCCGCGCGCCTTCACACCCTTCATGTTCTCGACCTCGTGCATGTACCTGTGCAGCTGCGTGACGCTGTCGAAGTCAGCCTGCCTGCGCTTTAGCTCTATCACCACGAAATTGCCGTCCTTGTCCCGCGCTATGATGTCGCATATGCCTTTCCTGAAGTGCTGCTGCTGATTCACGGGCTCCAGGCCAGGCTCTATCATGGAGAGGTCCTGCATGAGCAGGTCATTTAGGTCGCGCTCGCTTCCCGAAAGCCTGAGGTCGTCGCTCCGCTCTATCGCATACCTCCTCATGTCATGGACTTCTGTGAAGGTGAGCGTGAGCTTCTCCGCCGGCTTCGCCTTGTTCGCGCGCAGGATGAACGCGCCGTCCGAGATTTTGCAGCCGAGCTGGGTGTCCATCATGTAATTCGTCGGCCTGACGAGCCTGTTCTGGTGGATTGATATGGAATTGTCGCCCTTTATCAGCACGAGCCTCTTGCCCATCGGCAGCCTCGATGTCGCGCGGCCCTCATAGTCCACGGAGCACGTGCCTACAATGACCATCATGTCCTTGCTGAGCACGCCGCCCTCTATCTCCGCCTTAAGCTGGCTAAAGTCCATTTTTGTCCCTGCTCGCAGCAGCATATTGCGTTGAAAGCTATAAAATGGTATTTGCTGGCTTCCCGGCTTCACAAATCCCTTAAATATACTCTTGTATCTTTGTCCAATATGCCGCTTCCGGAGCATAGGGGCCTGACTAGTTTTAGGAGGCTGTTCAGACTGCATGGAGTTCCGCTGACCGTGCTTTCGGCCAAAAGGGTTAATGATGTCAAGACAATGAACCGCCTTGTCACAGATTTTGTTGATGGCCTTCAGGCCAGGTATCCATTCACTTTCATGAAAGGTGATAGAGGGGCGAGCATAGAGCGCCAGTGGATGCAGGAAAAAACAAGCACGCACTTCATGCTGGCTCTTCTCGCGGATTCCCTGGAAGTGAAACCTGAAATAAGGTCAAAGGCCCTCAGGCTGGCCGGGCTCATGAGCGAGAAAATCAAGAGGCCCACTGAAGAACTGGGTGTTCTGGATTTTGGCGAGCCAGAAATAGGTTTGGCAAAGGAGATAGGCGAGGACACTTTCAAGCTCATGGGCGTGAAGGCCGAGGAACTTTCACGTGAAATGAAGCCCAATGAACTGGTCGTAAATCAGGCCCGGCACACGATTTACCGCAGCTTCGGCTTTGTGGGAAAATTGCTCATGCTTGCGAAGTATGCGAGCAAGCGCTGAAAACCATCCTTTCCTCCCCAATGTCCCAATCGGTTTTTAACCATTAAATCCGCCATATTGGTCATGCAGATGGCAATAGGAGTGACGGAGCAAATTTCCGCTGAAGCCAAGAGGCTGCAAGGCGCGATGTCCAGCCTCGGCTATTCGCTCAATGAGTGTTTGCTCTTCGCGCCCCTCACCCTCCGCATCAACACCCTAAAGAAAGAGAGGAATGCCGTCATCCTCGCGCACAGCTACCAGCGGCCGGAGATACTCTTCGGCATTGCAGATTTTGTGGGGGACAGCTATGGCCTCAGCGTCGAGGCCAAGAGCACCAATGCTTCCGTAATCGTGTTCTGCGGCGTGCACTTCATGGCCGAAACCGCGAAGATACTCAGCCCCGGCAGGAAAGTCCTCATCCCGTCGCTTGAGGCCGGCTGCTCCCTCGCGGAGAGCATAACAGCGCAGGACGTGAAAGGGCTGAAGGCGGCGCATCCCGGCGTTCCTGTGGTGACTTACGTCAACACTTCGGCCGAAGTGAAGTCGGAGAGTGATGCCTGCTGCACGAGCGCGAACGCGCTGAAGGTGATTGAGGCGATGCCCGGAAGCGAGGTAATTTTCCTGCCGGACGTTTTCATGGCGCAAAATCTCCGGAATCAGACCAAAAAGAAGATACACGGCTGGAATGGCAAGTGCGTGGTGCATGACACTTTCACGCGTGAGCAGGTGCTCGAGTACAGGCGCGCCTACCCTGGTATAAAGGTGCTTTCCCACCTCGAATGCACCTCCGGCGTCATAGAGGTGTCGGATTTTGTCGGCGGCACGAATGACATGTACAATTACATAAAGGCCAGCGGCGCGAAGGATTTCATGGTTGTCACGGAGTGCGGAATGTCGGACCTGCTGAGGCAGAGGTTCCCGGAAAAGAGGTTCATCACGCCGTGCAGCATGTGCCCTTACATGAAGAAAATAAACCTGCAGAACGTCCTCGAATCGCTTGAATCCGGGCGGTTTGAAGTCAATGTGCCGGAAGGAATCCGCGAAAAGGCCCAGAGGGCGCTGGACAAAATGATTGAAATCGGGAAATGATGGCTATGCTTGAAGAGCTAGATATGGTCGCGCTCAAATTGCTCGGTGAAAAAGCGAATATGAGGGCAAAAGGCGAGGCCTACCTGAGCGAGGAAGAAGTGAAGAAAAAATACGGCTTCAGGTGACGCAATTGCCGGTTAGGCCTTCAAATCAGGGCTTGTAGAGCCCATGCACTTTTCAAAAAGGTCACAAGCCGTGTAGGAAATGGCAGGGGCCATTTTAGGGTTTTTTCCCTCGATTTTGCGGCCAAATCAGGTTAGAGCCTATCCCAATAGGCCTGTTGTCCTCCATGTGATTATTCCGCACGCTAAGTGTAGCATTGCTGTGTAGTGTGTTGCTTTTTTTGTCCAGCGGATTAGGATTCCGCGGAAGCGGTTGAGCCAACTGTGAGTGCGCT
>JACQPB010000010.1 GCA_016202305.1 Candidatus Iainarchaeum sp. | reverse complement strand
CCCATATCGTACCTTGCTGTATCAACCGGTTATTTATTTTCTTCCAATCCCTCTTCATCTGAAAACCATCTGCTCCTCCCCACGACAAGGAAGAGCAATGGTTTTCACCTACTTAAAAATAGCTAGTCATGCAACACAGCATCTGTGCGCGCAAAAACCAAAGCCTTTAATTCATTGCCTGCTACAAATTAGGCTGCATGGCTGCTGGAACCGGTATTGAAACTGTTTTCCTGATACTCGGCGGCATTATACTAATCGGCTATTTCAGCGAGCTTTTCGCGAAAAAAACCAATATCCCGAATGTCCTGCTGCTTCTTGCATTAGGCTATCTTCTCCAGGTCACCGGCTATGCCAACGCCGCAGACCTCAGCGGAATTATGGGAATCTTTGCGACACTTGCCCTCATAATACTCCTTTTCGAGGGCGGGCTTTCCCTCAACATTCTTGATGTCCTATTCAAGAGCGGGAGGGTTTTTCTCATGGCTGTCGGGCTCACGGTGGCAAGCGTGCTTGGCGGCGCGCTCGTGATGAAGGCCTTCGGCTTTGACTGGATGGTCGGCGCAATAGTGGGGGCACTCGCAGGAGGAATCGGCTCTGCAACCACCATTTCCGTCTTAAGGGGCCTGAAAGTCCCTGAAGGCATAAACCTGTTCCTGACATTGGAATCATCCATCACTGACGTGTTCTCAATCGTGCTCACGATAGTGTTCACCCAGAGCCTGCTTTCCGGCAGCATAAACGCGCTCTTCATAGGCCAGGGCATACTCGGCACATTCTCCGTCGGCCTCGTGTTCGGAGTTGCCGCCGGAATCATGGGGCTTTTCCTTTTCCGTAAAATAGAGAAAGGTTACTATTACATGGTCGTGCTCGCCCTCACACTCCTTTTATACGCGCTAGCCGAGCTCTTCGGCGGGAGCGGAGCCATAGCTGTCCTGATATTGGCAATTATCCTCGGGAATGAGGGCATGATAATGAGGATGTTCAACCGCACAGAGGAGAAAGAGGAACTCATGATGAGGGAATTCCACTCCGAGATTTCATTCATAGTGCGGACATTCTTCTTCGCATTCCTCGGCGCAATAGTGGCATTCAACAGCGCATGGAACTTCATGGTCGCTGCCTCGCTCATTCTCGTGTTCCTCGCCCTGCGGCACGTCGTCTCCCTGCTCGTGACAAGAGGAACTGAAATCGCACCGTATCAAAAACTCATCACGGCGATAA
Organism: Candidatus Iainarchaeum sp.; assembly: GCA_016202305.1. GTDB lineage: Archaea > Iainarchaeota > Iainarchaeia > Iainarchaeales > Iainarchaeaceae > UBA10205. The sequence goes on along the minus strand of JACQPB010000010.1, from coordinate 23,646 downwards.
ACCCACGCGGACTCGCGACCGCGGTCCTTGCAATCTATCCCCTCGCACAGTTCCAGGCATATTCGCAGCAGCGTGAAATTGCCGGCGCGGCAGATATTTCGAGGCAGCTCTCGGCACTGCCTGAAATAGCATTTTACCTCATCGTGCTCAGCATCGTCCTGACAGCAGTGCTCGTGCCACTCGTGATGAACGGCAAGAGGAAAGAGGAAACTGGCCATGAAACGCCACCAGCGGCGGAGCAACCAGAGACCGTTGCCGAAGGGTAACGGTAGAGCGCGGCCTACGGCCAATGACGGCAACGCAATGGCAAGCTGATTTTGGGCTTGGCCACAGCCACAGCAGTTTCGACAAAGCTCCGGCCTCCGTCAGTTTTTTGTAAACATCGCACAAATTTTTGTTCGGTTGCCCGGTTTTTTGGGCAATAGAATAGTTTTTTAGCCGGTAATTATATGACACTATTGCAAGAGATTTTTGGCTCGAAGTCCAAAATCGGGCTCTTAGCCAAGGTCATCGATTCCGAAGAATCGTTTTCGGTCCGCGAGCTTGCCCGGCTCAGCGGGCTGCCGAAATCGACAGTGTCCCTGATTGCCGATGAATGGCAAAAAGCAGGGCTTCTCAGCGGCCAGACCATTGGCAAGGCCAGAGTGCTCAGAATAAACCCGCGGTTCCCGCTCTACAAGGCCGTGTCAAGGATTTTTGCCGAAAATCAATTTGGACAGCAAACTGTTTGATGAAGCAGAAACTGGCATTTCCTCAATCTATGGCAAAAAAATGAAGCACGTGACCCCATCCTCAAAATAGAAATCCAAGATAAGGTAAGTGACTATGAAGCCAGACTCATAAAAGTCGGGTTTGCAAACATGCGTAATGAAACGGTGTTCGCTGATTGCATAATCTATGGAACAGCCAAACATAACAATTAAATACCTGTCAGGTATAATACTTATTAGGTATTGAAATGAAGTTTTACGACAGGGAAGCGGAGTTCAAAACGCTTGGCAAAATCAGGGACAATTTCAGGATAGCCGTCATCGGGCGCCGCAGGATTGGGAAGACCTCGCTTGTGGAAAACTTTTATGGCAAGAAGTGCGTTACGCTGTTTGTTTCCTCCGAAAAGGCGGAAAAGGAAATAGTGAAGGCATGGATAAAGGAATATTCCGCATATGGCACCCCAAACGTGAGCACTTTCAAGGATTTCTTTGATTTCGTGTTCGCCCACATGAAAGACAAAGTGATTTTCGTTGACGAGCTACAGAATTTCCTCAAGGTGAACAAGTCTGCAATATTCGACCTCCAAAGGGCCATAGACAAGCACAAGCCAAAGCTTGTTGTTTCGGGCTCGATAATCAGCCTCATGAAAAAGCTTGTTGAAGGCTACAAAAGCCCCCTTTACGGCAGGTTTGACTTCATAATAAAACTCAACGAACTTGACTTCAGAACTGTTTTCGAAATATGCAAAGATCTCTCACTCGGCATAGAGGAAGCGTTCAGGATTTACGCTGTTTTTGGCGGGGTGCCGAAATACTATGAACTGATAGAAAAGAGCGGAAAGTTTGGATACGATGATTTCATGCTTGATTCGTTTGTGCGCTACCCAAGGCCGCTCTACGAGGAAGTGAGAACCATGCTCAAGGAGGAATTCGGAAAAGAGCACAAGACATTTTTCTCAATCCTCTCGGCAATCTCGCAAGGCAACAACAAGCACTCGGAAATAGCAGGTTACATAGGAAAAAAACAGACGGAAATAACAAAATACCTCTCAATGCTCAAAGAAGATTATGAACTTATTGAAAGAAAAACGCCGGTAGTGGAAGGGAAAAAGGGGCTTTACGCCATACGGAATAATCTCTTCGCTTTCTGGTTTGGCAGCATATGGAAATACAACGAACTAATCGAGACCCTCCAGGAAGCGAAAGCCATGGGAATAATAAAAAACAACCTCGAGAGGCACAACTCCCTCACATTCGAGAAAACAATAACCGGGCTGATATCGCAAAAAATCCTTTTGCCCGAACACGACTTTTCAAAAATTGGAAGGCAATGGGGAAAATTCAAGGGTGAAACAGGGAAAAACACATATGAAATAGACATAATGGCAATCGACGAGGACAAAAAAGAAGCCCTCTTCGCGGAATGCAAGTGGCAGGAAAACTTGAACCCTGAAAAAATAATCAAGGAACTCAAAGACAAGGCAAGGCACGTAAAATGGGAAGAAAACGAAAGAAAGGAAACTTACGCGGTTTTCGCAAAATCATTCAGTAAAAAAATAACAGTGTTTGAAGGCAAAGAAGCCATGTGCATTGACCTTAAGGGCATCGAAAAAACCCTGAACAAAAGCTTTACATAGTAATAAGCAATAGGCAATCTACTAAAACCTACTGAACCGTTACTTGGAGCCCGCTTCGGAGGGTGGATGCACATATTTCAATGGCAGTGAAGCGGTGTTAAAACCGGTTTGCTGGATACTCAATGATATGCCCTATTTTGTCTACCTCCTTGAGTGCGCCGACGGCAGCTACTACTGTGGCTATACATCGGACATCGGAAAGCGCATTGCTGCCCACAATGCAGGCACAGGCGCGAGATATACCCGCTCGCGCAGGCCCGTGAAGCTTGTTTATTGCGAGGGAATACGAACGAGGAAGGCCGCGATGAAACGCGAAATCGAGGTAAAAACGTTCACCAAGCTGGAAAAACGGGTACTTGTGAGGGGTTGGCATGGAAAAGAGAAGCAATAATTCTAATATATTATTAGTAAATCTAAAAACTTTTTTTCCACAGGGCTTTTTGGACAAATATTCCGGGATTTTGGGCAGTGAAAGCGCAGAATTCTTTGAATACTGCTCGCGCAAGATTCCGAAGAGCATCTGGCTCAACTCGCTCATGGCGAAGCCGGAAATAATCGCGTCAGACCTTGAAAGGAAAGGATGGAGGCTGAAACGGCTGTTCCACGAGAACGCATTCGCCCTTGAAGGCGTGCAGAAGCCTGGCTCGAGCAAAGAGTTCAGGGACGGCATGTTCAACCTGCAGGAGAAGGCCGCCATGGTGCCTGCAATCGTGCTCGGCCCGGAGGAAAATGACCTCGTCCTTGATGCCGCCGCGGCCCCCGGAAACAAGACCCTGCAACTGGCGTGCCTCATGAGCGGGAAAGGCAGGATAGTGGCTATTGACAAGAGCGCAGAGCGCGTGAAGAGCCTCAGGTTCAACGTGAAAAAATTCGGCATGAGCAATGTCATCGCCCAGAGGTCTGACTTGCTCCTTGCAAAGAAGGAAGCCATATTCGACAGGATACTGCTTGACGCACCATGCAGCTCCGAAGGCATCGTGAGAAAGGATTACGACGCGCTCGCCGACTGGAGCCAGGAACTCGTGGAGAGGAAAGCCGGACTCCAGAAAAGGATGATTGAAGCAGCATTCAGGCTGCTGAGGAAAGGCGGCACGCTGGTTTACAGCACATGCTCTTTTGCACCTGAAGAGAATGAAAGGGTTGTCGCTGGCCTTGCCTCAAGCGGCGGCGCGGAGCTGGAGAAAATAAGCGTGAAGGGCCTTGTCACGCGGCCCGGCATTGAGGAGTACAACGGCGAGGAATATGGCACGGAGATGAGGAAATGCGCACGCATATACCCGCAGGACAACGACACGCAGCAGTTCTTCGTGGCGAAGGTAAGGAAAATGAGGTGAGCGCGCGGCCCGGAAAAACAATTAAAAGCCTTGCCACGCGGTAATTAAGTGCGGCAATTAATTAAATTTTAGATATATATAACTGCCACCGTAGTATATCGGTTAGTATGCGCCCCTGTCAGACAGTCAAAATAGCACTGTGCAGCTCGGGCGCGGGCCGGGTTCAACTCCCGGCGGTGGCGCTGATTTTACTCGGCTCCCGATGAGTTTTTTGCAGTCTGTTTGGCCACTGCCCCCCAAAAAAATCTAAACCCTCGGAATGATTTTCCCGTGAGGGCATTCGCGCGGATTGCCGAGCAGCTTCCTTATAGCTTCCGCGACTTCGTCCGTGATTGCATGCTCGAGCCTGCACACCGAATCGGAGCGGTAATCTATCTTGAGTACGTCGCGGAACAGGAGCTCGGTGAGGCGGAGGTTGCGCACTATTTTTTCCGCTGTTTTCCTGCCTGCAGGCATTAGCGTTATCCCCTCCCGCCCGCCATAGGAAACCAGTTTTTTCGCCTCCATGCGGCCGAGCATCTCGGTAGCGGAGGGGAGCGATATCTTCAGAAGCCTTGCCGCGTCCGACGCGTGTATAGGCTTCACCCCGGCCTCTTCGAGAAGCCAAATGGCCTTGAGGTACATTTCCTCGTTCTCATGGCTTTTCTCAAGTATTATTTTCTCTTCTATCACAGGCATAATAGCAAGACAGGCAGTAAAGTGTTTTATGGTTAGCGCTGGGAAATGCCATGCAAAAACAAGGGGCTCTCCGGCAAATAGTTAACATTCGAGCACATTTATAAAGTTAGGCCGACCTAACTATTATTAGGTGAGCCTAATATGAAGTTGCCCTGGCTTTTGATGCTGGCCACAATGGTTCTTTCTGCCGCACCCATCGCATTAGCGGAAGAACCTGCAGGGGCCGCGGGAAACGCGTTTTTTGAATCGCTCACTATAATAGTAAGAGAGGGCCTCGAAGCAATCCTCATTATTGGGGCAATCATTGCCTATATTGCAGCATCAGGACACAAAGATAAAACAAAGGGAGTGTATGCCGGCGCAACGGCCGCAATCATCGCCAGCATACTGACAGCCATTATTGTCGACGGCTTCTTCAAAGCATCGGATTCGCAGCTCGAAGCGCTCGAAGGCACCACCATGCTGATTGCAGCAATAGTCATGCTTTATGTAACCAACTGGATGCTCGGAAAGATTGACTCGGCAAGGTGGACGGCATACATAAAAGGAAAGGCGGGAGACGCCCTGACATCAGGAAGCGTGCTGGCTCTCGGCATCGTGTCGTTCCTCGCGGTTTACAGGGAAGGATTTGAAACCGTGCTCTTCTACAAGGCGCTTGCAATAGGGTCAGCGGACACGGCCGGCATTATTTCCGGGTTCGTGGCCGGGATAATAGTGCTGGCGGCCCTTTTCCTCGCAATAATAAAACTGGAAACGAAACTCCCCCTGAACTGGGTTTTCGGAGGCACGAGCGCATTGCTCTTCCTTCTGTCCGTCAAGTTTGCCGGAAAAGGCATACACGAATTCCAGGAAGCAGGGATTATAAGCGAAACAGCAATGAACATCCTCCCGAAAGTGAAAGACCTCGGCATTTACCCAACAGTGGAAACGCTCGGTGCACAAGCAGTGATTATAATCATAGGCGCCGCACTGCTTCACATCCACATTTTCCGAAGGCGGGCAGACATGAATTGAGTTCGCGCGTTTCCAAGTCAGAATTCAAATGCACGAATCGGCCTGAAAGTGACGGCCACCAACGCCGGAACAAAAATCACGCGGCCTTGCACCGGCCGCGATAAAAATGTGCGCACACAGCATTTGTTCTGAGTCGCGAAGCAAAAACGACAGCGCGGCAAAAGAATTTGCAATCCAGCGAAAATAGTACAAACATCGAAGATAGGTTTTTAAATAGAAAGAGTACAGTTACAATTACAAAAATTTTTTTGCTTTGGGAGGCGTGAAGGTGCAGGTGCAAAAATTTGTTTCAACAAGCTTAAAACTATCAGTGATTTTTTTCCTACTTTTCTTAGTTCCGTCAGTACTTGCTGACAAGCAGCTAATGGCCCTGCACGGCCGCCTCACAAGCAGTGGTTCACCCCTCACATCAGGGGACCTGCGAGTCTTGGTTTGGAGTGCGCCAAGTGCCGGAACCATCGTTTATGATTCCATCGCTGACTTCAATGGTTATGTACAGAGCGGCATCGTTGATGTAATGCTCGGCTCCGGCTCAGTAGCGCTTGACCTCAACCAAGGCAGTTATTATTGGTTGGACCTGAACGTGATTTCATCCGGTACGCACTATAACCTTGACTTCAATGGCAATGACAGGAAGAAATTCGAGGCGCCAATAGGCAACGACATAAACGCGACAGTAGTAAAAGTGAGCACAAGCCACTTGCTCTTCAGGAATACAGCAGGAACGAGCGAGTTTGCGCGCATTACAAGCGGCGGAAATGTCGGAATAGGGACAGCAGTGCCCAATAACAAACTCGGCATAGTGGGAGACTTAAATGTCTTAGTAAGCAATTCTTCCACCCCTTCACTCCTCGTGACTACAGATGGAAATGTGGCAGTTAACGCAGCTGTAGTGAAAAATAAGTTCCTTGTAACAGGGGATGTCAACATTTCAAACCAGAATGGAATTGTATCATCATTCACAATAGACACTAATTCCACGGCAAGCCCGGTAAAAATAGTGGTTGATAAAAACGGCTTGGTAGGAATCAACAATGGGGCTAATTTAGTGAACAGGTTAAGTGTAGTAGGCGATGTGAACATACTCACGGCAGCAAACACGACACCAAGCCTGTTCATCAACTCAACAGACGGCAATACCGGAATAGCCACCGCATCACCAGCAAATACCTTCCAAGTTGGCTCAAGCGCATTCGCAGTAAACAATGCGCAAGGCAGAGTAGGAATAGGAACACTCACACCCGCAACCATACTACAATTAGTGAATAACAACGGGACAGTATCCTCACTTAGAATAGACTCAAACAGTTCAGCCAGTAGCGTAGCATTTACAATAGACAAGAATGGCAACGTAGGAATCAACACCACAACACCTGCCAACAGGCTTAATGTTGTAGGCGACCTGAATGTCACTGGAGTTTCCTACCTTGGCAATGTGATACTCCTGACTAATGACATAAACGTGACGAATATCAATGCACGGACGAGTTATATAGCATTTATCAACGCAACTGGCACGGAAAATGTGCGCATCAGTGCTGATGGAAATGTGGGGATAAACACTGCCACATCAATCAACAAGCTGAATGTAGTAGGAGACCTGAACGTCCAGAACTATAACGGAACCAGGGCAACCCTGAGAATTGATTCCAATTCCGTAGAAAGCCCAGTCAAAATAATAGTAGACGCGAATGGGTTAGTAGGAATCAACAAATCAACCAACCTGGTGAATAGGCTGACTATAGCAGGAGACGTCAACATACTAACAAACGCCGGCACAACACCAAGCCTATACATAAACAACACAGACGGAAACATAGCAATCGCAGCAGCAGCAATCACAGCAGGATTCAGACTCGACATAACAGGCGATACTAGAATTACGGGAGACCTGAACGTAATAAAAACTGTTAAAACGCTTGACCTCAACGTGGTGAGGAACGCCTACTTCACTGGCACGACCATAATTGTGACAGACGGAAACTTCACTAACATCGGAGCCAAGGACACAACCGGAATAGTATTCAGGGCAACAGGAGGCACCCAGCTCGTGACCATAACAAATGACGGGAACGTGGGAATAAGCGCCAGTGCGCCAACCAACAAGCTGAATGTTGTAGGAGACCTGAACGTCCAGAACTATGATGGAACCAGGGCAACACTCAGGATTGACACAAATTCAGTTGAAAACCCAGTAAGAATGATAATTGACAAAAATGGGCTGATTGGAATAAGGACAGTGACCAATCTAGTAAGTAACTTTACATTGATGGGTGACTTGAACGTACTCACAGCCGGCAATGTAGCACCAAGCCTATACATAAACAGAACAGATGGGAACATTGCTGTTGCTGGCAGTGCAGTCACAGCAGGATTCAGGCTTGATGTAACAGGCGATACTAGAATTACGGGAGACCTGAACGTAGGCAAGCGCACAACAACGCAGGACCTGAATGTGCACAACAAAATAAGCAGGATTGCAACCATAAGCGCTGCTGCAGCAGATGCAGCGACGGCTGCTGGAGCAACATGCATGGGTAAAGCATTCCTCTATGACGGGAATGTGACAGTTAACACGACATGCGCAACCGCCAACTCGCTGGTGTTCTTAACACGCATGGCAGGAGGAGCTTCAGATTCTAACCACCTATATTGGGTTGGAGCTGTAAGAGTAGGAAGCTTCGACATCAACTCAAGTCGCCCTTTAGACAGAAATAGTGTCGCTTGGATAGTATTCGAGCCAGCGTGAACAAATGAAATGGATTTTAGGAATGGCACAGGATGGATATGGTACGGGGTGTAATGCACATGAAAAGGCTTTCCACCCCCATAATTTTCTTTTTCTTGGCTCTATTGGCGCCAATATCATTAGCATTTGATGCCAATGCAGGGCCAATTGACCTGAATTTTGGCACACTCGGAATTGTATCAGAAGGAAACGTCGCAAGCGGAACCACTATTTCCGGCGATGTTCTGGTGACCTCAAACCCGACAGGCACTTTCCAGACAACTGATGGCGGAATAAAATTCAAGTCCGGAACATACTTCGACAACAGCCTGCCAGTAGTGACAATAACAAACCCGACAAGCGCAGCAGCCAAGTTAGCGCAGTTCGCAATGACATATTCAGCAGTTGCACCGGGAAACCCTGTAAAAAAATTCTGGATTCAGGTTGACAGCACCGGATGGGTGGATAACGGCCTTAACACTAGCTACAGCATTACCGGCCTTAGCATAGGAGCCCACACAGTATATTTAGTAGCCAGTGATGCATACGACGTGAACTCTACAACTGCGTCCACATCATTCAACGTCGTGTCAAGCCTCAGCACAGGAACAGCTGTGGGGGATACCACTACGACAACGACTACCACACCTACAACTGAGGTAGCTACAGGTGCTCCCACAGGCAGTCCGCCAACAACGGCAGATACTGCCAAGCCAACTTTGACGATTAAAGACATAGAAAACCCGGCTAATGTGGTGGAGAAAAAGGTGTTTGAAACAGTGGAAGCAACTGTCGCAGGCGGAATTGCAATTGCGAGGGAAGCTGAACAAATCACAGTAAAAACGGCAACTGGTGGCACTACTCCGGTGTATAGCTTCACTGCAAAAGCCAAGAACTCGTCTGACCAAACTTATAAGGACGTGAAGGTCAGGGAAATAATACCGAAAGCGGTCGCATCAGATGTTTCGCAGATAACCTTCAAGGATTATCCACAAAAAATAATAAAAGCGGACCCGGAAGTCGAATGGCTAGTTGAAGAATTGAAGCCCGGACAGGAAGCAAAGTTCCAATACTATGTCACCAGCCTCGCCGACAAGTCAATTGCCGCCAACTTTGACACATTTGTCAAGAACCAAAGCGTCCCAACCGTGAATGCACAGGTAAAGGAAACCGCTGCAATGTGCCTTGGAGTGGATTGCGATGACTCCAATATCTGCACGGAAGACTCTTGCATAGAAGGGCAATGTTATCATGCCCCCAGGGAAGACGGCCTGAATTGCGGTGAGGGAATGTCATGCAAGGCCGGACAATGCGTGCCTTCGGCACCGCCAGCCAAGACTGCAAGCGGAGGAATAGGCACTTGGGAAATAGTTATAGCAATAATCATTGTAATCGTGATTGCGGTTGGAGTGGCTTCCCTCGGCGGGGCAGCAGTGCTTTCAAGGAAGAGATAAAGGCAATTTCTCCCAGTACATATGCACGAGTTTATGAAGTTCCACACAATCTCGGATTTGGATGAGAATAAACTTGGCTCCGGCCCGATAAGATTCTACGTCAACGCCGTGCTCGACAACATCGCCAAGAATCTGGACACTAAGGATTCGGATGTTATCCTCGACTTTGGCTGCAACCACCAATTTTTGAAACAGAAAATAAACCCAAGAGCAAAGTATGTGGGCTACGATATTTACCAAGAGTATTCCGACATTGCAGACATTAATCAGATTACCCCGACAGTTGTCGTCGCCTCACACGTCCTTGAGCACCTAACTATAGAGGAATTGGATTCCTTCCTCGATTACTGCGTGAAAAAGAAAATCCGTTTGCTTGCGGTTGCCCTGCCACTCGAAAACATACTGAGCAAGATTTTGAGATGGGCCACAAGAATAAAATTTAGCAACGAGATTCTACACAAACTCGACTACCTGACGGTCATGAAAAATATTAATGAGCGTTTTGAAAACGTGGGCGTTTCAACGGTGTTCTTCATGAGCGTTAACTCTGTTTGGGCGCCAAGGATGGAAAAAAAGACTCTCAAAAAAACCGAGGTGGAAAAGGCGGAACAACGAGTAAAATCACCATAAAATATGCATGCGCCACCAGAAGATGGCATAGAAGTTACGTTACAACTGAACTTTTGCTGTTTCCTGTAAAAATCATTCTATAAATCATTCTATTTTTGAGTGGGTTGGAATTTTGGTAAAATGTCTTTGAATAACCCCCCGGTCATAGACCTGGGGAATCCACGAAGAATGAGAAATAACACGACAGCCGCCTTGGACCACTGGTCACAGACCAGTGGAATTCGGATTAAAGCCCTTAATTCCGCCAATAAACACAAAATTTGAATTTTTTGGCAACAAAAAACTGCAAAACTTTAGGTTACAATGCAGACTAAGAAAAAAATTGACATTTGTCGTGAATTTTAAAAAAAATATGTGGGCAATAAATAGGTTTATAAATAAGTATAACCAAATGTAAGCGAATGAATATTTCGAGAGTTGTACTAATTCTGATTCTGTCCCTTGCCCTTTCCACCGCGTCCTATGCGGCGTTCGTGCAAGTTTCAGCTGTCGGAGGGCCTTTTGTCACGGACACCAATTTCACAGTAATAGTAAAGGTATTCGACAATAACGGCGCGGCAAAGAACAACATTGACCTCAACACTTACGTAGTCAACCTTGCGACAGGGGCAGCCAGCAAAATAAGGTATGACGGGAACGTCCAGGGAGTGCTCTTCAGGAACGACATCAACCTTGCGACGGCAGGGGACTATAACGTGGTTGCCGTTGACTTCAATGATAACATTACCGCAAGAGTGCAGATAAGCATAGGCTCCATAAAGACGGTAGTCGCAACATTCCATCCGCATAATCCGCCTTTCAACGCAAACAACGGTGAGGACATAAATTTCACGCTTCAGGCGAGGAACAGCGCAGGCTCGGATGTCAATGTGGTGCTGAGGGCACGGCTGCTGAGCGATGCCAACAATGGATTTGCGTCCCCTGCAATAGACGTGAATGCCAATGGCAGGGACCAGAATGCTTTCTCGACAACTGGCCTGTCACAGGGATTGTACTTCATTGATGTCAACTCAGGCCTTGCGAAGATACCGGTGACGGTATTCAAGTTCAAGGGCTTCGCGGACCTTCAGGACGACCAGAACAACTCAAGCACGGTTTTCGGCACGGGAAAAACCGTGAACATAATTGCAAGGGCCACAAACTTTGATGGGAATGTTAACAGCACGATTTCGAGCCTGAGCCTTTCCGTGACAGACCCGGAAGGCGACACCAATTCAAGCATTCCCTGCACAGGCAGCACACAGCGCAACTGCAAATATGTCGTGCGCAGCGACGCGAATGCGGGAAACTACACGGTCACTGCCACCATAACGGTCGGAAGCGATTCGCTAACCGTAAGACGCAGCTTCTCTGTCCAGAATTACGAGCTGAAGTTCTTCGCCCAGAAATTCACGGGAGGGGACGCGGGAAACGAAAAGATGCCGAGCATCTACCCCAGTAATTCCCAGGCCGGGTTCGAGGCCCACTTCGTCACAACGTCCACGGGCGTGGAGCTGAGCGGCTCAGACCTGAACGGCGCTTTCTGCCAGGATGCCAACATAAGCGTATTCATATCAGTCGCGGGCTCCAAGGACCGCAACGGCATTGCAGACACGACTACCTGGAGTTCCGGAAACCCGAATTATTGCGTGGTCACGATAACCGCACCGGCAACGCAGGGAAACTATGTCGTAACTGCAAGCGCAAGGTTCGGCAGCGCCACCCTTGAGAAAAGCACAATGCTTGTAGTACAGAACTTCATGATATTCATGAGCCCCGTGGCCCCGGACACTTATGATGCGAGCACACCCTCGGGCAAATTCAGCTTCTTCAAGGGTGAAAGCGTCGGATTAAACCCCAATTATGTTGACCTCAACGGCAGCCTCAGCCCGAAAATCAGCCGTGTCACGGCCATAAAGGTCAGGGAAAGCGACAGCGTACGCACATTCACGGGGTCAGACGTGAACTGGAACTCCGACAAGAACATAGTGACCCTCAGCGCATCCGCAGTTTCCACCCTGAACGGGGGCTTCAAGCCGGTGGAGGCCACGGTTGACGTCAACTCGGCAGACGCGAACTACACAGGCATAATCGCATTCGGCATGTTCAAACTCAGCACCATGAACCTCACTGCAACCGTTGTCGACAGCAACGTCGCGCTGACAGCGAGCGCCAAGGAGCAGCAGTTCGGCCCCGTTTCTGTAGCGCCGGACGAGAACATCTTCATCAAGGTCGCGGCCACCACCGGCAGCAGCGGCGTTTCCGGCGCAACAGTCAGCCTGCTCTCGCTCAGGAACGTTGAAACATGGCAGGAAGTCACCACCAGCGGCATCGGGACAAAGGTGACGGATGCGAACGGAATAGCGATTCTTGATGTCGGCAAGCTCAACTCACTGGGCCTTTCCAATGGCGGGTACTTCGGAGAAGTGAAAGTCTTGACATCGGACGGCAACTCTGACACTACCGAATTCTTCTTCGAATCGAGGAGCTTCATGGCGTTCCTGCAGCCGCTTGACAGGAGCTCTGGCACCCAGTGCAATTTCGTCCAGAACTTCAGGCGCGACCAGAACGCAAGCTTCATTGTGAGGGCATTCAACCCGAGGCAGGGCTTCGGCACCGGGGACATAAACGTCACTGTGCCATCCGGCGAAACGCTCAACATGTTCTTCTTCGGCTCGGCCAACAAGCCGCAATTCCCGCCGTCAAAAATCGCTAACATAACTTATGATGTCAACAGTGCTTACCCATGCATGGCCGGAGGCCCCGGTCAGCAATCAGGGCAAACAAGGAATTTCACCATGATTACCGTGCGCGGCGCGAACGACGCCAACTGGACCACGGGCGCCTACAGCCCTTCGCTCACGGTCGTTGCAAACGGCGGCGACCTCAACGGCACAAAGGAAACGGGAAGGGGATTCATGCTTGTCCAGTCGTTCACATTCCTGGTTAACCCCGCAGCAAGAGGGCAATTCGGCCCACCGACAGGAAAACCTGGCCAGCCGTTCGACATAAACGTCACGGTCCTTGGCTCTACAGGCGACGTGAACATCACAGCAGAGCTTGTTGACCCCATGGGAGGAGGCAAATTCGAGTTCCAGGAAGGCGGCCAGAACACGCAGGACCTCAACATAGGGTTTGCCACAGCCGATGTAGCACCGGTTTCCAATAATGACTGCAATGCCACAAGATGCCCGCTCAAGGGCATAGTGGTGAAGTCCGCTTCCACGCCCTCGGACAGGAACGTACTGAGCGTAATCATACCCTCGAACGCAAAAATACAGGAATACCTCGTGAAACTCACGGCCACTGACACGACAGGCAGCACCGCAGAGGGAGAGATATTCCTAAAGACCAACCTCTACAAGATAGTGAACTTCGGCTGGTACAGCTCACTCTTTGCTGCATATGGCGGCTCGGCACTTGCACCACCAGACTGGAATACCGCACTGGTTTCCTCATACGACCAGGCATACCAGTATGTGCCAATGCAGGGAGGCGGCGGAAGCATGGGGCCTCCCACAATAGACTTCAATTACCTTGTAGACTTCACCAACAGGCGCCTGATAGTGGACCTCAATGCGGACAGGAACTTCATGTCAGCAGGAGACACGAACATCAACATAGGCGGGGACATCAACAACATGTACAAGCTCATTGACCTTTCAAGGGTCGGCAACGACCCGGCAGTCAAGTTCATACGCACAAGCTCCCTCTCCTCCACCGAAAGCACATTCGGCTACATCGGCGTCTACCCGGCCGACACCAACTTCACAATACCCATAATGGTCAAGGACGTCAATGGCTCCGGAATAGACGCGAACGTCACGGTCACGAACATCGCCAAGTTCTCGCCGGGAAGCTACTTCCCCCAGAACATGGCGGCCAGGAGCTGCTCATCCCTCTCGGAACTCACGGCATGCCACATAACCGGGGACTTCAATTCGCTGTACGGCAAGACAGACGGCAACGGATTTGCCACCCTTAACCTGAGGGTAGCCAACCCAGGGAGCTTCCTCATGCTCGAGCTCACCATATGGAACACCTCTTCAGGCGGCACCGTGCTGAGCCAGACGCAGAAGCTCCAGCCATTCGACGGCCCAACACTGGACATAAAGAAATATACCATCACGACAAAGATAGCGGGGCCTACATTCCAGGTTAACTATGATACTAACCGCCTGACGGTTTCAGACCTCAACATATTCTTCAATCCCAGCACCACGACAGTTGACACCAACATAGGCATATATAGCGGCCTCGCTTCCGGCAGGAACAGGCTGTTCGGGGATGTCAATGCCGACAGGAACTTCTACTTCGTGAAGGTGGACGGAAATACATTGTGGATTGATGATGACAAGAACATTTCCCTTGCCAACGACGGCGCCAACGAAGGAGCAATAACCACTCTTGCATGCGGAGACCTGAACTCGGAATGCAACTTTAATTTCCTCGGACAGTCACCAAACATTTACTGGAACAGGAGCACGGGCACTGACGGGAACGCCTTCGATGGAAACGTAGTGTTTTACCCTGTTTACCAGCAGCCATTCGGCATGCAGGGAATTTCAACGCCGAACAAGGACGCGAACATACAGATTGTAGTTTCACTGTCCAACCTCGCCGGAACCCCACTGAACAGCACCACCTATTCTATCAGCGACATCAGGCTCGAGAATTATGCCCAGTTCCAGACTGAAAGCCTCACGCCATCCAGCTACCTGAACAAGACCGGCCCTACAATAATCAACATCGGCAGCTTCTCAGCGAGGCGGGCCGGGACATATAACCTCGTGTTCAGGCTGACAGTAGGCCAAAGCATTACGGAAGAGAGAGCGTACTTCGAGGTAAGGAACTGATTAAGCATGGCGCACAATACAATCCTGAAGGCCCTTACAGCGCTTTTTGCGCTGCTTTTGCCCGGCATGGCATTCGCAGCAGGTAGCCTAACGCTTTCACTCGGCTCTGTAGGCCCCATAAGCGTCGGCGCCTCGGACAGCCTCGCGGCAACGGTAAGCGCGAGCGGCGACACGGTTGCGAATGTGCAACTGAGCGTCACGCTCCCTACCGGCCTGAGCACGAGCGATGCCACGACACAGAGCGTGGGCAGCCTTAACTCTGGACAGAGCTCGACAAAATACTGGAACATCACAGGAAACAGCGCTGACACATACACGATAACTGTGACGGCCACTGGCACAAGCGCCACAACACAAACAAGCAATGCGACCCTTACAGTAAACAGCCCCGGCTCCATATCAGTAACTGAAGTCACGCAACCGGCATCGGACATGAATGGCGCAGGCAGCACGACTATGACACTCTCATTCTCGAATAGCGGGGGAAGCTCCGCCACCGTGACCACCAACATCACCCTGAGCTCCGGGCTGAGCATAACGAGCGGAAATGCATCCACGAGCTTTGACCTGAACGCTGGCCAGAGCACTTCACAATCATGGACTTTCAGCAAGACGGGCACCACAAGCCAGACAATATCCGTCGCAATAACGAGCACCGCAAACAACCCATCAGACCTGTCATACACCATTACGGATTCCACTGCAGCCACTACAACAACCACGACAACTACGACAACCACTACTACGACGGCTACTACAGGCACTACCAGCGGTAATACCCCGACAGCCACGCCAAAATCGGAAACCCCGGCAGAAACGCAGACAACATGCAAAACAGGGGAGACAAAGAAGTGTGAAACCGGCCTGAAAGGCGTCTGCGCGGCCGGAACCCAGACATGCACGAACGGCACATGGGGGACATGCACCCAGAACACAAAAGCAGGGGCAAAAGACTGCTCGGGCGCCCTTGACAACGACTGCAACGGCAAGGTGGATGCCGTCGAGCTTGGGTGCACTTCCAATGCGGCAAATGATGTGAGCGGCCAGCAGGTAACAGGGGGGCCACAGGGGCCGGGAGACAAGCAGAAAGTCGGACTTGACCTTGGAGCCATTGCACTCGCAGTCGTAGGTATAATAATAGTCGGAGCAGTGGCAGCGGCCGCGGCAGGGGCGATTTACTATTTCCTCTTCCACAAGAAGCTGTTCTGAAAAAGATTCCTGATACCATCAATGACTAATGGAGCAGGCAAGCGTTGGAAAGTAATGAGGGCACTTTGTCAGATTTATAGCAGTCCAACAAAATAATTCGGCGAATTTTCACGGCCTGCCATCTATCACCTTGTCCCCCGCGGGGGACGAGGCCTCGTCCCTATAATGGACAAGGAACCGCCGGAAACAACGGAAAACTTATGCGGTTTGATATAATAAGTTTTTCCTGCACAGATTAGATTGATGATAGTGATAGGCATTACAGGCAAGTACTGTGCAGGCAAGACCATCGTTTGCGACTACCTCAAAAGCAAGAGTTTCTACTACAAATCGCTTTCGGAAGAACTGCGCTCGCTCCTCGAAAAGCAGGGCATCGAACCAACACGCGAAAACCTCATAAAAGAAGGCAACAGGCTCAGGGAAAAGCACGGCAACAATTACCTCGCAAGGCTCGTGGCAAATGGCATGTCCACGGACAAAAACTATGTTGTGGATTCACTGCGGAACCCTGATGAAATAAACGAGATTGCCAGGGCAGGCAACTTCCACATGTGGAATGTCTCTGCAGGGGAATCCGGCAGGTTCGAGCGCATACTCCGGAGGGGGCGTGAAGGGGACCCGAAAACCATGGATGACTTCAAGAGGTTCGAGGCCGCTGAATCAGGCTCCTCGAAAGCAAGTGCACAGCAACTGGATAAATGCGCAGAAATGGCGGAGCACACGATTGAAAACGACGGAACGCTCGCCGAACTCTTCGAGAAGGTGGATTCCCTGCTGCTCCACCTGCCGCTTGACTTCAAGAGGCCGTCATGGGACGACTATTTCATGAACAT
Organism: Candidatus Iainarchaeum sp.; assembly: GCA_016202305.1. Lineage (GTDB taxonomy): Archaea > Iainarchaeota > Iainarchaeia > Iainarchaeales > Iainarchaeaceae > UBA10205. Next base: position 6,584 of record JACQPB010000010.1, on the reverse strand, counting down.
AGCCAAGGAAGTGGCAAGCAGGAGCAACTGCGTTAAAAGGAAGGTGGCCGCAGTGATAGTGAAGGAGAAGAGAATTGTCTCCACCGGCTACAACGGAACCCCGCGCGGCGTGAAGAACTGCAATGAAGGAGGATGCGCCCGATGCAATTCCTTCACTGAAGGCGGAACAAAGCTGGATGAATGCCTCTGCTCCCATGCCGAGGAGAACGCGATTGTGCAGGCCGCATATCACGGCATTGCAATAAGCGGCAGCACAATATACACAACTTACAGCCCATGCCTGACATGCAGCAAGATGATAATCAACGCAGGGATAAGGAAAGTCGTGTACAACGCGGAGTACCCGCTCGGCGGGGTGGCCCTCCAGATGCTGCAGGAAGCAGGCGTCGAAGTGAAGAATTGACACTGTGGCATATCTATGCGTGCAAATATCAGCCATAGCCCTAAAATAATTCCCATCCACACTATATTTGATGCCACAGAAACCCAGTTATACAATCAGAAGCCTGCAAGAAGCGGCCGCGCCTTTCTTTGAAAAGCGTTATGCACAGGCATGCTTCGCGCTTGTAATATTGTATTCGGCAGTGTTCGTCGGAATACCGTTCTTCGAGCACAACAACCTGTTCAGCTATGACATGGCAGGGATGTACTTCTCTTCATGGTACACCTCCAACTACCTTTTTCCCTCGCCGATTGGCTGGAACCCGTTCTTTTTCTTCGGGTTCCCGCAGAGCCAGTTCTACTCCCCGCTGTACCCATACATTGTTTCAGCGCTCTCGCTATTCCTGCCCACTGAAGCGGCTTTCAAGACTGTGCTGATGGGCGCGGTGATGCTAACCCCTCTCTCGTTCTATTACTTCACAAGGTCATTCGGCTTTGCAAGAAACACTTCGGCAACGATAATGGCACTGATGTTCGCGCTTCTTTTTTCTTTCCCTTACGGAAACTTTGGCAGCAACATTCATTCCACTTTCGGGGCAGGGTTTGTAGCACAGGCCCTTGCTGTCCCGTTCTTCTTTTTTTACTTCGGCGCGCTCAAAAGGAGGATTCATGGAGGCGGGATACTGCTGCCTTCGGTGTTACTTTCACTCGTCGTGCTGTCACATGCCCTGACCGCTGTTGCCGCACTGCTGATTCCTGCCGCTTTCATCATTTCGGACCGCAACAGGAAAACGCTCTGGTATATTGGCCGGCACATTTTCACGGTTTTCCTTCTCACGGCATTTTGGGTGATTCCGGGCGTCGCAAAAATCGGCTATGCAGTGGTGAGCCAAATAGGGACGTTCGAGAACAACGCTGCACTTTTTGCCGCGGCTGTTGCACTTGCTGCACTGGCACTGCTTAAAAATGGCGGCCTACATGGACAGGATAACACAGCAACCCCGGCCGATTTCCGGCCGGGAAGAAGCAGTGATGATTCTCCCGGACAGCCACGCCAGCCCTCCGCAGGCCGCTCCATTGCTACTGCCGGCCAGGGATTGCCAATGCCGGCACGAAATATATGCGTCTTCGTTTTCCTGGTGCTTTTGCTCGGCTTTTCCCTCGCAGGAGACATGCTGCGCCTCCCCATACACTTCTACCGCTTCACGATGCTCGTGTACCTCATGGCGCCGTTCGTGTTCTTCTCTTTCTGGAAAAAAGACAGCAACTCCGTACATGTGGCCGGTTTTCTGCTCACGCTCGTTGCCCTAGGCACGGTATACGGGCTGCACCCGGAAGGATATTCCACCCTGAATGCCATTCCACGGCTGCAGAATGACCTTGGCAGCAGCACAAGGACGCTTGTTGATGCACCTCCGCAGAGGGAAGGCAACCCGCATGAACTCCAGGAAATGTTTGCACTAAGGGAAAGGGCCCCTGGAGTAGTTGGAGTATTTTCGGAATCGTCGCTGAATTCGAGGTTCGCGTTTGACGTGGAGCGCGAACTTGAGCCTTCTTCCCTTGACTGGGGAGTCGTCATTGACAGCGACAGGATAAGCGCAATGCCGGACAATGGCAGGTCACTGATACCTGCACAGCTTGAGAGGCTTGGAATATCGCATGTCCTGACGTCCTCAGCACCGCTGGCCGGATGGCAAGCAGTGGAAGAAAGAGCAGCTACCACGGGCCCTCTTGGCGGGGAAAAATACGACTACACACTGTACAAGGCAAACGACACCTCCATTGTTGAAGCGCTAGAATTTCCCCCAAAAACAGTGCAGGCGGAAAAGTGGGACGAGAGGGTACGAGACTGGTTCCTTTCGGAAGAGGTAGGCAGGAATGTTCTCGTGGAGGGCAAAGCCCCGGAATACGGCAAAAGCATTAATGCGAAAGCCAGAATAATTTCCAAAAGCCCTTCGTGGGACCGCATGAGTGTCCAAGTTGACGCGGAAGAGCCTGTCCCTGTGCTAATAAAAATTTCCCATTTCCCCAACTGGCGCGCGTACAGCGACGGCACGGAACTGCGCATCTACCGCGCCTCCCCATACTTCATGCTCGTGTATGCCAAAGGTGAATTCGAACTGCGCTACGAGCACACATGGAGCGACATGATTGGGTATGCGCTCAGCGCGATGGGTGCCATCATGTGCACAGCACTATGGCTTCGCGGAAGGAAACAAGGAAGATGAAGCAGTTCAGTTCACTTCACCGGCCCTAGCAGTATTGACTCAAGGTTCCGCTGCAAATCGGAATCGTCACGGATGATGTAATCCGCAAGGCGCAGGCGCTGTGAAACCTTCTGTGCAGCGGTGGGGTTTTCCGGCTTTATTAGGATAGTCACGAGCATTTTGGCCAGGTCGATGTCCCCGTAGCTGTCGGTTATGAGCACTGCTTTCTTCAGGTCAAAAAACTCTTTTCCGCCAGCGGCCATGCCATGCCTTATTGCCGTGAGCTTTGAATGCACCGGAATGCCGCCGAAATCGAAGTCCTTCGTGCCCACGATGCTTTTCACGCCGGTTATCGCTTTTTGGCTGTCGAATGAAAGCTCCGTGCCAAGAACCATATCAAAGCCAAACCCGTACTTTTCGGCGATGTAAGAGTTTGCAAGCTCGCCGAATGTCCTAGATGAGAGCGTGGCCAGCACGATTGTCATGCCGCGCCTCTTGGCCTTCTTCAGCGAGCGCACAAGCGGCACCCTGATTTCACCCTTCATGATGGAGAGCACTCCGGAAAGGCTCTTCACCGAGGCTTTTTTTGCCATGAGGAACTTGTTGCCCTCCAGTATTGCGCGCTCAATGCTGTACTCGCCGGAAGCTATCTTGGAAATGAGTGAATCGTAAATTTCCTCGCCATAGGTCTTTCTCCCTTCATTTTTGTCAGGATAAAGGAACTTGAGGCCCTCCAGGTTTGCATCACCCCTGAAAAGCGTCCCGTCCATGTCAACAATTATGGTGTCGAACTCCCTCGACTTGTATCGCTTCCTGAAAGCCCCCCGCCTGAGCTTGAACTGTATGGAGTTCTTCATGACAGTGCCCAGAAGCTTGGCTGCCGAGAGCTTGGACCTTATAGCCCTCGGAACCTTGAGTCTCGGAATCCTTATAGCCATGCCGACCACTATAATTATGGCCCTTGGCTTTAAGTTTTTTTCGAGAGAAATCCACTGGAATTAACACTCCGGGGATTGTTTTAAATTCATTAATTCCATAAGTATACTCGTGGGACAGATGGATGATGTTTTCGACGTGATTGTGGTCGGCGCCGGACCGGCCGGCGGCTCCGCCGGACTGCACTGCGCACGCCGCGGCCTGAAGACGCTTATTATCGAAGAGCACGAAAAGGTTGGCGAACCTGTGCATTGCGGAGAGTGCCTGAGCCTGTGGGCCACTGAGAACACAGGCATTTCACTGCCGGAGAGCGTGATTTCCGAGCATGTCAAGGGCGTGCGGGTCATATTCCCAGATGGCACCCTATCCTGCCTGAACGAGCCGGGATTCGTGCTTGAAAAGCACCTGTTCGAGCAATGGCTCGCCGGAGAGGCAGCGAAGGCCGGGGCAGAACTGCGCCTCGGAACGCGCCTTGAGGACATCAAGCGCGAGGGCAATGCATGGAACCTCAAAACCACGAAGGGCGACCTCAAGGCGAAAGTCGTGATTGACGCGTCAGGCGTCGCGAGCGTAGTTTCACGCAAACTGAACATGAACGAACGATTCAAGACAGTGACAGGAATACAGTACGAACTGCAGGACATTCCGCACGACGGATACCTCGACTTCTACATCTGGCCCGAACTCGCCAAGGAAGGGTACCTTTGGATGATACCGAAGAAAAACGGAAGGGCAAACGTCGGCCTCGTCACGGCCGAAACGAACAAGGCCAAGCAATGCACTGACAGATTCGTCGAAAAAATGGGCTGGAAAGAAAAAGTCCGCGCAAAAACATTCGGCGGCCTCATACCTGCTTCCGGGCCGCTCAAGAACACTTACACGGAAGGGCTCATGCTGGCAGGGGACGCCGCTGGTTTCACCTCGCCGCTGTTCGAGGGCGGCTCCCATCTCGGCCTCAAGAGCGGGGAAATGGCTGCAATTGTGGCGAAGAAAGCAATAGAACAGAACAATTTCTCTAAGGAAATGTTCGCTGAGTACGAGCGCATGTGGAAGTCCGAATTCCCGCCATATGAAAAAATCGTGAAGGGCAAGGACGCGCTCTACTCGTTCAGCGACGAGGAGCTCAACTTCATCGGCAGGAACTTCCCGCGGAACTTCGACAATTTCGGCGCGGCGCAAAAGGCGGCATTCGGCCTCAAGGTTCTTGCCTCCAAACCAGGCCTTTACAAAAAAGGGTTCACGCGGGCAATGCGCGCATTCGAGTACAGCCAGGCAAGGTTCTACGGCTGGTGACGCCTGTTTTGCATGGGCGCATGCTCTCCGAGCGGGGTCCCTCAGGAACCCTTTTAAATTACTGTCCAGCCAATAAATAGAGCATTATGAAAACGGAAATCGCTTCAGGAGGCTACCATCTCGGTGTAATCCCTGACGGAAACAGGCGCTGGGCCGTAGCCAACGGAATGCAGGCGAGCGATGGCCACAGGGCAGGAGCCAGGAAAATGGAGCTCATGGTCAACTGGGCAGTACGGCACGACGACATAAGGGAACTTAGCATTTACGGCCTGAGCGAGGAGAACTTCAAGAGGGCTCCCTCGGAACTCTCTAACCTTTACAGCATCTATTATGACGGCCTCTCGAAGCTGCTCAATTCCAAGGAAATGCACGACAATGGAGTGAAAGTCAACCTCGTTTCCACAAGCTCCCGCAGGGTACCGAAGGACATACTCGAAGTATGCAAGGAGCTGAAGAAAGAGACCAAGTTCTACGGCAACAAGGTGCTGAACATACTAATAGGCTACACGGGCCAGAGCGAGATAATGAGGAGCGTCAGCAGCCCCATGAACAGGCTCAAGAACCTGTTCTTCGGCCTCAACGAGGAAGACATACGCAAGAGCCTCGGCGTGAAGAGCACATGCGACTTCGTGATAAGGACAGGGGAAGAGGAAGCGGACCGAGAGGCCAAATCAGGTTTCCTCCTCTGGCAGAGTGCGTACTCCGAATATTACCACATCAAGAAATTCTGGCCAGACATAGAGGAACAGGACCTCAACGAGGCATGGAGCCACTTCACGGCCACGAGAAGGATGAGGGGCAAATAGGCAAGCACCCACGTAAAGTATAAATATTAGTTATACTAAGTATTACTTTGGGTTATACTATGGTGGAGTTCAAGGCAAAGGTGGGCCCAAAAGGGCAAGTAGTGATACCGAAGCCGCTGCGTGATGAGTATGGCATTGAGCCAAAAGGCATTGTGGTATTCCGCGAAGGCAAAGATGGCATTACTGTTTCAACCCCCAAGACCGGGGCGGTAGAGGCATTCAGGGAAATCGCCTTTTCAGGAAAGGCTCGCCGCAAATACGACCATAACATGGATTATTTTGGCGAGGCCGTAATGGAAAGAATGAAGAAGGCGGGCCTTAAATGAGCGTATACGTTGACACGAACGTTTTTGTCTATGCCCTGTCAGACAGGGGAGAACGTGGAGAGCTGGCCAGGAAGTTTCTGAAAAAAATTGAAGACGGGGAAATAGGCGCCAGCACCAGCAGCGTGGCGTTCAGCGAGCTTGTTTATGTGGTAACCAGGAATTTCGACAGGGAAACTGCCATGAAAGCGGGGGAAAACCTCCTTGCGCTGAACAATCTTAATGTTGAAAGCATAGGGAAGACCACCTGCAGGATAGCGCTTGAAGCGATTAGGCAATACTCATTCAAGCCGCAGGATGCACTGCATTATGCTAGTATGAAGGAATCTGGAATTGACGAGATGATAAGTGAAGACGCGGACTTTGGAAAGGCAAAGGACATCAAGAAATACACAATCGCCCAATTTTTGGCAAAGCTGCGGTGAATCACTTCAGCACCTTGCCAGTCTCCATGCACCACAACCCTTTCGCCGGTTGGGAGCGACAGCCCAGCTACGCTGGACTTGGCTCGCTGCGCTCGCCCTTATATCAAACCGTCTATGTTGAAATGCCGCTTTGAGTAACCATTTTTACCTCCATCGTCATTATAATGTTTTGGGGAGTGCCTCCAACAGAAGCGTCTATCCGCAGTCTCTGTT
>JACQPB010000012.1 GCA_016202305.1 Candidatus Iainarchaeum sp. | reverse complement strand
GCGGCGTAAACCTTGCATTATCCAATCACGAAATCGCGGGCCAGACAGTCCCCCATGCCCACTTCCATGTGATACCAAGGCACGCTGGCGACGGCCTGAGGCACTGGCCGCAGGGAAAGTATGCAGAGGGGGAAATGAAGGAATATGCTGAAAAGATTAAGGTACAGCTATGATAACTTATGATGATTTTCTAAAAGTTGACATAAGAGTTGGCCGGATAGTTTCCGCAGAGATTTTTCCGGAGGCAAGAAAGCCAGCTTACAGGCTCAAAATAGACTTTGGTAAGGAAATCGGCTTAAAGCAGTCAAGTGTGCAGATAACCGAAAATTACAAGGTCAGGGACCTGCCAGGAAAACTCGTGGCAGCGGTTGTTAACTTTCCCCAAAAGAAAATAGCGGGTTTCAGCTCCGAAGTCCTGACTCTGGGGTTTCCTGATGAAAACGGAAAAGTCGTATTGGTATCGCCTGATACCGAAGTCCCCTTAGGCTCAAGGTTGTTCTAGAAAGGTTTAATAACTTTGAACAGCAGAAATTCAGGCATGGTTTGGGCAGAAACTGGAGACTGGTTCGGGTATTTTTTGGCAATAGTCTTTGCGGTTTTTTTGGTTCTGCTTGCGCTTGTGCTTATAAGGGGTATGAAATGGACTGGAAAAAAAGCAAAATAAGCCTAATAGATGCAATGATAATAATCCTTTTCCTGATGGAGGTATATTTCATACTTACCCGGATTTTCGGGCACTCAGCTACAGATTTGACAATAGCAATACAAAAAATAGCCTGAACAATAAGTCGGCAGTTTGCGTTCTGATGCGCGCAACAGAATATTTTTATACATGCTAAAAACTCCCACTTCCATGCCTGTTGTTAACATCAGTAGCGTGGCTGAGTTGGTTATGCCGCCACGCTGCGATTTTGTGGTGATGAATTTCTTCAGGCTCGGCGACAGCCAGTTTGACGAAGATTTAAGGGGCGCTTTGGAGGGTTTGTCAAAAGCATCCGCTGGCGGGTCTCACACCGAATGGGGGCTTACAGTAGGTATGGACGCGTATGACTTTGGGTTGCTTCTCAAAAGGGGCGGGTTTCCAGCAGAAGCCATGAGATATGCGGCTTTCATCCAAACCACAGAAATCCCGGGTTTTGGCAGGATTAAAGGATACGGGACAGTATTGGCGGAGTATTGCCTGGATGGAACCGGCCTTAGGTACGGCGGCCCGATTTGAGCAAAAGCCACTATCCATAATCCTGATTCTTGGATGGTCGATGGCTGGCCTCATTGAAAAGCTCGTTTTTTGCCTTAAATTAATAATGGTGGGCTTAATCTTCGTGTACTAACGCAAGGGCATGTTAACAGGGGCAAACGAAGGGAACGAAAAACGCAGAGTCAGCCTGCAAGGAAATAGTTTATAGGAAAAGACATTAATTTTCGTATATCCTATTTACTTTAGTAATGTCTTTTCCTAATAGCAAGGGAATTATTCAGGGCATACTCGCTTCCGAATATTAATGTCCCTTGCTATAACTTCAGCAATGGATGCAGGGTTTTCAATACCGCCAGAGATTGCCGCAACTTTTATAAAACGCCCCCATTCCTCGGGGGTTGTGCCGCCGTAGCTCAGCCTGGTCAGAGCGCCACGCTCATAAATCAATGAGCGCTGAGACTGGTAGGGTCTATGACTTACGCTGACTGGGTCACGTGGTGCAGCAAAAAGCTGCGCGGAGAGGTCGCCGGTTCAAAGCCGGTCGGCGGCACTTAAACTTGCGAGGTGGAAAAATGAACGGACTTCCGGAAGGGCTTGCGGAGCTGGCCCGGTCAAACATCTATGTCCTGAGCGATAAGGGCAGGCCGTTTAAGGGGGCCCCAGAGGCTGTTCTCGTGGCAAAGGTGCTTGGCGAGGAATCTCCTGATGGCCCAGCGTATGTCGTGGGCCCTGGAAACCTGCAGGGCTCCCCGGAGGGGGTGCTCAAATACCAGTTTACCCCAACTGCCCAGGCGGAATTTTATGGATGCTACAATCAGCGGGACAGTGGCGTGCTGGAGATAATTGTGGCAGGCCCTGACGGAGCAGGGGGCGAGCTCCTGGTTTCCTTCGCAATCCACCGCGAAGCTGCGACGATGCCTGAGCTGCCATACACCGCTGTCCTGTCTGAAACTTACCACTCTAACCGGGCTGACATTCAGGGCTGAGGATGCCGGACTTATAGCCCCATCAGGTGCGGCAAACGGGCAAAAAAGCTCCGCTGAATTTAAAGCCGCCCCGGCTTTCCCGCATGAAATTGTTACCAAGGGAGGTTTTGGAATGGCAATCGCGGGAAAAATACAGGATGTAAGTTCTTATGCAGCCGGCCGGCTTGCCAGGCAGTGCAGGTCTTTAGGCACACACGCCGCGGCCGCAATTCTCGGGGCTGCATTGGTCGCTGCGGTATATTCCGCCCAAGCACAAAGGCCTGAAGTCCTTCCGCAGGTGATTGGATATCAGCCAGATACCCCTGTGTACAGTGGCCATGTGATTTTGCCTCTGAACATTGGAGACCAGCCCCTTGGCGATTTAAATGCCGTAGGATTCCAGGACGGCAGCAGGACAGTGGCTCATGTAACCTTGGGCAATAGTTTAACACTTCTGGCAATAGGCGATCCTGGAAGCAACCAGAGCCTTGCCTGCGTTTATGAAGGCGTCGCCATTCCAGGCCGGCCTGTGGCTGGTGAGTTTAGCCGCGATGGCAGGCCGCAGTTCTTTGGGCTGGGCGGCCAGAATAATCCGGCCCTTGAGTGGATATGCCTGATGCAGGCAGGGAACATAAAGGCGGTGTATGAGAAGGCAATAGTGCCTGGGAGATGATTGAAAAGGGAAAATCTGCTTTGCACAGGTCGGCTTGTTGCCGTACACGTAGAGTTAGCCTGCTACTTAAGGTTTTTTTTTGGGGATTTTCAACCGCAAGAGTCATCCTGCTACTGTTGGATTAAATAAACTACCCACCACAAACCACCAACTATCAGAACACAAGCCCCTTGAACATTGTGCCGACTACGAGCATCATTACCTTGTATATCAGTATTGAGCCGAGGATGTAGATTGGGACTAGTTTGATTCCTCCCTTTACTGTGCCGCTGCTGATTATTGAGACTATGATTGAGGCGAAGAAGGAAATCATGCCGACAGCGTACATTGAGAACATCTTGAAGCCCTCTGTGTCTATGTTCACCTTTCCGAAGCTTATGGG
>JACQPB010000009.1 GCA_016202305.1 Candidatus Iainarchaeum sp. | reverse complement strand
AGGTTCACAGAATATGTTCTCATCCATAGGGCCTCCTACCGCCCCCTTTTGTTTTGTTCACAAACAACAATTGGGGCAGGAGCCCTATAAACCTATTTAATCAAACTTTGAACGCAGCCCCCAACGAATCTCTTAGCTTCTATTCTTGAGGGTTTCAAAAACTTGATAAACTCTGATTTTTTCCACAAAACATGGACAAACAGGAGTTCGAGCAAAGACGCTCAAGCATCCGTGCAGGGGATCTAGTTTTGGTGGTGACCGACGGGTATTTATCTTCAGATAAAACCTTTACTTATGCACTAGTAGGCGTATATGAACCAATAGATGGTAAAGACCATTGGTACATTGCAGGTAAGCAGGATCAGGATGCGTGGATTGGTACAGGTTTCACTTTAGGCAATACAACAGCCATAGACAGGCGCTCTGTTCCCGATGGCGTATTTCAGACACGCTCAGGAGCTCAGCATATCCATGTACAATATTCGCATTGTAGGGCTGTTGTACAGCTCATGGACGCGTCTGACCTTGAAGGAATCCTTGTTACCGCGGCCATCAAAAGGCCAGAGAATATTTATGGCCTATAATCGCGAGGAGACACTATCCGAACGGGTTCCACCTGACCCATGAATTCTGGGATTCTGACCAGTAATGCATGTCAGTAAAGCCACCACCACCGCGCCTAAAATAACTATTAGCATGTGTGGCTGTTCCAAGCGACCCGTCAATAATCCAATAATCCCCACCCTTGAGCTTAAAATTCCCTCCAGACACGTCAACAACTGTGACTGTATGGGGCGGGTTGTTAAAAACCAACTCCCTTGCTGAAAGGCCCAGCCTGGTGGCAACCCCTGTAGTGATTGGGGCATTATGCCTGCACACCCCACCGCCGCAACTTATAATCCCAGTAAGGCTCCCAGCCCTGTCCGCTGCCCACTGCCTGCTCATGTCATATGGAAGCTCAGCCTTAACCTCCCTCGCGACGCCGTTCATGACGTCCACGATGTTCCCACTGCCATACCTGGAACGGACCTTACCAGCAATCCTGGCCACAGTCTTTGAATCATAATGCCAGTCAGTAACCTGTCCCGGAAAGGGCTGAGGATAAGGCCTGTATCTCTGCCGCCTAATGTTAAGATTCCTGTCAACGTTGGCAGGGTAAAGCTCCTCAAGCCCAAAAGGCTTATACTCGTTGCCAATCCTCACATCAGCTATGCCGTACCGATAATTGTTCTGCACCGTACCCGTGACGCCATTCACGCTAACATAATCCCCAACCCTCACAAATTCAGGATCCATGTCCTTCAGCGGAATCCAGCCATATCCTTGGGTATAGAAAAGGGCATCCTGCCTGCTGTAATGCACAAACCAGTTATTTCCTCCGTAATAAATTTTAACCTGAGGTTCATAGTTGATTCCGCTTATCACACCGAACCTCCTAAGGCGGAAACCAGGAAGATAAACCTTATCTCCCTGTGAAAAATGAAAACGGCAACCCCTTCCTGCAGCATTACCCGTAATTTCCGCAGCAACCTGCAAGAGGCAGCCAAGCTCTGCCGGAGCCCTCTCCGCAGCCTCCCTGGAAAGAGGTAGAGCCACAAACACATCGCCATCCTCCAACTGAACTTCCGCAAAGCCCATCTCCCTCAGCCTAACATCCGTAAGCTCCAAAGGCCTTGAGCCAAGCGGAGGAACGCCCCCACGGGGCTTGGCCTCGGCAAGGTGGGCGCTGAGGTCCTTCCCCCTCAACAGCCTCGTCCCGGCAGGGGCAGCTATATTTCCTCCCTGAGGCGCCAAGACAAAACTCCGGCTGCCTGAATTATAAAGATAAGCGCCATTACCCAAGTCCCTGAATCCCGACCCCAATGCGCCCTTCTCAAGCCGGCCAACATACCTGACAACGCCGATAAGATTTCCGTCAGCGTCCAATAACGCCGAGCCGAAATCGTGCTTAAGCTTCAAATGGCCATATCCCCCACCCAAAGCCACCGCAACAAATTCCAAAGGAGGCCATACGCTCCCAGCAGCTCCGGCAATAAAGCCTTGCCCTACCGAGGATACAATGTTATATGCGGCATGCTTTACAGACCCCTCGCCAAGATAGCCCGCAACGCGTGCGTTAACATGGTCAACGTAGGCAAAATAAGTCCTGCCAACGGAAAACCTGCCAATCACAGCCGCACCTCCCTTTGCAATAAGGCCGTATGCAAGCCAGGAGGCGGGATTAACAAGCGATACAACGACATCAGGAGCAGCCTGCCCAAGGAACTCATCAGAGTCAGGCCTGAAAACCAGGAGGTTAACCCGGCCATTGATGTCATCGTAAAGCCCCTGCGCGGAAACCTGGCTTCCCTTGTAAGTTACCTTAGTGGAAGGCGGAAGGCTGGAGGCAATCGCCGCGGCAACATTTGACGAGCCTGCCTCGCGGAGAAGGACAGCCTGCTCAAGCCTGATCTTATCCTTCTCCTCCTCTGATATCGAGGCATCGGCAAGCTTCACCCCTGCCCTGACAAACAGGTCGTTCTCAAGGAAATAAACACCCCAATCATCCGCAAGGCTGTTTTTGTCGTTGAAGAAATAATTATCAATGAAATCCCTGTTATACTCAAGCTGGGGCCTTGTCTTAAGGTCAAGCTGCTTTTCCTCCACCACCCTCCCATCCAGGACGAGGAGCCTGGAAATATCATTGCCATAAAGGCTGCCATAAACTACTCTGGTTCTCCTGTCATCAGGCGACTCTGTAATGCCCCTTTCAATCAATCTTCCGCCCAAGGGGCCAACGCCAACGATGAGAAAATCGCCTCCCGGCTTCTGGCCGCTGACATCAAGCTTCCCGCCGTTCAAAGTCAGCTTTCCGTTATAATCCCCAGGAAGCACAGCTTCCTCATTCAGGTAAAGCTCCAAGTCGGATTTCGAGTCAAGAGCCTGCTTAATCTCGTCAAGCCTGGCAGCCCTTTTCCTTGCAGACTCCTGCTTAAGAAAAGCAAGGGCATCCTGAACCGTTGCCGCCTTCCCTGAGTCAATAGCCGACTTTGCCCTTGAAACCGAAAAGAGAGCCCACCTGTAGTAAAAGTAGTTCCAGGACTCCTCTGTTTTTGAAACATCGCCTACAAGATAGAATGGGTTGAAGCTGTCGATGCTGTATTTTACTGCAGTGAAGAACTGCTCCGGAAGCCCCATCTTTTTCAGGTAATCTGCCGATTCAGAGCCTGCAGCCCAAGTTTTGGGCACCAACCTTGCAGACTTCTCTTCAAAAACCACGTTCGCGTTCCTGAGAGCGCTATACAGGATTGTGTTTGAGGTCACGTCACCTTTCGAAAAGTCAAGATACTCTGACGCGCGGAGAAATTCAATCCTTATCCCATTGTTGTTTATGCTGTAATGCGCATTTGCGAGTGCTGCCTCCAGGTCGGAAAGGTCTGGGATTCCCCAGGCATTGCGCGAGTGCATTTCAGCCTGCAAAGCGCTTACCTCAGCCTTAAGCTCCAGATTCTCCAGCTCCAGAAGGGCTATCTTCTCCTGCTGGGAGGGCTGGCGCTCAACCTTCCATGACTTGTCCCCTTCAATTGAGATAAGCCTGGTCGCGGCCAAAGCCGCAGCAGCCGTTTCAGCCTGCCCGCCAAGCACCTTTGCTGTTGCAATCTCGCTTTCATATTTTGCCTTGCCTTCCCTGAACCGGGCGGAAAAGCCAGCGAATTCAGCATCATCGCCCTCAAAGGCCCTCACAGCAGAAGGGAGATTCTCCTTCATGTAAGCGAACAGATCCGGATTTGATTCCCTAATGGACCTGAGCTTCCCGCCGCTGATAGAAGCATCGTTCAATCTTACAGACTCCTCAACCGAATCAATGAAATCCTGGAATAGCGCCAGGTCTATGTCGGAAGCCTCAAACAACCTCGTCTCTCCCAAAACCTCCTTTGACTCATCGCCGTCATACAGAATAACCTCAGCGCTAACCGAGGCAAGGGCAACAAGCAGGCAAACACTCCAAACCAAGATTTTCTTAACGTCAATCATTTTAGCGTTGCAAACATGAACACAAGGCCTGACTTGTCGTCCAGGCCATACACAGTCCTCCGGCTGTCCAGATTAATCACATGATAGTCCAGCCGGGAGTCAAATGCGTAACCAGCCGGAAACCCGCCAGCCGAGCCAGCGATTGCCCTGCTCAGGGAAGAGGCTTCTGAATGAAGCCTGCCAAGGCTGGATTTGGCCTCTGCATTGAATGCCCTTCTGCTCTCAGCAGAGCCAGCCACCCTTACAGTAACAGGAAAGTCCAGCCCAACAACGATGGCTTGGTCAGAAACAACCGCAGTAACCGACGGCTGGCCGTGCTCAACCTTCACGCCCTGAAACGCAGAAAAGTCATCCAGGCAAAAGGCAAGCTCCTCATTTACAATGGCAGACAACTCAGTCTGAAGCTCTTCCCTGCCCAGCGTCAAATCAGAGCCCCCAAAGTAATAATAAGCGATGTCCCTGTCAACGCCGCCCTGCCTCAGCCTGATGCTCTCAGGAGGCGGAGTCATATAGCCTCCAACAGGCGCTGCCCGCGCAGCGGCTTTTTCAGCAGAGGATGAGGCGCACTGCTCCACAAATGAAAAGACACCGCTGCCAGCCCCTGAAACCGGCTGCTGGCGTGCGGGCGCAATCATCAGAAAGCTTCCAAACGCAAACACAATCAGAATACCTATTATAAGAAATCTGCTAATCTGGCCCCTTTTCACCAAACCTGCTGGCGGAAAGCCCTATTTAAAATTATCTGAGGCGGGATTCCAACAAATTTTTAAACCAGCCGCCTAAACTGGCTTCTACATGGAACTAAAGAAAATATCCGAAAACGAATGGGAGCT
>JACQPB010000014.1 GCA_016202305.1 Candidatus Iainarchaeum sp. | reverse complement strand
GAAGAACCTGAATCCGCCGCTGCATGCCGGGTCTCCGCAGACTTTTGAATCAGTTACAGACCAGAAGTGCCGCGAGCATTTGCCGCACTGTTTCCTTGAGAAGCCTTCCTGCCTGAGCACTTCCACTGCATAATATTTTTCCGGCTCTTCTGATGCTTTTTTGCGGAGTTCCAGCTTCACTTCTTTATCAGTCGGCATGCTGTGCTGGTCAGAAGTTATGTTTATAATGATTGCGGCCTAGAATATTTTTACCCCAAGCAGCTTAAGCGCCTTCTGCTGGCTCTGTCCTAGGATGCTATACTGCCTGTGCGCGATTATGCCAAGGATGGTGTCTGTGTCAAATGGCCGCTGCCAGTGCAGACCCATATAGTTGGGCGGATGGATTCTCTGCCTTCGCTCAAGCTCCAATGCCCACAGCCTGCCTGTTTCTGATATTCCGTATGCATGGCCTGCGTCTATGGTGGCTTCACGGCTTATAATGGGCTCTTCGGCAGTTATCTTGTAGTCATCCATCAGCCTTTTTATTGCCGAGGGCCTGTTCCTCTCTATTGTTTGTATTGCGTATTGCGCGAGTTGCAATTCTTTCGCCGCATCCTGCCCTGAGGGATGTTTGTATCCGCGGCTGGTCAGGTAGTCGGTGTATTGTTGTGTGGTGGTGCCTGCGAGTAAGTCCACAGGCCCTTGTCCCACTATGTATTCAGCCATAGAAGGTATTTTGGAATGAAGCAGCGGGTTGGCAGCAGCACGTCTCAGGTCAGAAGACTCCTCGTCGAGCAGCAGGCAGGCGCGCTGCGGAGTGATTAAGAGAGTGTTTACCTGCAGGCTTCCCTGATAGGACTCAATTTCGTGCATGAGCTCCATGAAATGCCAGAGCGGCAGTCCCCTGATCCATTTGTCGGCTCTTGAGTATTCCCTTTTTGCCTCATAAAAGTGTGCCGCCGCAGTCCTGGTGGCTCCTGTATATTGCCACAGCTGTTCTGCAACGGGAAGGTAGAAGCGTGTTGCGCCTATTGTAATTCCCTTGTGGGAAACTGAGGCCGCTATGATCTGCCTCCTGCTCGTTTCAGGCCTTGTTTTGTCCGGGTCTGGGACAATGGCCTGTGCAGCGATTGTTATTCCATTGTGGATGCTCCGCTTTAACAATTCCTGCCAATCACTCTCCCTTTTAAGCCCCTTCGGAGTCCAATAGATGCCATAGGTTAGTTTTGCGCCGCCCTCATGCCGGTTAATGGACTTTTCGTACGCGAGCAGCTCTTCCAGTGTTGCTGAAAGCGACTGTCTTGTTGTCCTGAATCTTGCGCGTATTACCAGCGCGTTGTCCAGCGATGGGTCTTCTGCGTCGCCTATTGACACATTCGTCGCGTAGAACTCGCTTGGGAACACTATCCTTTCAGCTGCCTCTTCTGTTGTGCTGGCCTCGCTTAGCAGCGTTAGGAAATCAGCCATTTGCCATTTTGAAATTCTTGTATGCGGTTCCTGACCTTATTTTTCTGAGAAGTTTCTGGTCGGTTTCAGCAGGCCTTGTCATTTGCATGGGGTCAAGTATTCTGCCCAGGTCCTTTTCATGGATTAAGCCATTCTGCAGGGTTATCTGCCTTATTGTCTTATTTTCTTTAAGTCCCTGCTTGACAAGCTCAGCCACAATTTCGTAGCCGAGGTAAGGGCTGAGGGCTGTGGCCATTATGAGGCTGTTCTCGGCAAGTTCAGCTGCCCGGTTTGTGTCTATTGTCATGCCTGAGACGCATTTTTCCCTCAGCATCCTTGTTCCAGAGGCAAGTATTGAGATGGATTCAAGCAGCCTGTCGGCAATCAGGGGCGTGTTTACGTTGAGTTCCAGTTGCCCTGCCTTGGCTGATTCAAGTATTGCATGGTCATTCCCGATTACCTGGCTGCATATCATCACCATGCATTCAGGGATTGAAGGGTTTACCTTTCCAGGCATTATCGATGAGCCTGGCTCGACTTCAGGAAGTGTAATCTCCGCGATGCCTGTCTTCGGGCCTGAGCTCAGCAGCATGAGGTCGTTGCAGATTTTTGTGAATTCAGCAG
>JACQPB010000006.1 GCA_016202305.1 Candidatus Iainarchaeum sp. | reverse complement strand
TCCTGATTGGTTATACCGTTTGCCGCGCAAAACAATATCAGAACCGCCACATTTTGGACAATCAATAGACGACATAACATCACCTCTACACAGACCTAAGAAACAACTACTATATAAATATCCCGTTTATTGGACAGTATCTGCAAGTGCACTTAAGAGCCCCAGATTCCGCAGCGGAAAAAGCCCCGGATACTTCAGAAACAGGGCTGAAAAATGAGGGGTCCGAGCCTGCGCATTAGCCTTCCAGCCTGGCAAGCCATGTATTGTTTTCATGTCATTTTCCGCCATTGCTTCGTTTCCCATCTTTTTCCAATGCCTCTATTCTTTTCCTCAGCCCCTCGTTTTCCTCCTTCAGCTCCTGTACTGCGTCATACGCATCGTAGTGTGCAGTTTCCCTCTTTACCATGCTGAAAACCCATCCCTGCCAGAATTCGCCTTTTTTGGCGGTTATGGGCCTGAAGGGCTTGAAGTCAATGGGCGTTGGCAGGTCTATGCCGCTTGTTCCCATTTTTCCATTATCCGGGTCGAATGATTCAAAAGCGTACCCCACTATTGGCTGGCCTGGATTGGCCTTCATTCCAACCCCAGGTGTTGAAGCGACTGTGATAGGGTCTCCGGGCTTTATTGGCCCGTTTTCAGTTGAGACCTTAAGCGGGGTGTAGCCTATTAGGGCTATCATCTTTGCGTTGTACATTTTTTCAAGTTCCAGATAATTGTAGTTTGCAATTGTCTCTGTAACATCCATGCCTATGTCATATGACACTCCTACCACCCCTGGCTTGAGGGTTACAGCCCCCAGGATTTTCTGGGCAGTGTCTTTTGTTGCTTTGCCTGCTTTCCTGTCCTCAGCCATTACCACTAAGTCGCCTGGCTCGTATTCCGCAGGGCTGCCTACTACCCTCGTCCATTCAGCATAGTCAGCAGGAGTTGATGCAGCGTTGTCCGATAGCGGCGTGCCATCACCCCGCAGCACATGCTCGGTATCCACTGCAACGTCCCCGTCTGCGTCCGACCTGGCTACCAAGAAATTGTACCCGGTTCCCGCAGTCGCATAGTCATCCAAAACCAGCGTGGAAGTGCCGCCCACTGCCGTATCCGAGGCGTGCTCTATCCGGGCAATGTGCACTCCATCTCCAAATGAACCGCTGACATTCAGCAGAATGACGTTTGCAGCGCTCTTCACGTTCAGTGTTGACGTAGGGATGGCTGTGCCAATCCCCACCTTGCCGCTGCTTGCGGCAGCGAGAACTTCGTTGCCACCGTTGTTGCCCAGTACCCGCAGCGCAATTCTTGCGTCGGCATTGTTTACCGAATATAAAACCACTCCGTTTTTCCCATTGCCTGCCTCGTCAAGGTGGAAGTAGGCTATCGCGGGAAAGCTGGGGTTTTCGCCGCCCGGGCCATAGACTCCATTCACGTATAATAGCGTTCTGGCTGTTGTGCCTGTGATGCTGAGGTTACCGCCCCTCATGTCCACTTCTCCGGACCGGCTTATCCTCAAAACCTCATCCGAAGTTGCCTGCCCCCTGGTGTCGTCATATAACACCATTGCCTGCCCTGCCACCCCAGTGTATATGGCCAATGAGGCGTTTGTGGAGGCACCTCCTATTTCAAGTTGCGCCTGAGGGCTTCTGGAGTTGATTCCCACATTCCCGCTGCTGTTATCCACGAACAGCCTCAGAGTCCCGCCTCCGCCAACGCTGAAGTTGCCGTTCACAGTGGCGTTGCCGCCCTCAACGTGAAACCTTGAGACTGGATTTGTCGTCCCGATGCCGACGTTGCCGGCTTTATCTATTCTGACTTTTTCTGACAGCGTACCAGCATTAGCAGTCATAAATCTAAAATCACCACTATTACCCGCGGCGTCAGGTAAACCTACTACGAACTGGGCGACTCTTTTTTCAGACACAGCTAGACCTTTATTTGCAAATATAATTGCCCCAGCCGCATCATTGGTTGTGTCGGCAGTGGTATCATTCACCGCAAAAACGAGACCAGCGGCTCCGTTTACACCCAAATCTTCATTTTTTACTATTTCAAGTACACTCCATACTTGCGTATCATACCCCGAAAAGAGTGTCGTATGAGTTGCCGCGCTTCCGATAATTGCTCTTGTATTTACGCCTGTCGAACCTACAACTGACAACTTCTCTCCCGGTCCCGTCGTCCCGATGCCGACGTTGCCGCTGCTGTTGTCCACGAACAGCCTCAGAGTCCCGCCGCCGCCAACGCTGAAGTTGCCGTTTATCGTTGCGTTGCCTTCCACTTGCAGCTTCGCTACAGGACTCGTTGTGCCGATGCCGACGTTGCCGCCATATTGAACGAAAAGACCCTGGGTTGGTGTTCTGTCAGTTCCGCCGGCTATGAATGCTCCTGTGGAGGCTGTTGCTCCGTTGTACACAAAGCCAAATTTTCCTATGTCGCTTGATTCGGTTCCCACTGCTATGTAGTTGTATTCTCCATTGCCATCTAAGCCTGTGCTGAACCGAGCTACGGTTAGGTCATCTAGTGTTGAGGAGTTGTGCACTTGAAGCGTGCCCCGCGGGGTGCTGGTTCCAATCCCGACGTTCCCACTGCTGTTGTCCACGAACAGCCTCAAAGTCCCGCCTCCGCCAACGCTGAAGTTGCCGTTGATGGTGGCGTTGCCTGCGTCAACGTGAAGCTTGGCTATTGGACTCGTCGTCCCGATGCCCACGTCACCGCTGTCTGTGATGAACAGCCTAGTCGCCTGGTCGTTCTCGTTCCTTATTGAAAAGCCGTCATTGCCTGCCACTGCCCATGTGTCTGAGGCTGCGTCTGTGTCGTTGAACAGGATTGCGGTCGCATCACCCCTCAGCACTATGACCGGGGTGTAGCCTGTTGGGCTGCTTGGCGGTATTACGGTTCCTAGTCCAAGGCTGCCTGTTGAGTTGTCAAAGAAGAACAGGGGCTTGCCGCCTCCGCCTATGCTCACGTTCCCGGTGAAGCTGAAGTTGCCTGTCTCGAATGTCGCCTGGCCTATGCTGCTGGCAGGGTGGCCCGGGTCTGCTGCCATTGCTGCTGGAAGGAGGGCTAGGAGTATTGCAGAGGCGAATATTACCCAACTCAACACCTCTTTTTTGGATTTCATACTTCAATTCCCTCTTTGAGGGCCTCACTCACTATGGTTATCTGCTTGGAACGCTCTGTGAACTCCTTTGGGGTGAAGCAGAGGAAGTCTGCAGGGTAGTCTGGCTTCCAGTAATCGTACATTCTGGCGCCTCTTTCTATAAAGTCCATGCCCCTGAACTTTCTGCTGACTATTATAAGGTCTATGTCGCTCCACCGGTGCGGTTTGCCTGTTACCCTTGAGCCGAACCATATAAGCCTCTGTATCGGATAGTCCTTGCCTGCCTTTGTTTTGAATTCCTTCAGCCTCGCAAGGATTTTTCTGTCCATTTGACAACATCCTCCGCGTAGTTAAGGAATATTTCTGCCTTTTGCCTTAGGCCTTTAATTTGAGGCAGACCAGGGTACCTCGTGTATGTATATGCCAATGTTAGTGCCTTTGCATGTTCTATCAGCTCGGCAGGCGCATCTGCGATGGTGGCCAAGGTTACCAGGTCATGCGTCTTTATTAATTCTTTCCCTTCTTTGAGCAGGAGTGCTTTAAGAGCCTTTTCTGCTGCCTGCGGGGAGAAAAATATTGAGACATCATGGAACCCTCCCTCCATGTTAAATCGTGCTGCGGCTAAGTCCTCCTTTGCCTTTTTTATCCACGCCTGGAACTCAGCCAACGAATTTCACCTCAAAGGGTTCAGTGGAAGCAGGATGGCCGGGCTCTGCTGCCAATGCTGTCGGAAGGAGGGCTATGAGTATTGCAGAGGCGAATATTACCCAACTCAACACCTCTTTTTTTGGTTGCATGTTCAGTTTCTTATGGCCTTGTTTCAGTGTAACGGATGAAAAGGTTTAAATATTCTGTGCTGTGCCATAAGACCATGGCGGAAACTGTGGAAATACTTTCAGACTCTGCGCTAATCCAGGACATACGGGCAGGCATTGATGACATTAAAAAGGGCAGGACAGTCTCTCTGGACAAGTACAGGTAATTTGCAATTTGGTAAATCTCGTTCATTTTATCAAGCACCCTTGCACACTGTTCTGCAATCTCAACCGCGTATTTCATGGCGCCTTCCTCCGCCGATGCTCCCTGGCCCAAAAAGGAAGCCTATGCTGCTGGCAGGATTCCCAGGGTCTGCTGCCTGGGCTGCCATCAGGACTAATACTGCCGGTAATGCGGCTGATGCCTTTCCTTTCACCTGTTTTGCCCCTGCCATTTTACTGCTGAGGTTGGATTTAAACTTTCTGAAGTATTTGCGGATGGTGTGAATG
>JACQPB010000008.1 GCA_016202305.1 Candidatus Iainarchaeum sp. | reverse complement strand
GTCTTGACACACCACGGGCAGACAGGCGTGGTGTAGATTTTGACCTTGACATTCGGCATGCCTCCTGGCTAACCGTGCATTTATTTAAAGCTATGGTTTTAGCGCGGAATCTTATATAATACTTAAAATAACCATTATAAGCCTGTGGAAGTTGCGCCTTCTGGATGTCTCATACATTTGCTCTTACTGATACAAGGATTCCGCTTGAGGAAAAGGTTCATCTTGTTTCCGTAGATCTTAATGGAACTCTTATTAATGCCAGCGCTCCGGAAGCATTGGCTAGGATAGCAGGCGGCGATGCTATAGAGGTTGCCCGGGCAGTTCGGGAACATCATAATGGGTCTGCAGGCATTGTTAGCGCCATCAATTACGGTGCTTCCCAGATAAGGGGGTTGAGCCTGTATGATTTTGTTAGGTACTGGGCCGAGGGCAGTGATGCAATGCCCGGGCTTGCAGGGTTTCTTGAGGGCATGCATGAAAGGGGCACTCCGGTTGTTGTAAACACAACTGCTTTTCGTGAGGTCGCCAGCGTTTACAAGCATCAGCTCGGCCCTCATTTGGTGAGGGGGGTTATAGGCAATTCCCTTCAGTTCGCAAATGGTAATGAGGTTCTGACGCCTTATGCGGTTGATATGCTTATTGCCGCTTATTTTGGGGACTCTGTTAAGTTCGGAAACGGCGAGGTTTTGACGGATTATTCCGATATCGCCCATTGCTTTCCGGTAAACGGCACAGATGGCCGCAGCGATTTGATTGATTGCCTGAAGGGTATAAAGGCGACGGGCTCTGTGGATTATGAAATCACTACAGAGGTTGAAAAGTTCGATGCTTTGGGTAAATACCTAAAATCGAATTTTCCATGGATTGACCTGAGCAGGGTTGCCCATGTTGGGGATGCCCTGAGCGAGTACCCTGCCATGTCCTACATGCTGGAGGAGTGGGGAGGGGTTGTTGTCGGCTTTAATGCTACAGAAGGCCTTTACCGCAGTTTGGCTGGAACTGCCGCAAAGCCAGGAGTTAAGGGCCACATTCTGGTGTCCTCACCGAACTTCGGGCCTCACAGGCCTGACCTTAGGGACTTGCTGGAGGTTTTCGCATGAATCCGCAGGTTTTTTCTATTCTCCAGTGAAAGAATTTGTCCTCGGAAAAGTGGAAAATTTTATAAACCTCAACTCACTATCTGGTAACTGATCTGCTTATTTGTTTGGCAAGTCAATAACATTCTGTTGATTGCTGTTGGCTGATGGAAAATGCGAGGGAAGGTTTATGCAGGATTTTGGACTTGAGGCCATAGGTGAGGCTGCGCGGTACGCGGTTTTGTGGAATACTGGCGCGTATGCCGGCGCCAGCATGGGTACTCCTGGTGAGTTTTCAACCCCCCTGATGGATAAGCTTACAAGGCATATCGTGAATTCCGTTAAGCGAGGTTATCTGGGAACTGATGGAAGGCCCCTTCGCATTTTAGAGGTTGGTGCCGGGTCTGGAGGGCACGCGGTTATGCTGGTAAGGCGCGGCGAAAGGTTGCGGAGGGATGGGAAGCTGCCTGAAGGGCTGGAAGTTATAGCGAACGATTATGCAGACCCTCCAATCCAAATGATAGTGGCTAAAAAGGCCGGGTTGAAACCTTATTTGCAGGAACGGCTGCAAGTGTTTCCCGGCGACATATCTGTCTGCCTTCGCGCGCAGCCTCCTGGTTCAATCGCAGCAACCCATGCCCAGTCTGTGTATCATGGCTGGAGGGAGGGTGAGAGGCGGCGGGTGTATTCAGAGACTGTTAATGTTCTGGCTGAGTACGGCATTGTTGCAGGCTCCTTTAAGGCTGCTGGCGATCATCGGTATGGGAGAGGGGAGCTTCTGGAGCAGACAGCCGCAGGTCCTGTTTGCAGGGACACTGATACCATAAGTAGGCTTTTTGTTGAACACCGCGAGCCTTTGATTGGCGAACTTAGGGATGCGGGTCTTTTTGTGTTTGACGATTTTTTCTGGCCAGTTCAGGCGGCTTACGAAGGTGACGGCTCCCGTGTTCATAAGGTCTACTGGGGTTTTCTGGCCGCAAAGCGGGATGCCAGCGAGCGTTATGCTGTGAATGGTCAGGCATAGTAATAGATTCCTTCGCAGACAGTCTCTGCAGGCCCTGTCATGTATACATGGTTGTCAGCAGCCCATTCTATGTCCAGCCTGCCGCCCAGCACGTCAACCGCGACTTTTCTTCCTGTTTTCTGGTTAAGGACGCAGGCCACAGCGGTTGCTGATGCCCCTGTGCCGCATGCAAGTGTCTCGCCTGAGCCCCGTTCCCATACGCGCATCTTCACGTTCCTGTCGTCAATTGCCTGCACGAATTCCACGTTTGCCTTCTTTGGGAACATAGGGTGATTCTGGATTTTCGGCCCGAGGCCCTTCACAAGCTC
>JACQPB010000007.1 GCA_016202305.1 Candidatus Iainarchaeum sp. | reverse complement strand
GACTTTGCAGCCCTTGGCTGGGAGAAATCCAGGCCAATGGGCAACTGAACATTATTCCTGGCCGCGCGGGCAAGCATAAACGGGAAGTCAAACCCGTCAGAATAATAGCCAGCCAGAACATCAGGCTGCAATTCCTCAACAAGCTGCACGAACCTTTCAAGCAGCTGCCGCTCATCATCAACAAACTCAACATAATCAAGCCGCGTATCAAACCGCTTCCATGTTATTACCCTCCGAAACCCGTCAGACGCCACGCCGAGCATTATAACCGGCTGCTCCGCAGGACTTATCTCCTTGCCCAGAGGGCTGTGGGTTTCAATGTCAAAAGACACAATCCTAAGAGCCTCTGCAACCTCCTCCGAAGACTCAGATACTGAAGCCGCCCTGAAAACAGGAACCCTATAGGAAGGGTTATGCTCGAATTCGCCCTCCACCTCACAGGCCATCATGGGAACAATGCCCTTATCAATAAGATAACGCCTCGCAAAGGGGATGTCTGCCTCAAGCGCAGCGCCATACATTGAAGCAGCCCTCCGAAGCAAAGGCACGTCAGAAGGAAGGCCGGCGAAAACCTTAAGCGCATTCACGCTGCTGCCCAGGTATTTTTTTTGATGCTGCTCAACCCTCTTAACCCTTACCTCGCCGCCTGGCTGCTGGACTGAAATCCGCTCAACATCATCCCTCTGGCCGTTCACCACCCAGAAATAAGGCTCGAAGCTGCTGTCCGCCACGCACACCCGCCTCCCATCAGAAGTCCGGCCATACAGGTGAATGACTGGCATGCCGCGCACAACCTTATATGTTACATCAATGGGGAAAAACTTGATTAGCATCAACTGACAGGAAACATGCGTTTATATAAAATTTTATAACCTGAGAGGCACGGCATCCACGCATGATTAAGGAGCTGATGGCTGAGATGGAACGCCAAAGGAACCCTGCCAAGGCAGCAGTGCTGTCACGCTTCTTCCGATGCGGGAAAGGCCAGTACGGGGAAGGCGACGTTTTCCTCGGGATTACGGTGCCAGCGCAGAGGCAGCTCGCCAAAAAACACCAGAAAATCCCCCTCCCAGAACTAAGCAAACTCCTCCACAGCAAAGTCCACGAGCACAGGCTGACCGCGCTTCTGATTCTAACCATCAAATACCCGAAGAACAGGGAATCTGTGAAAAAATTCTACTGCTCAAACCTGAAGTGCGTCAACAACTGGGACCTTGTTGACCTGACAGCTCCGGCCATCATCGGGGATTACCTGGCGGAAAAAGAGAAAAGCCTGCTGAAAAGGCTGGCCTCCTCCTCCAGCATATGGGAAAGAAGAATCGCGATAGTCTCAACACTGGCCTTTGTAAGAAAAGGCAACTACAAGCCCACCCTCGACCTCTGCTGCGGGCTGATGAATGACAAAAACGACCTCATACACAAGGCAAGCGGCTGGATGCTCCGCGAAGTGGGAAAAAGAAGCGAAAAAACGCTGAGGGAATTCCTCGACGAGCACAGCCGGCAAATGCCAAGAACAATGCTCAGGTACTCAATAGAAAGGCTTGACCCGGCCTCAAAGAAAAAGTACATGAGCCGATAATGCTCACAAGTATTCCTTCAGCCTATGCCTGTAGAAGTCAACTGTGCGCCTCATACCCTCATTAAGCGACACCCTTGGCCTGAAGCCCAGCAGCCGCCTGACCTTACCAGTGCTCACGACAAACCTCCCAATCTCAATAGCCTTCCTTTCAGGAGGCCAGGGCCTCATCTCAACCTTAGCACCCGGAACAAGCTTTTCTATGAGCCTTACAACATCAATAAACTTAGTCTCAACCCCAGAGCCAAGCATGAAAACCTCACCCATGGCCTTATCCGAAGCTGCCGCGAGCAGCATGGCCTCAGCAATATCGTCAACATAAATGTAATCCCTTGTCTGGCTGCCATCACCGAAAACAGCAAGAGGCTCGCCTGAAAGAGCGCGCTTCACAAACCAGTTGACAATGGCATAATCGCCAGTCCTCACCTGAGCCCTCGGGCCAAAGGCGTTGGAAATGCGCATTGAAGTTGTGGCAAGGCCGTAAGCCCTATGGTAAAGAAGATAATATTTTTCGGCTGCCAGCTTGTTAATGCCCTGGACATCAGCAGGGTCTGTTGGATGGCTTTCGTCCACAGGGCTTTTCCTAGCCGTCCCTATCACCCCCCTTGTGGATGCATAGACCACCCTTGCCCTGTCATTTACCTTCCTCACTGTTTCCAGAAGGTTAAGCGCTCCCCTGCAGTTGATGTCAAGGTCAAGAAAAGGGTCAGACATTGACAAGGTATGGGACACCTGGGCAGCGCAGTCAAATATGATGTCCTTGCCCCTGACTGCTGCGTCCAGCCTCTTCCGGTCGCGGACATCAGCCTTAATGACCTCG
>JACQPB010000011.1 GCA_016202305.1 Candidatus Iainarchaeum sp. | reverse complement strand
TGCCAGCACTAATGAGGAGGATAAACAATTTCACCCGAAATACGCCAAAAAGTATAATCCAGAGTGTTTGCACCCTCAAGCCAATATACGCATTGGCCTGAAAACACCCGAAAGACTTTCGCCGATTGCTATAAAACGCGCGGGTGAAAGGGTCTACGGCCAGAAGGTATTGAGGCAGGCTTCTTCAGCGCTTGATGCTGCCGGAATATTTGACCCGAAAATGAGGCACAAAGTTAAAACCGTGACCTTCCGGCTCTTGGAGGCCGAACGGGATTTCTCGGGAAAAAACGATGAAGCAAGAGTAATCCTCGAATGGCTGCATAACTCAGGGTGGAAACTCCCTTCCATTGACCCAGCACAGCTTACCACAAAGCAAGCACGGCAAATAATGGGCAAATACGCTGTCGAGGAAATCAGTGATAAACTTATAAAAGCCCCAAAAATCTCTCTCGGCGAAATGGCGAAATACGCGAGGGCGAACAGAAGAAAACTCGCGCTCCAAGCAAGGGCAAGGAAAGCGAAAGCATGGCTCTACTGGAAAAGATTCAAAATTCTGGACAACAAATTCGGCAAAGCCATGAAAAGATAGAGAGACACTAAATAGCAGTTCAAGAGGCGATTCATAAGGGCTGAATGAGAGCATGAAAAGCCAATTGCCCCCGTCATCCGAAATCCGACAGCTTGGAGGAAAGCGTCACCACCTTCGCCTTGCTCCACACCCTGCCAAGATAGGAACTCAGCACTTTGCTAAGCTCGCCATGCTCGAAATACGCTGTTATCCGCTGGCCCTTGTTTTTCGGGTTGTAGAGGGTTATTCTCGCTTCCCTGTCGTCCTTTACCTGCATCCTCAGCTCATCAATCCGGTAGAACCTCACTTCCGCGCCGAGCCTGATATGCTGCTTCATCATCGTGAGGCCTTCCTTTGAAATGCTTGTCCCGATTATCCTGACTTTCACCCCCCTTTTCACGGCATCCCTTATGTCCCTGTTGTGCGCCGGATAGAGGTATTCGTATGTGAAAACCTGCGACACTTCCCTGCGCGCAGTGCTGTAGAAATATGAGGAGAGGTTGAACTGGCTCTTCTCGCCGGCGAGAATCTTGACTTTCTCATAAAAGCCCTTTTCCCCCTCATCCCGCTTCCTGGCAACGAGGCCCCGTCCAAGTTCAAGGCCAAGCTTTTTGAAAGACTCGATTTTTGAGCTTATTAGGGAGCCGACAGCGGCCTTCGGCTCCACCGCGGAGAACACCTTCGGCTTTATTGGCGTCACTACCACGAAGCCCTTCTCTTCGAGCGAATTCAGCGCCTCGTAGGTTTTCGGGTGCGGCACCCCGCTGTGCCGGCAGACTTCCCCGCCAAGCAATGGGCCTTTTTCAAGAAGCGAGAGATAAACCCTCGACTCGTACTCCGTGAGGCCCGCCTCCCTGAGTTTCTCTATCATGTAACTACCAATAGTTGTTGTTAACTTATAAGGGTTACTGAAACGCACAAATACCATAGGGTATTATAAAAAAGGACATTCTCGCGAAGGCCTCGGATATCAGCTGGCACATAGTCACTTCGAAGAGCTACCCTGTGTTTTCCCGCGACTGGGTACTGCGCGCATTTCGCGAAGATATGGAAACGTCTCTTGGCATGGGCTTCACCAATTACAAATCCCTCTACAAAGGCATTTATGCAGACGCAGCCGAATTCGGGAAGCTTAAGGCCGCCATGACGCTGGAGCTTGAAAACAGCCCCGGAAAAATTTCCGTGCTTTGCAGGCAATGGGAAAAAGCGAACATGGAACTGGTGAGACAGGCGGAAAAGCTGGAAGGCACGGATTTCTCCCGGCTATCTAACGCAGGATTGCTCGATGCAATTGCAGGGATGGTGAAGCGCCTCAGGAAATCCTCTTCCTATATTTTCATGAACCATGTCTTCGCCGACTATTTTGAGGGGTGGCTCAATCGCCTCCTCTTGGAAAGGGTGGACGATTACGCCGAAAGAAAGCGGTTTTTCCAAATCCTCTCTTCCCCGACGAGGCCAACGATGCTCGCCACGCAAAAGAGAAGCCTCAAGAGGATTGCGAAAGCGGTCAGGGAAAATGGCATGTGGAACTCCAAAAGGCTTCTTGCCGAACACGCCGGGAGATTCGCATGGATGGGCTATGACACCGGAATCGGGAAGGATTTGACGGTAGCAGAAGTCAAAACTCAGGTAAAGGGCTTCCTTGGCCAGAGCCAGGAAAAAAAACCGCGAGCGTCACGAGCAGAAATAATGAGGCGTCTCGGGATGGGCAGGAAAGAAGAGCTGTTCCTGAAAATCTTCAACGAAGTTTTTTACGCCAGCAACTCAAGGGTGGAATCGCAGATGATTGCAGGGCAGAAGATGAGGCCTGTTTTCGAGGAGGCCGCAAGAAGGCTCGGCGCAGAATACGAAGACATAGTTTACCTCACTTTCGGAGAGATTGAGGATTCCCTCGGCGGAAAGAGGATAGATTTTGAGGAAATAGGCAGGAGAAAGCGGAAATTCGGGCTGCTCATGCTCGGCGGGCACATATATATTTTCAGCGGGAATGAGGTTTCAGGGCTAGAAAGCCAGACAGACATTCCCCTTGACACGAGGGAATTTTCCGGCCTCATAGCCAACATGGGCTTCGTGAAGGGGCCGGTGAAAATAGTGGCGACCAAAAGCGATTTGGGCAAAATCAACATCGGCGACATACTCGTTTCGAAGATGACGACGCCTGATTTCGTGGTGGCGCTGGAAAGGTGCTCCGGCATCATAACCGACATTGGCGGCATAACCTGCCACGCGGCCATAATAGCGAGGGAAATGGAAAAGCCGTGCATTACAGGCACAAAGTTTGCCACGTCAGTGCTCAAGGACAATGACATCGTGGAACTTGACGCGAACAGGGGAGTGATAAGGAAAGTGCAGGCCTGTTTCAGCGGCCGGCAGCGGATTCCTTTTCCGTGCGCCTCCTGGCAAGCCATGCGATGGCGGCGAGAGTGAGGCCGCCGGCAACAAAACCGGTCCCTGCGCCCATGGCCGCCCACTTGGGATTTGCCGGGGGGTGTTTCCTGAAATACTCGACCATGCCTTCCGGCGTCCTAAGGCCATGCTTCTCCTGGAATTCGGCGAACCTGCCGAATACCGCATAAATGGAGTCATAGAACTCATCTTTCCGCAGCTCCAAAAGCTCAGTGACATGGAGCAGCGCCGCGCGGTTAGAACGCAGGGCAGGATAGGCGGACAGGTCAAACCATGTCAGGCCGTCTTTCAGGCGGCAATTCAGGGTGAAATCCGGAAGGTTTATGCCGTGCGCCCTTGCCGCACCCTTCACGGATTCTTCGATTTGCGAAGTGACTTCACGCAGCTTTTTTGTTTCCTTTTTTGCGAGGAATTCCGCAATCGGGTCAAAGCCAGAAACGAGGTCGCCTGTTACGGGCCTCGTGCGGGAAAGCCTCTCGGCAAAAGCGAGCCTTGAAGCTTCAGTCGCATACTTGGCACCGATTCCGGCACCGGCCACTGCCCCAATCCCCAAAGCAGACAACACGAGGGCGTGCCTCTTCACCGCAGACTTGAGTTTTCTGAACATGTAGATACCCTCATGACTCCGTGGGGCCCGTACATGATTGGCAAAGCGGATATTAATACTTAAGCCCGCAAAACCTTGAGGAAAACCTTCCTCGTGCGCGGCCCGTCGAATTCGCACAGGAAGATTTTCTGCCATGTGCCGAGGACAAGCGAGGAATTATCCACGGGAAGCGAAACCGAGCAGCCAACAAGAGATGCCTTCACATGCGCATCGCTGTTGCCCTCGAAGTGCCTGTAGAACTGTTCGCCCTGTGGCGCGAGGCGCGAGAGCTTTTCCAGGAAATCCGCGGCAACATCCAGGTCGTGGCCCTCGTTTACCGTTATTGCGGCGGTGGTGTGTGGCACATATATGATGACGAGGCCGCTTTTCACGCCTGAAGACGAAATGAAGCCCTGGATTTTCTGCGTTATGTCAAGCATCTCATTTCGCCGGTAGGTCTGCACAGTGAACACTGTCATTTCAGGCCCTCCAGCACCTTCTGCACCCGCCTCGCATCGGCCTTGCCCTTCAGCTTCCTCATTACCATTCCTATAATGAAGTTCATGGACCTGGAGTTGCCACCCCTGAAATCCTCGAAAGCCTGCCGGTTCTCCGCTACCGCCTCCCTGACAGCGGCCTCTATGTCTGATTCACCGGAATCAATCAGCATGCCGGAGCCGGAAAGGAAACCTGCCGGTTCAACTCCTTCGATGGCATACTTTATGAGCGACTCCTTCGCGTTCCTCTCGCTGACCTTGCCGGCCTTTATCAGGGAAACCAGGCCGGCAATTCCGGCGGCCTTTATGCCTGTGCCTGCGAGGGACAGCCTGTTGTAATTCAGTATGCCCATCAGCTCGCGGGAGACAATCCTTGACGCGATTGCAATGTCTATGCTGGCGCACTCCTCGAAAATGGCCGCAAGCCCCTTATCCGAGGCGAGCACCTTCGCATCATACTCCTTGAGGCCGTACTGGGCCATGAAGCGCGAGGCCTTTTCCTGCGCGAGCTCCGGAAGCCTCGACCTTATGGAGGCCAGCCACGCGTCATCAACCTCTGTCGGCACAAGGTCGGAATCGGCTATGTAGCCGTAATCATCCTCGGTTTCCTTGGTGCGCATGGAATATGTGGAAGACGTTTCCGCGTCAAAGCCGCGCGTCTCGCGCACGACCTTAGCGCCCGCCTCCACCATAGCATGCTGGCGCGCAAACTCGCTCGCCAGCGCGTCCTCGACGGCCCTGAAGCCCGTGACATTCTTCACCTCGACACGCTCGCCACCCTCAACAGAGATGTTGCAGTCGGCCTTCAGGACGGATTCGCCGTGCCTGTAGACGCCGAGATAATTGAGCATTGTCAGCAGCGAGTCAAGGAACCTCCTCGCCTCCGCAGGAGAGCCCATGTCTGGCTCCGTCACTATTTCCACGAGCGGGATTCCGGAGCGGTTGTAGTCAACGAGCGAATACGCGCTCGAAGAAGCGCCGGACTCGTGCACCAGCGCCGCGGGGTCCTCCTCGAGATGCACGCGCCTCACGCGTATTTTCCTCCCATCCACCTCAAGGAAGCCAGCCTCGCCGACAGGAACCTCGTACTGCGTTATCTGGTAATTCTTCGCGAGGTCGGGGTAGAAGTAAGTCTTCCTGGAAAACATGAAAGTGCGGTTCAGCCTGCAGTTCAGCGCCAGCGAAACCAGGATTGCGTGCTCCACAGCAGCCCTGTTGAGCACAGGCTTCGCGCCCGGCATCCCGAGGCACGTCGGGCACGTCGCGCTGTTCGGCTCCGCGCCCTTCGCGGCAACCGGGCAGCCGCAAAAGAGCTTGCTCGCGCAAGACAGCTGCACATGCACCTCGATTCCGACCATCATCTTCGCCGAACCAGGAACGGCCATGTATTCACACCCTCTCCGTCCTGCCGAGCATTTCCGCGTGCAAAAGCCCGTTGGAAGCAAGGAAATGCCCGGAATCCATTGTTGCCTCGGCGCCGTTTATGTCAGTGACCCTGCCCCCGGCCTCGCGCACTATCAGCATTCCCGCAGCGACATCCCATGGCTGGAGCCTGTACTCGAAGAAACCGTCGCAGATGCCCTGCGCGACATAGCAAAGGTCAAGCGAGGCAGAGCCGAAGCGCCTTATGTCCTGGCACTCGGCACGCAGCGAAGCCATGGACCTGAACGTCTTCTCCTCGAGGGAAGGCTCGTCATAAGGAAAGCCGCTTATGAGCAGCGCATCCCGCAGTCTGGAAACCTTTGAAACACGCAGCCTTGACTTGCCGAGCCACGCGCCCTTCCCGGCCTGCGCCCAGTACAGGCTGCCGGAAACCGGATTGTACACGCAGCCGCACACAAGCTCCCCGCGCCTCGCATAAGCGACAGAAACCGCGAACTGCCCCACGCCGTGGAAAAAGTTCGTGGTGCCGTCTATCGGGTCAATCACCCAGACATGGTCGCTGGAGCCCGAAGCTCCACCCTCCTCGCCCAAAAAACCGTGCAAAGGGAAGTCCTTGAGGACCACGGCCTTCGCCCTCTTCTCCGCCTCGATGTCAGCCTGCGTGACAATGTTGCGGTCGCCCTTGAAGCTGTAGCCGAAATCGCCGCGGAAATACTTCATCGCCACCTTGCCGGCCTCGATGCAGGCGAGCTTCGCGGTCTCAACCTCGTTCATGGCACCGCCTCGAGAGCCGCGGCGACAGAAACCGCGGTTGAATCCTTGAAGTGGCCGGCAGTGAACATGAGCCCTACAGGCAGTCCCCCCATTAAACCCGCGTTTATCGTCGCGTGGGGAAGGCCGCAGAGGTTCGCCGGAACAGTGCAGAGGTCCATGGCGTAATTCTCCATGGGAGTGAGCCTTTCAATCTCCGAAAACCTCGGCGCGACAACCGGCATGGCCGGATGCGCGACAACATCAACCTTTCCAAGCACGGCCATGAACTCACTTATGAGCCTCGTGCGCGCCTTCATGGCGCGGAGGTAATAAGCGTCCCTGAAGCCAGACATGCGCGCGAAAGTCCCGAGGAGAATGCGCCTCTTTGCTTCCTCCCCGAAAGCCTCCGAGCGGACAGAGGAAAAATACTCGTTGAAGCCGCCCTCCAGCTTCCGCGAGTGGCCATAGCGCATCCCGCAGTACTTCGCGAGGTTGGTGGATGCCTCGGCCATGGCAATGAGGTAATACACCGCCACACCATACGCCGCATTCATTGGCATTGAAACATCAACAAGAGTGCAGCCAAGCTCCTCCGCCCTGCGCAGCTTTTCGAGAGCCACGCCCTTCAGCTTCCCGTCCCCTATCGCGGCCATCAGCTCCTTCGGCACGCCGATTCTCATGCCACTGACACTTCCGGCCTCGAAGCCGGGGGAATCCGCGGAAGTGCTGTCGCGCACGTCCTTGCCGGCAATCACGCCCATGAGCAGGGCTACATCAGGAACGCTTTTCCCGATGGCGCCAATCTTGTCGAGCGAATTAGCGTAATCCATGAGACCGTACCGCGAAACCGCGCCGTAAGTCGGGGTTATGGAAGCGACACCGCAGAAAGAGGCGGGGCACGCAATGCTCCCGCCCGTGCTCTCGCCAATCGCAATATGCGTATACTCCGTGAGGGCCGAGAATCCCGCAGCGCCGCCCGAACTCCCACCACAGCTTCTTTGAGGGTCTAGCGGATTGAGCGGGATTTTTACGCCGCCTGTCTTGTCGCCTTCAATGGTATGCGCCATGTGGTTGACTGAAAAAGTCCCGAATCCGAACTCGTCCTGCGCGGTCTTTCCGAGAATGATTGCGCCTTCCTCCCTCGCCCGCGCAACGGCGGTGGCGTCGAAGACAGGCCTGTACCCGGAAAGTATCCTGGAGCCTGCGCGCGATTCCACGCCCTTCACGCAAATGCAGTCCTTCACGCTCACTGGAACGCCGAGGAGCTTCCCTTTCCGGCCCTTCTTTATTTCCTTTTCCAATGCCCCGGCCTGGGCAATCACGGATTTTCTGTCGAATGAGTTGAAGTGATGGAATTTTTTGTTCTTCTTCTCTATTTCATCGCAGATTTTGTGGGCGTGCTCGAGGGCTGAAATGCCGCCATTTTGTATTTTGGCAACAAATTCAACAACAGGCGAAATCTCCTTTTTCAAGACAATACACCGTTTTCTGCACACCATAGTGACTCTATGCAAATTAATTTATAATGCAACGAGCTGTTGTTTACTATGAGAAAGAGCCCAAGACTATTTATAGATGGCGACGATGCAACAATAAGAACCCTAAATAGAAAAGACAGAAGGCTTTTTCGTTCACGTTCAAGTAGAATAGTAAAGCGGACCTCAAAATCACCTTCTGAGGTAAAGGCAGCATATACGTTCGGGATGGCAATTGCCAATTTATTGTATCCGAAACACTTCCCAAAATTAATAGCAAGTGAAATTTCACCAGAGGCTATTAAGCTTGAACCGAAGAAACCGGACATTGTATACGCAAAGAGAGTCAGGCTTACTGACGAAAGCCAGAAAGAAATTAATGGGTGGTATATCCCTAGTAATTCTGCGCATACTGTGCACCGCAGTACGGGACTTAGGAATGTCAAGGAAACTGAAAATAAAATTTTTCAGGAAAGCGGAATAAAGGTGAACCCGCGCCCAATGAATGTCGGGATATCACAAAAAGGAGACATGGTATTTTTTGAGGTCTCCTATATATACTTCCCAAAACTCAACAAATTTGTATACGAAATGCCGGAAGATACGCCGGCATTAAAGCTCAGGAAGAAACAGGCATGGGAATTGCTATGGTCCCTGGCTAGGTTGAGCCAAAACGATATACTATGGGTTCACGAGCGTTCTGATAAAGATAGAGGACGGGACCTTTGAACAATTCAATCTGATTTACCATCTTAATCAAAATGCGCTATACCACCCGCGGCCCCCTGAAGTAGCCGTCCTTCCTGTGCTTAGTGTTCGAGAGCGCGTCTTCCTGCGAGAGGCACCCCTCCACCCTGTCCTCGCGGAAAACGTTCCTGAGCCGGACAGGCTGGAAAGATGGCTCTACGCCATCCACATTGATTTCATCAAGCTTTGAGAAAGTGTCAAGGACAGCCTTCAGCTGTGGCAGGAATTTCTTTATCTCGGCCCCTGAAAGGCTGAGGCGGGCGTTGGCTGCGACCTTCAAGAGCAGCTCCCTGTTAACATCGACCTTGGGCATCGGCACCGCATTACATTGGAAAGAAAAACAATTAAAGAACCAGCGCAAGACATGGATTAGCATGGACGCACTGGAAGTGAAGGGCGCCGTCAAGCAATTCCGCGAAGGCGGCAATGTCATCAAGGCGCTAGACAACGTGAGCATGAAAATCCGTGAAGGCGAAATCGTGGGCCTCCTCGGGCCCAACGGGGCCGGAAAAACCACGCTCATTTCCGCCACGTGCGGACTGCTGGAGCTCGATTCCGGGGAAATAAAGGTCTTTGGCAAGGACGCGCTCGCCCAAAAGGAGGAAGTCTCCGGGGAAATAAACCTCATCACCGGCTTCGCGGGCCTCTTGCAGGGGCTCTCGGTGGAAAACCTGCTCAGGTACTACGCCATGCTGTATAATGTCAGGGAAAAAGAAACGGCGATTGAGAATGTCCTTGCGATGACAGGTCTCGCCGGGAAACGAAAGCAGGTGGCTGTCACGCTGTCTTCCGGGTACAAGCAGCGCTTCTACATAGCAAAGGCCCTGCTCTCTGGCCCGAGGCTGCTCCTGATGGACGAGCCCACAGTAGGCCTTGACGTGAAAAGCGCGATGAAGATACGCATGCTTGTCAAGAAACTCAGGGACGACGGGAAAACAATCCTCCTCACGACCCACTACATGCAGAGGCCGAACAGCTCTGCGACAGGATAGCCCTCATAAGCCACGGGAAAATAGTCGCATTCGGAACCCTGGAAGAGTTGAAGAAAAAGGCGGGAAAGCACGGCGCAAACCTCGAAGAAGTTTTTTTGCACCTCACGAAAGAGGAATGGGAGGAAGAGGATGAATGAGCAGCCCCTGGCAGAGGCGGCAAGGCAGAGCCTCGAGCGCGCCTACAGCCAGTTCTACAAGAACGTGCGCCTGATAACCCAGAACCACTTCAGGCTAATGGACACCACTATATGGCCGCTCACGCTCCTGCTCGCATTCGCATTCCTCGCACAGGCCCTGAACAACGACCCCGCGGTGATTGCGCTCGTGGTCCTCGGCATGATGGGCTGGCAGGTGGTGCAGCAGACCCAGATGGGCATGGCTACATGCTACATGGACGAGTTCTGGTCCAACTCCCTGACGCACCTCTTTGTAACGCCCATAAGGCTCGGCGAGTTCCTGCTCGGAGGCATAATGACAGGCCTTCTCAAGTGCGCAATAGTGCTCATGCTGTTCTTCGCCGCGGCCGCGGTTTTTTACGGAATACACATACCCGACCCGGCGGCGTTTATCGCGGCGCTCTTCTTCCTGCTCCTCTTCGGCATATCGCTCGGGATGATAAACCTCGCGATCATTTTCCCACGCGGCGAGAACGCGATATTCACGGTCTGGACACTCCCCGACATACTAGTCGTGCTCTCAGGGGTTTACTACCCGCTTGAAATACTGCCCGGGCCGCTCAATTGGGCAGCGCAGCTCCTCCCGAGCTCGCACGCATTCAACCTCATAAAGGAAACGCTTGGAATGGCCACGACAGACTGGGCAGCACTGATTGGCCTCAGCGCCGTTTGGCTTATTGGCTCGTGGCTGCTGCTGCAAAACTCGTTCCGCTACGCGAAGATGACCGGAAAGCTCGTGAGGGTGGCATGAAGTCCTGTGAACATAGCCAAATATGCCTATTTAATGATATATCCAATATGCATTATTTATATAGTTTAATGTACATATAATGATTGGTGATTCGATGAACATCAACCTTGGGACGCCCTATGAGGCGACCATGAAGAAGATTATAGAGAAGGGATACGCTGGCAACCAGACCGAGGTCATAAGGCAGGCACTCCTCGCGTACGAGAGAATGATAGACGAGGAAGAGGTGAGGCTCGTCAACAAGGCAATAAACTCCGAGATGGAGGAAATACGGGCGGGAAAAACAAGGGTGTACACCCACGAGCAGGTAAAGAAAAAGCTGGGCCTGTGATTCAATGAAACCAGCCTATTCCGAGCACGCGCTCAGGTACCTCGAAAAAATGGACAATTCTGCCAGAAGGCTGCTCATAAAGCACGTTGAAAAAATACTTGAAACTCCGCAGCAGAGGCACATGCGCTTCGGCCTGCCATTCTACGTGGAAGAAGTCACGAGGCAGGCCAGAATGGCCTACAATCCCGATGGCGAAACCATTTTCATACTCAGGTGCTTTGCGACGCACAAGGAATACGAGAGATGGTACAAGAGCTACAAATGAGTGCTTTACAGAACAGCCAATTGTGGCGTGCGTGGAGCAAAACAAACCAGTTAATCCGTGAAACATTGACCTGCAAGGATTTTTCACGTTCAACCCATTCGCTTACATTCCAAGTTCACTTTGCGGCGTCCGCCTTAAGGCGCAGCTCCTTCAGCTGCTTTTCATCAACTGGTGAGGGCGACCCGTCCATCAGCGAGACCGCGGCCTTGTTCTTGGGGAACGCAATCACTTCGCGTATGCTGGGCGCGCCGACAAGGAGCATCACGAGCCTGTCGAGGCCGAACGCGAGGCCGCCATGCGGAGGGGCCCCGTACTTGAACGCATCGAGCATGAAGCCGAACTTTTCCCTCGCGGACTGTTCCGAAATGCCGAGCGCACTGAATACCCGCGACTGCACCTCCGGGCTGTGTATCCTTATGCTCCCTCCGCCTATCTCAATGCCGTTGAGTACAAGGTCATAGGCCTTTGCGCGGATTTTGAGCGGCTCCTTCTCAATGAGCGGCAAATCCTCTATTTTTGGCGACGTGAAAGGATGATGCATGGCGTTGAGCTTCTGCTCCTCCTCGCTCCACTCGAACATCGGAAAGGAAGTCACCCACAGGAAGTTCCACTCCCCCTTCCCAATCAGGCCGAGCTTCTCCGCGAGATGGTTGCGCAGGAAGCCAAGCGAATCGTTCACCACCTTCGCTGGCCCGGCGACAATCAGGACCATGTCATTGTCCTTCGCGCCCGCGCATTTCAGCAATTCCTTCGCGAGGGCATCTGGGATGAATTTCGCGGTCTGGCCATCGAGCTTTCCGCCCGAAACCCTGAGGGAGGCCAGGCCCTTCGCCTTGTAAATCTTCACGAAGCCCTCAAGCTCTGAAAGCTCGCCCCTTGAAAACCCGCCTTTCCCCGGAACGGTGACGCATTTTATCACGCCGCCGTCCTTCACCACGGCCTTGAACACATTGAAGTCGCTCCTCGAAAGTATTCCCGTCAGGTCGAAGAGCTCGAGGCCGAAGCGGGTGTCCGGCCTGTCAATCCCGTAGCGGGCGACGGCCTCGTCGTAAGTGAGGCGCGGGAAAGGCAACTTGAGCTTGACGCCCATGAATTCGCTGAAAATGCGATGCATGAGCTTCTCGTGCAGCTGCATGACGTCCTCCTCGTCCACGAAACTCATCTCGACATCTATCTGCGTGAACTCCGGCTGCCTGTCGGCGCGCAAATCCTCGTCCCTGAAACACCTTGCTACCTGCATGTAGCGGTCAAAGCCCGCGACCATCAGCAACTGCTTGAAAATCTGCGGGCTCTGCGGAAGCGCGTAGAACCTGCCGGGATGCACCCTGCTCGGCACCAGATAGTCGCGCGCGCCCTCGGGCGTGCTCTTGGCCAGTATTGGCGTCTCGATGTCGAGGAAGCCGTTCTCGCTGTAGAAATCGCGCACGATTTTCGTAATCCTGTGCCTCGCTATGATGTTGGCCTGCAGGTCGAGGCCTCGCAGGTCGAGGTAGCGGTAAGTGAGCTTGCTCTCCTCGCTCGACTGCGCCTTGTCGGAAAACTCAATCGGCAAAGGCAGTGCCACGGCGATTACCTCGAGCGAGTCAGCCTCGACCTCTATCGCACCTGTCTTCCATGAAGCGTTCTCCGTGCCTTTCGGCCTGGCCCTGACCTTGCCGGAAACCTTGACCACGAACTCGCGCCGCACCCTCTTCGCGGCCTCGTGCGCACCCTCCGCTTTCTCCGGGTTCAGCACTACCTGCGTGAGGCCATAGCGGTCCCGCAGGTCTATGAAAGTGAGGCTGCCGTGGTCGCGCCTCGTGTCAACCCAGCCGCAGAGCACGACCGCCTTTCCTGAGTCCTTCGCCACGAGCTCGCCGCATGTATGTGTACGGTACATATACATAGGAAAATTGCGGAAGGAATTAAAAGAACCCCCTTATTGCCAAAAAAGGGGACTCCTGACATTTGCGGTTGGTGGTTTTGTGGCTTTGGATTTCTGAGATTAATCGCCAAAATGGCTTGTTTTAAGAGGCCTTGGACTTCGACCCATCGACTTTGCTGGGAGTCCCGCCAAAAATGGACGAAGGCTTTGCCCCTAAATTATTCAATCGCCCCCCGTATTAATACATGGCGAGCAATCAAAATAGCATAGTATGTCTATATTTAAATAGTATGCTTGTACCAGTATAATATGCGAAATGACAATTCCGCCATGCTATCTCCTAATCCGTTTAACCCAGGTTCCCCTATTGACCCGAGTGATTTTGTAGGAAGAATGCAGGAGTTAGAAAATTTTAGACAAAAATTAAGACAAACAGAACAAGGCTCATTGGCAAGTATGGCTGTAGCTGGCGGGTACGGGATTGGGAAAACTTCATTTTTACATAAATGCAAATCTATTGCAGAAGAGAATGGCGCCCTATCGATTTATTTTTCTTTGAATGAAATGGATGTACTAAATAGAGAAACTTTAGCAAGGATGTTGATAGAGCGATTACAAGAAAAAGTAGAGGAGGAAGTAATCCTAAATCGGATTTCTTCCAGAATTCTAAGTGGCTTGAAAAAAATAAAAATTACTATCGCTTCAACAATGGAAGTTGAATTGAAAGAAGATGTAGAATCACAGCCGTTTCCAAATTTACATTCAGCATTACTATCAGCATGGGGCAATTTAAAGGCAGATAAAAAAGCAATAGTCTTCTTGATAGACGAAGCAAGAGTGTTAGAAAGAAATAGAGCTGATTTAGTTCTTTATCTTAGGGCAGTGTTGGAACAATTACAAATACGGAAAATTCCAATAATGGTTGTTCCTGGAGGAAAGTTAACCATATCTGGGCCATCAGGAAGCGGATTTTCTCCATTAGTTAGAACTTTCCCACCTGTAATATTAGAGAATTTTACTTCGATAGAGAGTAAAGCGTTCATAAGAAAGAAATTGGAGCCTGTTAAAATTTCTATTAGTGACGAGGTTATGAATAAAGTTCATGGTGTAACCGAAGGCCACCCATTTGTGTTATCTGCTTATATGGCAACTGCATATTCCAAACTAAAACAGTCTGAAAAAGAAATTAGAGCAGAGCATTTTGAAGCCGCAGATATAGATTTTGTAAAAAGAGTCCTTTCTCATTTCTTTGCAAGATTTCTTGACCAAGCCGGGAAAACCAGCAAACTTATTCTCACAGAAATAGCAAAAAATGGCGGCCAAATAACTTTAGCTGAACTATCAACCAAATTAAATAAAGAAGGTAATGAACTTTCCCCTTATCTAGCGAAATTAACTCAAGATGGTGCAATTATTAGAATCAATAGAGGAGAGTATAAATTATTTCACAAACTTTTAGTAGATTACATTCTAACCTAACATATAGTAAGGCTAAACC
Source organism: Candidatus Iainarchaeum sp. (assembly GCA_016202305.1). Taxonomy (GTDB): domain Archaea; phylum Iainarchaeota; class Iainarchaeia; order Iainarchaeales; family Iainarchaeaceae; genus UBA10205. The sequence continues at coordinate 399 of JACQPB010000011.1, read as the reverse complement.
ACAAAGTAACTTGAACAGACAACACATCCACTCACAATGGAACTATACGATTTCAGACGAATGAACCGTCCAAGTTATTTTTGGAAAAGCCCTAAACAGAATAGTTACATATCTTCCGACTACTTACATAGAGGCCTAAACACACACCCTGATTTTGCTCCTAAAATCGGTCTGCTCCTAAATCAAACAACCTGCTCCTTTATTCGCTAATTTTCAAGGAATTAGGAGCAAGCCAATGGCCGAATAAAGGCTTTTATACTACATTATAGCACTCCTTGAAAGTTTTGCGGTTTTTTGACCGAAAAATGGAAATACATCCTTGCACATTACACAATTCCGATTTTCATGCTTGAAGGGGATGAAACGGTTTTGCGCAACCTTGCACGGAACTGCAAGGAT
>JACQPB010000004.1 GCA_016202305.1 Candidatus Iainarchaeum sp. | reverse complement strand
CATTGCGATAATGAACCTTATCAGCCTTGAGGAGCACTGCTATTTTACTGGCGTTAAGCTTTCCAACAAGAAGTACTTTGAGATGCTTGAGTCAGTCCGCGAGATGAGGAAGCGGCTGATGAAGAAGATAGTCAAGAGTCCGGAAGGCGAGGAGTGGTGCATCAGCAAGCATCTGCTGGCTGCGGCGATGCGGCTTATTGAGTCCGGCACCAAGGAGCAGTCCAGGGGCAGCAGGCAGGACGCTGAGTTCATGTTCAGCTCTGCCTTTCACCTTTACAGCCTGTTCTTCGCAATCAACCTGAAACTCATTGAGAAGGACGAGCTGAAGGATCCAAAGGATTCAAGGCCTTCAAGGTTTTCTGAGATTGTAAAGAAGATTGTAGACTGCTGCAAGGAGTGATTACAGCCCGCTTTCAGCGAGTACATTCTCCAGCTTTGAAGCCACAAACTCAAGATGCCGCGGGAGAAGCCCTTCAAATCGCACGTCTGCTGGCTCAATTTCCCTGGTCCCTGACTTGTCATCAACAAATACCCCGCCATCCTTCATGTAATACCTGGTGGCTGGCTCTCCATAAATGCCAAGCTCAAGATGGCCCATCCAGCCCGCCGCGCTCAGTCTGGCTACTGCCGCCCTGCTGCCTTCAGCGAGCCATGCTCTTGCGACATCGACTTGCCGGCGGTATTCATCCACCATGGAGATGGGCGGTTCATTTGTCATGGTTGTGTAGGTTGGCTTGTGGGTTTTATATTTTTTTTGTAAAAAGAAGCCTTTTTTCTGCAATGGTTTTTGTCCCTGCACAGCAACATGCCAACCACAAACTACGCCAGCCTAATCTTCCTTAATACGTCAATGCTCTTTTCAATTCTTTCTATACGCTTTTCAGCCCTCTCCACTTTCTCGGCTATCTTTTCCGCATTGCCCTGTTCATTCCTGCCTGTTTTTTCTGCGTTGGTTGAGTTTGGCTCAGGCATAGCCCGCTGGCCTTCCGTTGCCGTATGCTGCTCAGCATTTTGCATTGGCTGCTGCCCGGTTTCAGCCTGTTTTTGGCTGTTGTTTTCACGGCCTTGCTGGGCTTGAGGGGCTGGCCGGATTATCGCCGGTTGCTGTTGATTGTTGCTTGCTATTGCCGGCTGCTGCGGGTTGCTTGCACCCTGCCCTCTGATCCTGCTCCAGAGCCAGTCAAGGAATGACTTCTGCTTGTTTTCCTTTGGGAAATGCTGCTTGCCCAGGGCTGCGTGGGCAGCAGGCATTGTGAGCACTAGCAGGATTACAGCCGCAGTGATAAGTTTTTTTTTCATTTAGCCTGTCATGGCCTCCGCGCTTGAGCTTGCAGTTGAGCTTTCTCCGCTGGCGTAGCTGCTGGATATGGCCGAGCCTCGGCCAGATTCTGCTGATGAGCTGGTGCTTATTGATGTTATCATGCCGTTGTCAGCCCTGACCCATGCCTCGAAATTCTTGGTTGTAGTGCCCTGGCTGGTCTGCTGCCTGTCCTCGCCTGTTACCACAAAATATCTGATTCCGTTTCTGGTTTCCTCCTTTACGTCTTTTGAAGTGAAGCCTTCAGCATCCACCCTTGCCATGGCTCCGTCTGCCGTGATTTCGCCTGTCTGATTGGCAGTTGATTGGTTTGTTATCCTAATCTGCACAGAGCCCTGGCTTTGGGCCAGCCCTGCGACCACTGTTGACGCTGCAAAGTCCCTGGCGCTTGCCTCTGCCCTTGCTGCAAGGTCAGGATTTGCTTTTTCCCTGGCATCCTGGATTATGAGTCTGAGCTCTTCAACTGAGTTCTGGTAATCCTCAAGCAGGCTGGCGTGCTCTGACCTTACTATGGCTAATGCCTGCTCCCGTTTCTCAGGCGCGGCTGTCATCGCAAGGGTTTCCTCATGCATCCATTCTGACTGCCTGTTTGCCAGCTCCTCTCCCCTGTTTGCGATTATGTCCAGCTTTGCGCTGCTGTCAAACGTTAGTGTCTTTGTAATCTTGTAAACTATGTCGCTGATGCCCTGGCCCAGTTGCCTGAGCCTGAGCTTCATCACGTAAAACTGCGAATCCGTTTCCTGCGCAGCTGCAAATGGCATGGTTGCCATCAGCAGCGCCATAATCATGAGCATTGGTTTCATTGTGAATCCCCCTGGTTTATGTTGCATGGCACCGGGAAAAAGAGGTGCAGGAAACCCGGTGCCAGCAGCATAACATGAGTTATTATTGTTTCACCATAATATTAGCTTGGTGAAACAGTTGTGATACAGTGAAACAAAATAAAAAAATCAACTGGGCGGCCTGCCCAGTTGAAAAATCCTCCAAGGCCTACTGCGCTCCAGCTCCTGTCCCGGCGTAAGCTGTGCTTGCCGTGTCTGCTGTGGCGTAGGTTTCAGAGGTTGTGTGGAAGGTTTCCCCAGAGCCTGCTGTCTCGGCATCTGACATTGTCCAGGCTGTGCTGCCTGACTCAGTGCCTGCTGTTGCTCCGGCTGTGCCCGGGTCTGCCTGCCATACAAAACTCTCTGAGCCGGCTGATGTCTCTGTCCCTGCGTCAGCCATGCTGCCTGATTCTGTGGAGAAGGTTCCCTTCCCGCTTCCCTCAAGCCATGTGTTTCCGGTTGACTGACCTGTTGCGTCAGACCATCCGAAGGAGCTGGCATCCAAAGTTGAGTCTGTGGCGTCTGCCTCTGCTCCTGCCATGGTTTGCTCAGTGCTGTCTGCTGACGTCCAGGAGACTGTGTTGAAATCGCCGTCTCCGGTTGTCTCTGTGTGCGCCTGGCCAACGCCATATCCAAATGCGTCTGCCTCGCCCACTCCTACTGCGCCGTTCTGGTCGTCACCAGCTGTGTCCCATTCGTCTGACATTCCAAGCGACCACGACTGCGTCATGCTTGACGTGGATGTGCTGTCGTCGCTTGTCTGGCTGGCTTCGTCACTTTGTGCGCCGCTTCCAGCCCAGCTGAACTCCCCTGTCTGGTCGTCTCCTGTGCTGAATTCCACTGAGTTCTCTGTGCCTGTTGAGGATGCTGCGCTGCTCTCCATGTCGCCTTCAGCCCATGCTGCGCCGTCTGCTGAGCCTGTGCTTGCGCTGTCGGCTCCTTCAGCCTGGCTGTCGATTGCTGCCACAGAGAGGGTTGCTGACCCGCCGTCCTCTGTCTCTGAGCCGCTCGTGGCTGTGCTGCTCACGACGCTGGCTGACGATTCGGCTGATCCGTCCCCTGTTGTCCCGCTTGATGTCTGGGTCTCTGCTGTAGCTTCCATGTCTGCGGCTGCTGCCCCTTCAGAGGCTGCCGCTGCGCTTGCCTCACCCTCAGTTACTGTCTCTGCGGATGATTCTGCTGATGCGCTGGAATTTTCTGCTGTTATCTCGCTTGAGCCAGCGCCTGCTGCAACCGCTTCTGCGCTGCCGCCGCTCGCGTCAGCATCCGCTGCTGCGCCGGCTGACGCCTCTGCGTCACCTGCTGTTGCTGCAGCTGCTCCTGCTGTAGAGCCGGAAGCATTGCCGCTGACAAACACTGAAGACACCACATTGGCGTTTGCTATCATCTCTATTATGTTGTTGATGATGGTTGAACCGCCTGATGTGCTGCCAGAGCTGCCCGCGTTTGAGCTGCCAGAGCTTGCTCCTGAACTGGCATCTGCGCTCACGCCTGAGCTTGCACTTGCGCTCTGCGATGATCCGCTTACTGAACTCTCTGCTGCCGCCTCGGCTGCTGCTGCAGCTTGAGCCACAGTGTTATTTGCGCTTACCTGAACTGGGCATGATACTGCTGACACTTCTGCATCTGCGCCTGCCTCTGCAGATTCAACTTCTGCAGATTCGACTTCTGCGTCTGCTGAAGCTGCCGCGCCTGCCTCTGCGCTGGCACCATCTGACTCAGCTGAAACGCTGGCCTCTGCTGACACATGTCCCATCAACTTCAGCGCTAGCTGCTTGATAGCCGCTTCAAGCTCCGAAAGCTTGAGTTCAAGCTGCGAGAGCCTTAGCTCCAACTGGCTTATCTCTGTTTCTGCCATTGCTGTCGCTGAAGACTGCGCTTCAGCGCTTTCTGCAGCGAATGCGAGTGGCATCATTACAAGCATGATTGCCACAAGCAACGCCCCCATCCATGTTTTCATTCACATCACCCCGATTGTGTGTTTTCTTGACTTAATGATCATGAAAATCAGAGCTCTGCCTCCTCCATCCCTTCTATTAGGCCATCTGGATTTTCAGCTGGAGCTGTCTCCTGGGATGTCTCTTCCTGGCCCGGTTCCTCAGGTATAACAGGCGTTGCAGCTGTCTCCTCGCTTGGAGGTTGCTCATCCTGATTCTCTTCAGGAACAGACTGCTCTTCAGAAGGCTGCGCCTGTTCCTCAGGCAGCGCCGACTCCGGCGTTAATTCGCCTCCACCCTCTGCGCTTTCAGCAGCCTGTTGTTCTGGTATGGCAGCCTCCTCAGCTGACTGGTTTGCTGAGGCTGGCTCGTTGGCCTGCAGCGTTGCATTGGCTCCAAAAGTTGCGTTGGCCTGTAAGGTTGCGTTGGCCATAGTTGCGTTCGCTTCCGAAACATTGATTTCGTTCACTTCTTCGGAAGCATTCACTTCCGCCGTCTCGTTGATAAGCAGGCCAAGAGGCAGGCTTATGCACACTGGCTGTGAAACGATAGCCCATGCGTTTACGGGAACTGAAATATTCTGTGATACATTCCCTGTTTCGTTGCTGATGTTGCCTGATGCTTCAGTTCCTGTTGCATTGGCAATGCCTATTGTTATACTGGCTGAACTTGCTGCGCTTGCCCTGGCCGTTGAGTTGCTCACAGCTTCTGAAACAGCCTTGGCCTGCGCCGCCAGCGCCATATCCCCTTCAGCAGCAGCCTGGAAGCTGATTCTGCTGGCCTCAAACTCCAGGCCTTCCATAAGCAGTTCAATGCTTTGCCCTTCCAGTTGCGATGAGCCTCCAAGTGAGTCACGCCTGCTTTCAAGCTCAGCCGTGCGCTGCTCCAGCAGCCAGACCTTTTCCAGGGCATCGCCTGTGGTTGCCATTTTGAATTCAAACATGAAGTCGCTTATTGTATTCCCTATCTTCTGAAATGCATTCCCGATGGAGCCTGCATTGGCCGGCGATGCCAGCATTGCCAGCGCCAGTATGGCGACAATCATCAGTTTCATTTTCATTGTAGTGCTTTATATCGTTTCAGCATCTTATAAGTTTGGTGAAACATTATGAAACAACCCTTATAGAAGCGAACAAATAGATATAGATGAACTTAATTTATATAAAAAACCTGAGAAAGTGTTCAGGCCGGTTACTGTCCGAGCCAGGTTATCTTGTTTGTGCGGCCGTGCTTCTCCTTTGTCACAAGCCCCTTTTCCTCGAACTTCATCACGATCCTTGTGGCTTTTGCCCTGGAAAAGCTGAATTCGGAATGCAGCTTGTTCTGGTAGATTGTCTTGTGGAGCTGGAGGTAGCCTATGGCCTTCTTCTCATCTTCCCTGAAGCCCTTCAGGAAGGCTTCCTTGGTCCTGCGGGAGAAACGAAAGTAAAGCCCTGCCATGGCCAAGCCTGAGACTAGTGTAATGGCAGGCACCATCACCCACATGTTGCCTATGCCACCCACCTGATGGTATTTCACCGAGAAGATGGTTGAGTTGGCTGGCCGGGCGATGTTCCAGGTAAGGGTTATTCGCCTTCCGTCAGATCCAACCCAGGCATCCTCAGGCAGGTACTCCCTATTGTATAATGCGTAGCCTTCTGGCAGCGCTGCGGTCGCGGCCATCTGCCTCACAGGCTGGTCGTAGGAAAGCTCTGTGAAGAAGTGGTTTATGCTGTCAGATGAGAATATAACCCCTGTTGCGGTGTAGCTGATTGTTATGTTGTTGGTTGGCCGCTCAATGTACATCCTGAACAGGTAACCCTCTGGTTCCCTGGTGAAATTATTCCTTATTTCAGCCGCCCCTGTTCTTGCGATTATGTCCCTGATATTGTCATTCAGCAGGTATGTCAGTGTCCCATTGGATAGATTCCTGTCAAATACAAACTGGCTTGTCTGCCGCACGCTCCCGTCCTTTTTGATGTCAAAGGTGGTGTTCACAGACTCTATCGAGTATTTGTCCAGTTCCTGGGCCTGCACCACGGCTGCCAGCAGTGTAAGCAAAATTATTAGCACGGTTATTGTCACAGCTTGTTTCATTTTATTGTTTCATTGCACCAAGAATTGGGAAAGAGTCATGGCTGTAGGGCTTTTAAGGCTTGTTATAGAGTTTATATAACAGTCCAGATATTTAAAATCAATATAGAAAAAAACTTAAGCTGAGCCTGCCTGTGGACTGGCGTGCTGTTGCATGGAGGATCTGAAAATGGCTGAATTCACTATACTTGTTGCCCTGGCAAGCATTCTGTTCGGGGTGCTCATACTTGCGTTTCCAAGGCTGCTGAATTACATAATCGCGGTGTATTTCATTTTGGTTGGAGCTGTTACGCTGCTTGTTGAGCTTTTGTGAAACCGTTTCACTAACGTTTCAGCAACATAATATATCAGAGAAACGCCATACTGCATCATTACTGGTTGTTATTTGGTCGTCAACCCGTGCATTAGTGAAGGCACTTGCAATGATAAATTTGTTGCAAGGCAGATAGTGCAAGATGGGGGTGAGTTGTAATGAGGTTATTTGTGGTTTTAATGGCGTTATTGCTATGTTTGGCCCCTCTTGCCGTGGTTGCTGAGCAGGCTCAGGTTGGGAGCCAGGCGTCAGCACAGGCAGAAGGGAACCAGGCATCAGCGTCAGCACAGGCAGAGGCGTCTGTCAGTGCAGGAGGCCTGAGGTTCAGACAGTTTCAGGAGGGGGTCGGGGATCTCTTCTTTAATGTAAGGAAGGCTTTGACCTTCAGGCAGGAATCCAAGGTCCAGCTTCTTAAGGATAGGAATGAGAAGCTGAGGGAAAGGCAGAAGGAATGGCTCGGCTCAAAGTCCAAGGCTGTTTCAATGGCCAGGGCTGGCAATATAAGCCAGGATGAGAGGAAGGCTATTTTTGGCGTGCTTCGTGATGAGCACAAGGCAATAATCAGGGAGCACGTGGAAAGCACCTCGGAGATTGCAAGGCTTAAGGCGGTGGCATCAGCAGACGCGAGCCTGCTTGCAGGCCTTGCCGGGGGCGACGATGAATTCCTGGTTGCGGACTCAGCCGCATCAGCATCTGTTTCCGCAGAACAGGCAAGGTCGGCTGTTGAGAGCGATCTGGGGCTTAGGACAGTGGATGTTCGGGCTGATTCTGGGGCATTTGTTGTTACAGGGGTCAGCGACAGCAATGCCAGTGCGTTCGCGGTTAAGGTGAATGCTGTGAGCGGCGCAATTGCATCTGTAAGAGCGCTTCCGACGCCGGCTGCTGAGGCAACGGCAGTTGCGCAGGCTGAAGCTCAGGCAGGAGCCGAAAGCTTTTGCCCTTCAGGCATCAGCCTGGCAAGGGCCAGCTCTTCAGCGCAGGCCTCGGCAGTGGCAGCTGCAAGGGCAGAGGCAGCCTTGAAGGCTGTTGCGCAGGCGAAGAGTGAAGCTGAAGTCAAGTCTGCAATGCAGGCTGCTGCGCGCGCTATTGCGCAGGCCAGGGCCCAGTCTCAGGCGACTGTTGTCGCCCTTGGCGGGAATGTCAGGAATGTTTCAGGTAACGTCAGCAGTAACTTGACAGGCAATGTCAGCCAGAACGTGACAGGGAACATAAGCGGGAATGCTGCCGGCAATGTCAGCGGGAACGTGACTGGGAATGTTTCCGGAAACGTTGAGAATGTGACAGTTTCCGAGAACGTCACCGGCAACTTTTCCGGGAACGTCTCAGTGCCGTGCATCCAGGTGATTACATCGGCAAGGAATCCGGACACCAGCCAATGTATGGAGTTCCCCACGCCTTGCGACGTGCCTGCTGGCTGGGACAGGGTAGATAACTGTGTCAACGCCACCGGGAACCTTACCGGGCTGAACATCAGCATTGAGGGCAACTTCAGCGGCAACTACACAGCCGACAACGCAACAGGGAACTTTACCTAGTTCCCTTTTTTTTTCTTTTTTTCTTTATGCATAATAGTTATATATGATAGTTCAATCCTCTTTCTGGAATGTCAACCGCCAGGCTCCTCATAAGCTGCCCGGACCGGCCCGGGATTGTTGCAGCAGTTACAGGTTTCCTTTTTTCGCATGGTGCAAACATAACCGAGCTTGACCAGCATTCTACAGACCCGCAGAATGGCACTTTTTTCATGAGGCTGGTTTTTCAGATTGAGGGCTTCGCCCTTTCGAGGGAAGGGCTGGAGAAGGCATTTCAGGAAATTGCTTCAAGGTTTTCCATGTCCTGGACAATCTCGTATTCAGATGATATCAGGAATATGGCCATATTGGTTTCAAGGGAGGATCATGCCCTTCTCGAATTATTGTGGAGGGTCAAACGCTCTGAGATTAAGGCACGGGTTGCAATGGTCATCAGCAACCACGAGGATTTGAGGCAGGACGTTGAGCAGCTTGGGATACCCTTTAATTTCGTTCCTTCAAGTGACAGGCAGGCGTCTGAAAGAAGTATGCTGCAGCTTCTGGAAAACGTAGACCTGGTTGTATTGGCAAGGTATATGCGGCTTCTCTCGCCGGAATTTGTTGATGCTTTTCCCAATAGGATTATTAACATACACCACTCGTTCCTTCCGTCATTTGCGGGTGCCAATCCTTACAGGCAGGCTTATCAGCGCGGCGTCAAGCTGATAGGGGCGACAGCCCATTATGTGACAGCAGGCCTTGATTCAGGCCCGATTGTAGAGCAGGATGTAATCAGGGTTTCCCACAGACATAGTGTCAATGAGATGGTGGAGCTTGGCAGGGATATAGAGAAGCAGGTTTTGGCCAGGGCTGTCAAATGGCACCTTGAGGACCGCATTATCGTATTCCAGAACAAGACTGTGGTCTTTTTGTGAAGTGCATTTCTATGTAATTGGTGGGGCTGTCATGCTGTACCATGGCCTAAAGGTCAGTACAAAAGATGTGGACATCGTTGTAGATGGCCAAGGGAAGAATTTTTTGATGATTACGAGAAGGAACTATGATTTGCCACTGCACCCACTGGACACTGGACACCCACCTGCCCATAGTATTTAAACCCTGACTGAATCTGGGATACAGGCCATTCATTACCGGCACGCACATAAGTAAAAGCCGTAAACGGAGATACTGAAAATATGAAAAGTTTTATAAACATATACCCCTAACATATGTCTAAGAAGTATGTTTACCCTGGATTCAAAGGTCTTGCAATAGCGGTAAGCGACTCCGCAATGAGGGAGCTTGTTAAAGAAAGCAAAACCATCTACGATGTCATTGAAATTTTAGAGTTTGGATATGACGCGCCGAGAAAGAGAAAATCAGGGGTAATGGAAAAATGGCTTGACAGGGGAAAGAAAACCTTTAATGCAGTAATAGCAAAAGATCACCATGAAATTTTAAAGGAAGATTGTTGGGTGTTGATTCATTTTGGAAAATTTACAAAAAGGCGATGAAGCGGGCAGAGGCGACGAAAAATGAAATGCAATAAATGCGGCAAAATGATGAAGTACTCAAAGGGGATTAAGTTTAATGAGTATTCAATAGACGGGTGGAAATGCTCCTGTGGCGAGATTTATTACGACCCTGAACAGGCACAGAAGGTCTTGCTGTTGAATAAGCTGAAGAAAGAAGTGCTAAAGGCAAAATTGGGCAAAATCAGGAGTAATTTGATATTGCGGCTGCCAAGGGATTTGGAACATGCCTTTAGCTTAGAGAAAGGGGAAAATGTCACTATAAAGGTAGAGGACGATGGGTTCAGGGTCGTGGCCGCTTAGGAATACCTGGATATCAAAAACATGGGCAATATTTGCAAAAACTGTCAATCTTGATGTCCCTCCAATTAATTTCTAGAGCGTGAGACATCTTAATTATGCTTATTCTAATGTTGATGCTTTATTTCGATAAAGAACATGTTGTTTTCAGAATTGATTAGATTAATGTCTACTAAATCGCCTTTATGCCAGCCTTTGCTGATTTCTTTTGGAAATCTGAAAAAGAAGGTTTTGCCATCAAAATTCATAGCCCGTTCCATTCTAATAGAGCGATTTTCCATTACTTTCTCTAACATCCAGAATTTCTCCAGCCTTTTAGCTTGTTCAGAGTCTAGATATTCTTTCTTGCATTTAGAGCATTGCCAGACTGAATAACTGAACTCAATTGCGTTAATTGAAAGCTTTTTATTGGCTAAAATTGTTTTTTTACTACAGCAGTTGACAGGAAATTTGAAAGCATCTTTACTTATTTCAAACTTTTCTTCGCCTATTATGTCTTCTTCCTTAACCTCCTCATCAGTCGTACTTATTATTTCGTTCCGTCTCGTTTCGTTTCTTCTCATTAGGCTTCACCCGAACAACATTTGTCTATTTGTTTATGAATCTCTTTATTTGCCAATCCGATGATGGGTACGCTGTAACAACAAATGCACATTGGTTTTGGTACTCAAACACAACTGTCAGGTATCTGTCTTCATGGGTAATCGCCAAGTATCGCTCCTGTCTTGTCTTTAGGAATAAAATATTTCCACTCAAAAGGCCATTTTCGATTTCTTGTCTCCTGACACCGTGTTTTTTGAATATCTTCGCCTGAACACCAAGAGCAATTAATACTGTCTGTATTCTCATTTTCAGATCTCATCTTGGTACTCTCTGGAGTACTATTGGGAGTACTTTTAATATATAAAACTTTCCATTTTTTATTCGGTATCACCACTGGACACTGGACACCCGCCTGCCCATAGTATTTAAGGCGGCCTGTTATCCGGCCTTCAT
>JACQPB010000005.1 GCA_016202305.1 Candidatus Iainarchaeum sp. | reverse complement strand
TTACATCATATACACAATGATTTGCCGCTTCCACCATGCAAACTTATTCCAGCAAAAAGCACAAGAACATTTCATTCAGGCGGTCCCCGCCGCAGAGACGGCGGGGTATTCGAGATTCCAATAAACCTTGGCTGCGCCATTGGTGGTAACAGACGCCTTACCAATACTCCTGAGATAGCCCTCTGGTTTAGCCTGGACTATGTAGGTCGTGGGGGAAAGGTTGCGGAAGGTCGCCTTGCCTCTCTCATTTGTCGTCGTTTCATTGAATTTTGGGGCATAGTTTCTTGCATCGCCCGCATAAACCTTCACGCCCGCCATGGATTTTCCCTGGGAATCCTTGACATAGACATTCAGGCTTCCGGCGTAATCAGCCGCGCTCGAAAAAGAGGCCGATATAATCAGGCAAAGTGCAACGGCTGCGAATTTATGGGCTATTTTTTGCATAATCCACTTTTATTAAGGAAAATATAAAAGGTTATTGCGATTATATCAAACTGCATAAGTTTTTCGGTGTTTCCAGCGGTTCCTTGTCCCTTATAGGGACGAGGCCTCGTCCCCCGCGGGGGACAAGGTGATAGATAGCAGGCCATGAAAAATCGCCAAATTATTTTGTTGGACTGCTATAATCCCATTTTTAATCCGTTCCAACCCAACTATCCTGTGGTTTGATGAAGTTCTTCCTCGACTCCGCGCTCCTTTCAGAGATAGAGCAGGCCTATTCGACGGGCATCTGCGACGGCATAACGATGAACCCTTCGCTTGTCAAGAAGGCCGTTGACGGCCTCAAGGCGGATGGCGAGAGGATTGACTTGGAGAAGTACATCAAAAAGGCCCTCAAGACCGCGAAAGGCACGCCCGTGAGCCTTGAAGTGACCGACATCGGCACTGCAAAGGCCATGGTGGAGCAGGGCAAGAAGCTGTTCAAGAAGTTCAATCCTGTGGCAAAGAATGTTTACATCAAAATACCAGTGAACCCGGCATTCGACCAGAATCCCGGAAAGGACTTTGACGGAATCAGGGCAATAAACGAACTGCACAAGGCAAAAATACCAGTCAATTGCACGCTCGTTTTCACGCCGGAACAGGCCCTTGCTGCCGCAAAGGCCGGCGCGGACTTTGTCAGCCCTTTTGCCGGAAGGATTGACGACATGCTGAGGAAGGAGCATAGCCATGAATTTGCCGGTTTTTCAAAAGAGGACTATTATCCGCTCAATGGGCACATGCATGAAGGGAAAATGCTCGAGGACAATGGCATTGTTTCCGGCATTGACCTTGTAGCCCAGATAGTTTCAATCTTCAGGCGCTATGGAATCAAATCCCAAGTGCTTGCCGCATCCTTGAGGAATGCAAGGCAGGTGCGCGAGGCTGCAATAGTCGGCGCTGACATCGCGACAATGCCATTCGGCGTTTTCCGGGAATTGGCCCGGCACCGGCTGACGGTTGAAGGGATGAAGAAATTCACCGAGGATACGCCGGAAGAGTTCAGGAAATTAGTGTGATGTGATGCGAAGCAGGCCCCAAAGAAAAACTCCTGTCAGAATCAGAGGCATTAATGAGGTCGGATATTATAGGTTGCTGGAAAGTGACAAAGAACTTGCCCGGAAGCCATTGGCTGGCTACAAGCACAACTTGACAGGCTTGAGAATGAACGGGACACTTTGATTCTTTCTGGTGCCGAAGAGGAGGATTTGATGGCCGAGACAAAAATCAAGGCCGTCATTGAAAAAATGAATTTTGCAAAAGCGGAAATAAATAGAATCCGGACAGGGAAAGGTAAAATCCCGGTCCTGAAGGCAGAGGATTGAAATGAGAATCGGCTTCATCGGCCTTGGGAAAATGGGTTCGCGTATGGCAGAGCGCCTGCTTGGGCAGGGCTTTGAGGTCGTGCTCTATGCCAGGCGCCCTGACTCCATGACGGCCCTTGCAGGCAAGGGCGCTGTCCCTACTGGTTCTTACAGGGAATTCTGCGAAAGACTTCCCGCGCCAAAAATGATATTCCTCATGGTCACCCATGGCAAGCCCGTGGACGAAGTGATTAATGGGCTCGGGCCTTTTCTTGCCGCCGGCGACATCATCGTGGATTGCGGGAATTCCTTCTACAAGGACTCGATTAGGAGGGCAAAATCACTGGCAAAGAGAGGCATCCACTTCCTCGATGCCGGCACTTCCGGCGGCCTCGAAGGCGCGGCAAACGGCGCTTCAATAATGGTGGGAGGAAACAGGCAGGCATTTGATGCTGTTGAGCCAGCATTCAGGGCGCTCGCGGTGCCTGGCGGATACGCATGGCTCGGCGGGAGCGGGGCCGGGCATTTCGTGAAGATGGTGCACAATGGCATTGAGTATTCCCTCCTCCAGGCCTATGGCGAGGGCTATGCGCTCCTCGAAAAAAGCAAGTATCGGCTAGACCTGCGCGAAGTTACAAGGGTTTTCCGGAACGGCTCTGTGATAAGGGGCTGGCTCATGGACCTGCTCTCCCAATCCCTTGCCTCTGACCCGAAGCTTTCAAGGCATCGCGGAGTTGTCGGGGGCGGGGGCACCGGCAAATGGGCGCTTGACACGGCAAAAGAGTACAAGCTGAAAATGCCGATGCTTGAGCAGGCCATGAAGGCCAGAAAGAGGTCGTTCAGCAAGCCTGATTTCTCCACGAAGGTTGTTGCCGCGCTACGCAGCATGTTCGGCGGTCATGAAGAGCCGAAGAAGTGAAGCCCGATTCTTATGCTGAAAATAATCCATTCCAAGGATTTCGATGGAATGAGCCGGAAGGCCGCTGAAACGGCGGCATACGAAATTAATTCGGCAAAGAAGCAGTTTTGCCTTGCCATTTCCGGTGGCAGCTCTGTTACCGGGCTGCTCGAGGAGCTTGCAGGCAGGAAAGCTGTGTGGCCCGCAGTGAACGCCTTCATGGCAGACGAGCGCCTCGTGCCAATCACCGATGCGGGAAGCAATTACAGGCAGGCGAATGAACTGCTTTTCTCGAAGGTGCGGGGCATCCATGCGTTCCCTTTTGAAATGGAAAAAGGGCTTTCGGCTTATGAAGCAAGATTTTTGTCAGTGACAAACGGCAAATTGGATTTGGTCATGCTGGGGGCAGGCGAGGACGGCCACATCGCGTCGCTTTTCCCGAATTCCCCCGCCGTGGGCAATAACAGCGCAGGGTACATAGAGGTGCACGACGCCCCGAAGCCGCCAGCTTCGAGAATTTCACTGTCTCCCAAGGCCATCTGGCATGCTGGCATGGTTATCCTGCTCTTTGCCTCGGAGACCAAGAGGCCTGCATTTGAGAAATTCATGGACAAAAACGTTTCGGTGGCAAATTGCCCTGCAAAAATAGCCTTAAAAGCCAAAAAGTGCATTGTCTTTACCGTATTCGGTGGGAAAAATGCAAAATAATTTCTCTTTCATAATACTCGGCGCAACAGGGGACCTCGCGCAGAAAAAGCTCTTCCCTGCGCTGCACGGCCTCATAAGGATGAACCGCACAGGCAATGACTTCTGCATTATCGGCACCGGAAGGAAGGATTTCTCGCGCGAAGAATTCGCGGGGCTCGTGAAATCAAATATCCCGAAGCTGCATGAAGATTCCTGGAAAAGGCTCGAGGAGAGGCTCTATTACCATGCAGTGGACTTCGGCAGGCCCGAAAACGGCTTCAAAAGTCTCCAGCAATACCTGTCAACCACCGAAAAAGCCCATAATGCAGGCGAAAACAGGCTGTTCTACCTCGCCACGCTCCCGTCGCATTTCAAGAGCATCGCTTACAGCCTCCGGAAGCACGGCCTTACAGAAACAAAAGGATGGTGCCGCCTCGTATTCGAAAAGCCCTTCGGCAGCGACGAAAAGACCGCCCGCGAACTCAACAGGGAAATACGCAAGGTGTTCGATGAAAAGCAGATTTACAGGATAGACCATTACCTCGGCAAGGAGCTGGTGCAGAGCATAGGGATACTCCGCGCCGGAAACAGGATATTTTCCCCAATATGGAACAGCGAGAACATTGACCACGTGCAGATAAACCTGATAGAGGATTTCGGCATCGGCAACAGGGGCAACTTTTATGACAATCAGGGCGCACTGCGTGACGTTGGCCAGAACCACCTTCTCCAACTGCTTTGCCTTATTGCAATGGAGATTCCCGCGCGCTTTGACGAGAAATGCATCAGGAACGAGAAAGTGAAAGTGCTCAGGAAAGTGAAGCTCAGTGCACGTGATGCGGTGCTCGGGCAGTATGAGGGGTATTCATCCGAACCGGGTGTCGGGAGCGGCTCCAAAACCGAGACTTTTTTCGCACTCAAGGCGACCATAGGGAACAAGCGCTGGAAGGGCGTTCCGTTCTACCTTCGCTCCGGAAAGAACCTCGGCAGGAAATTCGCGTCAATATACATCCAATTCAAGGAACCAAACTATACCGTGTTCCACAACCAGCGGCTCAACCCGAATTACCTGGTCATACAAATCCAGCCGGACGACGGCATGCTTGTCCAGCTGAACGGAAAAGTGCCCGGGGAGAAACTGAAGGTGATGCCCGTGAAAATGACCTTCTGCCACGAGTGCGCTTTTGGCCCCAACACACCGCAGGCATACGAAACACTGCTCTTCGAGGCACTGCAGGGCGACCAGAGCGCGTTCGTCCGCTCCGATGAGGTAGAGCTATCATGGAAAACCATTGACAAGGTCACCAAGAAGAGGCCGGTCCTCCATCCTTATGCCAAAGGCAGCATGGGGCCGAAAGAGGCCGACGAAATGATTGCAAAGGACGGCCGCGAATGGTTCAACAGGATTGAGAACGTCGTGCAGGGTCTGTGATTGAATGATTCGAAATAAAAAAGAGTCGGAAGTCGCACAGTCTGCAATTAGCCAGCAGCTTGAAGACCGTGGAGAGGCTGAAAATATTGTCTCAGGCAGTAGGCTAACTGAAAAGGACATAAAAGGGATTGCGGGCAGGGTTAACAGGGAAATGCTAAAACATTTCGAGGAGCTCTCCCATGAAACTGCTGGCACAGACCTCTGGAGCAACGACAGGCACCTCAAAGGCATCAGGGTGAAGACTGGGCCACAAAAGAGTTGATGGAAAAGATGCAGAAAATTGCCAAGAATGCCTGATGCATTATTCTTATTCCAGAGAAATTTCATTTTTCATTTTTTGTTCATCGCGCCTTCGTCCATCCAGAAGATTTCCCATATGTGGCCGTCGAGGTCCTCGAAGCTTCTCCCGTACATCCAGCCGTGCTCCTGTGGCTCCCTCGCCTCTTTTCCTCCTGCAGCAAGAGCGAGCTTTATCGTTTCATCCACCTTCGCCCTGTCTTCCACGTTAAGGGCCAGCAGCACTTCCGTGCTTCTCTTGGCATCGCAGATTTCCTTTTTGGTGAAAGTCTTGAAGAATTTCTCCACTAGGAGCATCACGGATATGTCATCCGAAACAATCATGCATGCAGCGTTGCTATCAGTGAACTGTGTGTTGAATGAGAACCCCAGTTTTGCGAAGAAAACCTTCGTTTTGTCGAGGTCTTTCACTGGCAGGTTCACGAAAATTTTTCTTGGCATGTTTCCAAAATGAGGATTAAAGTTTTATAAAACAAGTGTTCCTGTTAATGTCGCTTTCCAGGATTTTGCAGAGTCTTCACACCTTCTTCAAAAACTCTATTGCAAGCCGCACGCCGAAGCCGGTGCCGTCCTTCGGCATGTAATCCTTGGCTTCGTCTATCATGGCCGTGCCGGCCACGTCAATGTGTATGAATGGCCTGTCCCCGACGAATTTGGTGAGGAATGCCGCACCGAAGATTGCCCCATTATACCTTGTCTTCCCCAGCGAGCGCAAATCCGAGCGATCACCAGCGGTTTCGTCGAGGTATTCCTCGAAGAGCGGAAGCTCCCAGACGCGCTCGTAGGTCTGCATCCCTGCGTCATACATTTTCTTTTTGTACTCGGCCGCGTTCCCTGTGCCGAACATTCCCGCTACATGGCTGCCGAATGTGCCCACTATGGAGCCTGTTAGTGTGGAGAATTCAACAATGAGCTTCGGATTGAACTTCCTGGCCCCGTAACTGAGCGTGTCAGCGAGCACGAGCCTTCCCTCTGCATCGGTGTCGAAATTTTCAACTGTCAGGCCGGAATAAGCGCGTATTATGTCCTTAGGCCTGTAGGCCTTCTCGCCTATGAGGTTCTCGGTGACGGCAAGCAGGCCCACGATGTTCTTCCTGAGCCCGAGCTCTGCGGCACTCTTCATTATGCCCAGAACAGTTGCCGCGCCGGCCATGTCCATGCGCATATCAAGCATCGAGTCGCGCGGCTTGATGTCGAGGCCGCCGGTGTCGAAGCATATGCCCTTGCCTACCAGCATGACTTTTTCATGCGAGGACTCGCTGCCATGGTACTCCAGCACTATGATGCGGGGCGATTGGGCGGAGGCTTGGCCTACCGCAAGAATCAGGTTCATGCCGAGCCTTTTCAGCTCCTTTTCGTGGAGCACCGTGATGTGCAGCCGGTTTTTCTTCGCAATTGCCCTTGCGGTCTTCTCAAGGAAATCCGGGGTCACTACATCACTGTTGTCGGAAACGAGGTCGCGCACCATGTGCACGTTGGTGCATACCTTGGCCACGGCCTGCACAGACTCGTGGTACTTCTTGGCATAAGTCGGGAGCGCGATTTTTCTGACGCGGAAAAACTTTCCGTCATCAGACTTGTACTTGTCGAAAGAATAGTTGCCAAGAAGCATGCCCTCCACAATGGCAATTGCATCGTTTTCGGAAAGCGAATCCGCCGCGAAACCGACGCCATGAATCTTGTAGGATGAAGCGAGCTTTGCCGCCTTCGCGGCTGCCCGCCTATAGTAATCTGCCTTGAAGTCATCCTTCTTGCCTAGGCCTATGACTAGAATGCCCTTTTCAGGCAGGTAAAAGGTCTCGAGCTTCTTTCCAGTGAAGGATTCAGGCATGGAATTGAATGGCCTCTTGTCTCCCTCATTCATGAACTGCACGGAGAGCATGCCATTGGAATCATCCGAGAAAAGTATTTCCATGGCCATACAATAATATTATATGGGCGGGTTTTTAATCGTTGACCTGCATTGAAAAATTCCCCGGGCAAACCTTAAAACCCCAATGCAGCAAACGTAAATCATGTCCGGATTCAGGCTGGAGGCCGTCAGCGGGAAGGCGCGCGCAGGCACCCTGATGACTTCCCATGGCCGCGTGAAGACTCCTTTCCTGATGCCCGTGGCCACGAAAGGGTCGGTAAAGCTGCTGTCAATGGAGGAGGTTTCTTCCGCGGGGATAGAGTGCATCATTGCCAATGCATTCATACTCTCGATGAGGCCCGGAACAGGAATCATAGCGAAGCATGGCGGCCTGCACAGGTTCATGCAGTGGGGCAGGGGCCTCTTCACAGATTCCGGCGGGTTCCAGGTGCTCAGCAGGGAATTCTGCCTCGGCCTCAGCGATGAGGGCGTGCAGTTCAGGAACCCTTTCACCGGCAGGCAGGCACTCTTCACCCCTGAAGAGTCCATAAGCATACAGAATGCGCTCTGCAGTGACGTGGCAATGTGCCTTGATGATGTTCCACGCGCGAATGAAGGCGCCGGAAGGCTGGCTGAGGCCGTCGCGAGGACCACTCTCTGGGCAAAAAGGTGCCGGGAGGCGCACTCGAACAGGAAACAGATGCTTTTCGGCATATGCCAGGGCGGAACGGACGCGAAGCTCCGGGCAAAGAGCGCGAGGGAAATAACCTCGCTCGATTTCGACGGCTATGCCATAGGCGGCCTCGTGATAGGCGAGCCGAAGGAGAAGACATTCCCAGCGGCCGAAGCAGCGCTCCCTTTCCTGCCGGAGGAAAAGCCGCGCTACATGATGGGTGTCGGGGACGAACAGGAGCTCAGGCGCGCCATTGCAGCCGGAATCGACTGCTTCGACTCCTGCTTCGCCACGCGCACGGCAAGGCACGGCGGGGCATTCACCTCGGCAGGCAACATCAACATTGACTCCGCGAAATTCAGGGCAGACATTGGGCCGCTGGACAGCGCATGCGACTGCCAGGTATGCGCAAACCATTCCCGGGCCTATATCCACCATCTATTCCGCACGAAAGAGGAGAATGCGGGAAAATACCTGAGCTACCATAACCTTTATTTTTTGCAGAAAATGCTTGAGAGGGTCAGGGAAGAAATAATGGAGGATTAGACTCATCTCGGAGGCGAGTGCCTCATGGTTCTCAGGATATTGGTCCGGCTTCTTACGCTGAGCCGTGGAGCCTTTCCGGTCAGCTTTCCCAAGTGTCTAAGGTCTGAAGCTATAACTGCTACCGGGTGGCCCATTTCACTATTGACTTTTTCAAAAATTTTGAGGGCGCCTGCCGGGGAAAGCTCCCCCATTCTTGCTCCGCGGGACCCTAGGCTTCTGACAATGTTGGGCATTACAGTGTTTACCACAAGAGCGGCAACTTTTTTGCCTGCATTTGCCCGTGAAAGCTCCTGCAAGAATTCCCTTACCCCGATTTCCATGTACTCCAATTGGGCTATCATCCCTTTTTTCCCAAATAGCCCCAGTGAGACTCCGTGCTGTACCTGATATTTTTTTCCCAGAGCGGCTATGTTCTCTCTCGTAAAATGCCGGTGAAATTTCAAATGAATCTGGGATAAATTAATGAGGCCAACCTTCCTTCCGGCAAGTTCAAATGCCAAGTTCAAGGCTTCCAATGCCTGCTTTCTGGCATCCTCCGGCCTTTGTGGATTGGGCGCAGGAACCACTATTTCATCTAGCGTTTCAATTGGCATAACTGTACAATTAATCGTCAAAGGCGAATTTAAACTATTACGGCCTTGGTTTTTCACGGTGTTCTCATCTTGCGCCTGATTCCGCTTCCCTCTCCAGCTCGCGCTTTGACTTCACGAAAAAATAGCCGATGACAGCGAACGTGACTATTGGCGAGATGAATTCGGGTATGTGCATGCCGAACCCTGAAAGGAGCATTATCGCCCCGAGGAAAAACACCGAGTACATGGCCCCGTTCTTGAGGTACCTGTACTTCTTCACCTTCTCGATGTTGTGTATGGTGAGCTCCCTTACAACGAAAGCACCGAGGCCATTCCCAATGAGTATGAGCGGTACAGACATCGTGAAAGCGAATGCGCCTATCACGCCGTCAATCGAGAACGTCGTGTCTATTATCTCTAGGTATAGGATTTTGCTGAAATCGCTCATCGGGTGGCCGTGCATGAGCTTCTTTTCCTGCTCCGCCGCATTCTCCTTGAATCCATGCACAATGAAGAATGCCGTGGAGCCCACAACAGCGCCGAACGCAAGCATGGGGTCGCGGTTTATTGACATCCAGACAATGGCGGCAAGCAGCACGGAAACTATGGCAAAGAACCATATCCCGTACTTCTGTATGCGGGCCTCGCCCCTCAAGCCGAAATTCTTCGGCTCAAGGAAAAGCCAATGAAGGAAAAGGAAAACAAGGAACACCCCGCCAGCAAGTAGCAGTATCGGCCTTGAAAGCTCAATGGACTCCATGACCTTAGGGTCGGAGCTGAAGGTAGCGGTTAGGGCCTCCACTGGCCCGATGCCGGGATTGGCGAGCCAGAAAATGACGAAAGGCAGGATGCCCCTCACCACAAAGACCGCGAAGAGCAGGCCCCAGATGAGGAACCATTTCCTCGCGCGCTCAGACATCGTGCGCAGGACATCGGCATTGATTACGGCATTGTCGACTGACGTGATTATCTCGAAAAGAGCGAGGCCCATGACAGCCAGCAGCGAAAGGGCCAGGTCCATGCAGAATAAATGATTGGACCGGTTTTTTTAACCTTCCATTGCGGGAATTTTCATTTCGCCCCTGCCCGGATTTGAACCGGGGTCTCAGGCTCTTTCCCAACCTTAAACCTTTCCTTTCTTTTTAGCCGATGAGGTTGGCCGGAAGCCCGCATTCTGTCCTGGCTATACTACAGGGGCAGCATTTGCATCTACCGAAATGATTATGCGGCCCAAAGCATTTAAGGATGCCTCAGCACATTATAGAATTCGTTTAAATACCTTTTCTGGCCTATTTTTAGTAATATGGAAAAAGACAAAATCATTGCCGCGACCCTTGTCGCAGCTCTCATTTTCCTCGTGGTGGCATTCATAGGGCTTGTCGCAATCACGGGATTCGTTTTCCTTGCATCAGGCAATTCTGACACTAACTCTGACGACACCCCTGCAATCAATTCCGTGGTGGTTGATGCCAACAAGCTCAAGGATTCCAATTCCGTTTCCGGCGCGGATTCGAACGCCAATGCGGATGCCAATTCCCAGAAAGAGCCGGCCGCCCCGGTGTGCGGGAACAAGGTGAAGGAAACGGGGGAAGCGTGCGAGGCCGATTCGGAGTGCTCTGCCAGCCAGCTGTGCAAGTCATGCAAGTGCGAGGACAAGCCTCCTGAAATCAAGGCGGCTCCTGACATATCAATCGTGGAAAGCAGCATGCTTTACCAGTGCATAACAAAAGGAGGAAAGAAAGGCCTCGGCATCAAATACATAGAGTTCAAGAATTCTGGCTCGTCGGATTATGAGGTCAATGGAATATTGACCGTATCTTCAAGCGTCGGCTCGGTTTCGGACAAGATAACCAGTAATGCCACTAAGAGCTTCACCATCAAGGCAGGCCAGGCATACACTGATTTTTATATAAGCAAGATACCGGGGGTTGAGCCTCCACCATTCCTGTTTTTGGGCAATGGCCCCTCGAAGCCTACAATCAAGATTGATTTCGGGAACAAGCAATATGTAGAGAAAACATATACGCTTTCCACGGCCGAATTCGAGAAGGGTGGAGGAGTTTCAGGCAGTTGCCCATGAATCACTTTTGGCGGTATGAATAGTAAGGTGTGAACTTATGCGGCTCGGAAAAGATGTCCTTTCAGAGTTTTTCGGCACTTTCGTGCTGGTTTTTGCAATCACTGCTTCCATAGTCGGCAGCCTTTCACTAACCGGCGGCGATTTCGGCGCACTGAACCTCATTGCAGTGGCATTGACCGCGGGACTTGTCCTTGTCACGCTGATAAACACGTTCGGGCAGTCGAGCGGCGCCCATTTCAACCCGGCTGTAACCATAGGGCTCTGGGCATCACGCCGCTTTGAAGGCAGGAAAGTGCTCACTTACATTGCAGCACAGTTCCTTGGTGCGCTGCTTGCGAGCGCTTCACTATGGGCCATAGCCCAATCGGCCTCAATAGGCGCAACTACTGCGGGCAAATTTGGCACAGCTTCCGCGGCACTTGTTGAAATAATCGCGACCGCAATTTTCATGGTCGTCATACTGTCTGCAACCTCGAAAAAAGCTGATTCGGGCCACGCGGGCCTCACGATAGGCTTTTTCCTTCTCGTGGCGCACCTTTTTGCAATACCATATTCCGGCGCGTCGCTCAACCCTGCGCGTTCCTTAGGGCCTGCTGTATTCGCCGGCGGAAAGGCCATTGAGCAGCTCTGGATATACTTCCTCGGCCCCGTGGCAGGGGCAGTGCTCGGCGCGATAATCTACATGAAGCTCGCGGGCGAAAAGTGAGGGCAAAAAGCGTTTCAGGCTCTTGGGGATTTCGTAAGGCATTTAAACTGCCTTGACTTTATTCTTGAATATGGATAATGAACCAAATGTTTTCAGGCGAGTTACGCAAGAAGACCTAAAGGGCCAGTTCAAGTCACAACTTCCAGACCATTTTTTTATGGATAGTTCGACTACAGCTGCTTCGGCGTTTGGACGCGAACAACAAGCCTTTGGAATTGCCCTCGGAAACACTTTAGTTTCAGCTTGCGTGTACAGGAAATTTTCGGACTCGATTCTTATTGATGGCATTATTTCCTTTGCAAATGTTTCTATTTTAAAGCGGTTTGTGAAAGAGTTTGAAGTTCCTCCCGGAGTATTTTTGCTGGACGATTTAGTGCTGAAAGGCGCAACAAAATTTGAGTACCGAGTTATATACGGTAAAGGTAAGCGCATGGTGAATAGATTGAAAAAATATAATCTTCTCTTACATTCACCCACTAGACAGTCAGTAGAAGTAAGGTCAGAGTGGCTTGATTTGGCTCGTCGAAGAAAACGTTTGTTGTGAGTCCTCAATGGGAAAAACGCAGTGTGTGGCATTGATCCAAAGGCACTTCACCTGTACAGCATCCCATAATACATGTCCTCTATTATGCCCCAGTATGCTATCCTCTTCCCGGTTTTCGGGTCAAGGGGCATTTTTTCGCTGACAAGGTATTCCGGCGGGAACGAATAGTAGAGGACCCTCGAGCCATAGCCGCTTGACACCATCATCGGGAATTCCTTCCCGAAGTTCGTGCTTTGGCCCTGCAGCCAGAAGTGGCCCTGTGGCGGCTTAGCTACGAGGCTTGTCCCATAGTCAAGGTACGCTAGGCCTGACTGGTATGCATTCTCGTTGGGTCTCACTATAGAAAAGTCGCCATAAAACGGGAGCTGTTGGGAGAGGCCGTAAACCTGGCGCTTGCCGGTGTCAGAAAAATTCATGAACCCTACAAGGCTGCCGGCACCGCAATCGGATGCGAGTTCACAGTAATTGGCCAGGTATTCCACGCCGAGCATGTAATCCAGCGAAACCTGCTTGCTCCCTGCTTTCCTTGCCCATGGGCCTATGTAGGAAGGGCTGCCTCCCGCTTTCCTCTCGCCATAAGCCAGGAAATAGTTCCTGCCGGATTCATCGGGCGTAGCCATCGTGCCTGCATCCGCAATCCACACTATCTTGCCTCCGCGGTTTGCATAATCCAGGAACATCCTGTGGTCCGCTATTTTCATTGTCCTCGCCCGTTCCACTATTACCATCTGGTACTGCAAAAGTTCAGGCAGGGAGGTCACGCTAAGCTCGCGCATCCTCACGGATGCGGAAAACCTCGGGCCTTTCAGTATCTCATAGAAATAATCGGGGTCGCCGATGCCGTCCTGGCCGGAAATTATTAGCAGTTTAGGCTTGCCACCCGAAATTACCGAATAATAAACGTCGCAGACCACGGGATGCAGGTGGCCGCACGATACTATGTTGAGGTAAATTAGCAGGAAATAGAGTGCAAGCAGCAGTGCAGCCAGAATGCCTGCCTTGAGGTAGAGGCCTGAACCTGAAGATGGAGCAGCGTCTCCTGGCATGTTCATGCCTCCCTGAAGCAGGCATTCACGGGAAGCCCTGCCGGCTGGCCGGCAAGCTTGTCGCGGAGCTGCTTTGCAAACCTGCCTTCGTTCCACCAGATGCCTACATTGTCAGGCAGTATAGAGGCGCCGGCTGTCATGGTTCCGTATGCAATGCAGGTGCTTCCGGATGAAATGCCCGCAATCGCGTCCGCCAGCGTCTGCGGCCCGGCCTGCGGCCTGTCGAATTCGTGGGTCGAGCTTCCCGGTGCGAGTTCCTTGTAACCTGACACCGAGCCGTCATTGGAAAGCGTTGCCACATACAGCCTTCCCTGCGAAGCGCAGGCATTCGTTATGGTGGCCTCGGTGGAGTGCACCGGGTAGAGCACGGTGCCGAAGTATGCGTTCGCTCCTTTGTCCGGCATGTTTGTTATGTCCCTGTTGAATCCGTATACTTTGTATGTATCCGGTGACGAATTGCCGAGCCTGCATGAAGGCTCAGAGGAGTAGGCGCTGGCCTGCCTGTCTGTGCCGATGACCAGCGGAAGCTTCGCTTTTGTCTGCGTGTCTGTGCAGTTTTCCGCGACTCCCGTGGCATAATAGGATATTTCCGAGAGCCTTGCGAGGTAGGCGCCGGCGTTTATCGCCTGCTTGTTCTCGGAGACGGAGTAAGAAGCGCTGAGGCTGCTTCCTGAGGGTTCGGCCTTTATTATCAGCGGCACAGGATAGCCACCGGAAAACTTTAGCTTGTACTTCGGGACGCCCTGCCCTGAGCTGTCAGGGGTTATGAGGAGCATCTGCGCAGCGCTTGTCTTTGTAGCATCTGCCATGTTGTTGACGAAGCTGACGTCCAAAAATGCGACAGGGGTGCTTCCGTCAGTGATTTTCTGGGACATCACGTAGTCCTGCGCATTGCCGGACCTCGAAACCGGGATTGGGGTTCCGGTGAAGCCGACGCCATACCCTTGGCGCTCCATTCCGCCGGCATTGGCAAGCAGTCCGAGCTCGGCATCAATAGGCAGGCTGTACAGCAGGTTGGGTGGCAGGGAGCCTGCCTTGCCTATCGATACATTGATTTTCGCGAGCGGATTCCCTGATTCATCAAAGAACTTGAAGGGTGAACTCTTGTCATACTCTATAAGAATGTCGACGTTGTAGAGTCCCGCCTCGTGCACCCCCCTTCCGGCTTTTTGCGCTTCAGGGGTGTTTGCCCTGTCATCCCCTGATGAGAAGGTGAGCCTGGCGGTGTCGGAGAAATATTTCGCCCAGGGTGAGGTGCCGGAAGCGTAGCCAAGGTCAGAGGAGAAGAACCTGTTCTTCAGGTAAGCATCTAAATCCCCCTGGAAATCAGTCGAAAAGCCGTCCTTCATGAGATATGCCTGGAACCTTCCGGATGCCTGCACGGAGCCCTGGTAGTTTCCGGCCTTGTTGAGCTCGTTGATTATGTTCAGCTTGCGCAGCAGCTCCATCGCAAACTGCGCGGAATCGCACACCGTGTAGTTAATGTTCCCGTTGTCGCACTCGTTGGGCAATATGCGTGAAGGTGCCCAGTCATACTTCACGTGCGGGCTGGCCGCATTGCCCGCAACAGCCATAGCCTTGCCTGTGGCATCCTGGAAAGCGTTGCCCTGCATGTCGCGGCACAATCCTACAGGGCCGGCGTTCACATAGAACATGTACTTTTCAGTGCCGAGCCATGCGATGTTGACGTCAGTCGAAGGCGGGGCCATATTCTGCGTTCCTACGGATGAAGTGCGGGCATAGACGTCACCGTACTGTGGGTCTATGAAGATGGCTGTGTCGCTGTCCGAAAAACTGTATGCGTGCCCTGCCTGCTGACCCTTGCCGTCGATTGATGAATTGGTAAGCAAATACACCGGATAGGAGCCCAGCTCCGAAAGCTCGATGCTTGGCTTGTACTGGCCGAGGCTTTTCGTGCCTTCAAAGGCCGTGAGCTTGGCGGAAACCTTGGATGTCGGAGCCGAAAACTTTATCTCCTGGCCGACGCCAGCTCCGAGGCTGTCCCTGACGAAAATGTTTTCATCCACGAGGAGCTGCGTGCCATTGTCGAACTTGTCTGCGATGTGCATGAAATCGCTCTTGTAATGCCCTTTGAGGCCGACGAGCCCTTCAATGACATAAGAATACGTCCTCTTGCCAGCAAAATTAGGCGTGGTGAACTTTCCCATGCCCGCGCCCTGGAACTGGAGGCTGTTTGGGTCACTGCTCCCTTCATTCATATGCTTCAGCTCAGCAACCTGCGCTTGATAGGATGCGGAACCGGGTTGCGGGGCGCAGTTGGATACCTGGTGGAAGTTCGTGTTCCCGAATCTCGTGCTGTTGTCGAAAACGTTGGTGAGCGTCACTGGAGCGCCCTGTTCATCATAAATGCTGGCTCCGAACAGGAGGTTTCCGCCGGGCCCGTTGAGCTCGTACTGTGGCGAGTCCGTGCATGTCTGCACATAGTAAGTCGTGCCGCCATCCAGCTCGAAAGGCTTTTTTTGTGTCCTGTATGGATAAACCATGCTCGAAGCCACGCTGAATGAAACCTCGTGCTCTATCGGCACCTGCTTTGTGGTATATGTGACTGTCTCGAAGCCATAAGGGTCAGAGTAAAGCACGTCGACAGCAAGCAATCCCTTTGAAGGAGAAATCCCTGGCTTTTTCGCAGTGAATTTTTCCCTGAAATACAGAGACTGGCCGGGAAGAATCCTGTGCGGGAACGCAATTGGCTTGTCCTCTGTCGGGAGCAAGAAGCCGCATCCGCTGATGAGGCCTTCGCACCGGACCGCGGATATGCCCTGCACGTTCACGTCCACTTCTCCGACATTCGAAATCTTCCACATTGCCTCGCTTTCGGCCTGGGCGTCACTGGCATAGACGCTGCTCCTGACGCCGACAGTAGGAACTGCCACTATATTAACGTCAATGTTGCCCGGCGCCACTATGACGTCAAACTTCTTTATTGGCTTCCACTTCGGGTCCAGAGAGGATAATGAAGACGCGTACTGGGCCTCGAAAGTGTAAGCCCTGCTCACGCCGAACTTGAACGCGTTTGTCTCTTTTGCACTGCCCTTGATGTTGTTGCCGCCTTCGCAGGCAGCGCCGTCATACGTCAGTTTATTGTTTATGCCTGTCTCGATTCTCGAGCCGTCAGGCATCACCTCCATGAGCCTGACCGCGTTAATGAAATTGCTCCTCGCGCCGTCCACGCAGTTGGCGACGAAAGTGCTGATGTCCGCAAGGTTCATCGATTCGCCTGTCTTGACGAGGTAGGTTTCCCTCTGTGCGCCATCCACGACACGGCCCTGCAATGCGAGGTGCTTCCCGGTAAAGTTTACTGATATAGATGTCTGGCTTATGGTTTCGTTGTACCAGCAGTGCTTGCCGGCAAGCGCGGATGGCGACAAAAGTATTACAGACACCAGAACAATCGCCAGAAGCAAAAGCATGCGCCCGTCAGCCATAATCCTCACCTTCCGCGCCCCTTTCGCCCTCGCTCCTTCCGCGTCCGGCCATCGCTTTCCATGCAAGCCACAAGAGCGCCAAAATCAATATTGCCGCACCGGCAGCCGCTAAAATGCCTATGCCTGGAAGGATTGGGGCACCGCTTTCCTGCCCAGCACCGGAATCCTGGGCCTCGCTCACGGAGCCTTTTGCAGGGGAGCACGAGCCGATGCAGCAGGCTTCGCCATTGGGCGCGAGCGTGCCTTCACCGGAGCACTGCTCGCCCTGTCCGCACACGATTGCGCCAATCGCACTGCATGACGCCGGTGCCTTGAAAGCGAAATCCAGCTCCTTGCTGTACTGCGACCTGTTCCTGAAATCATCCACAATGAGCAGATGCTTGCCCGAATCGATTCCTATGGACTGGCCATAACAATTGCCTGCACCGAAAGAGTCGGAGAGCGCTTTCTCCCCCGAAGCCGTGAGCAGCAAAACGCCGATGTCGAGGCTTTCTGGCCTGCCGAAGCTGTCGAAGCCGCAAATGCTGAGGGAAAGCCTGCCGTCGCTGCCTGAGTAACTTGTGCCGACTTCTATCCTGCCTGTCTGCGCCCCGACGACGTTCTCGATGCCGAGCGGCCTGACATTGAAGCAATATGAATCCATCTCCTTTCCTGCCTTCTCCACGGATGCGCAAACCCTGAAAGTGTCAGCGGCCTTCGTTGGAATGAACGTGAATGACAAGTCCCTCTCGACTTCCGAGAACGGCAGGCTGTCGATGTGCTCTGCCTTCTCGAAAACCTTCGCGCCGGCCTCCACCCACACGCGCACATCAAAATCGCTGAAGTCGGGTTTCGTGTAGTGGTCTGGCGAGGCACCGAGGAGCATGCTGATTGTTGACGGCTTTCCATCGCTGAGGGCCGTGCCTGAAATGTCGAGCTTCTTTATCCTCGCTGTCGCCCCCAGCACGATTGCCCTGTTCCTGTAGAGCGACACTACTCTATTGTCCGCATCGCGCACCTCTATCCTGATTGCATAGGCGCCTGGCAGGTCAGGTGCCCTGAGCGTGAGCTTTGCCATCGTTTCCGTGCCTGCCAGGAAATCAGCCTTTGCGGAGCCTTCGGAAAGGTAAGAGCCACACTCCGTGTCATCCCACATGCACAATCCAGCCCAAACCGTTGCGCCGTTGAGCGCTGAGCCGGAATAGTTCTTCACGTAAACTTCCGCCGGAATGGCGTCACCAGGGTTCACGGGCGTGCCGACAGGGCCAGTGTATCCGGCGAAAACGGTTTTTGTGCGCAGAATGCCTAGCTGTGGGAATTTCCCGGCAGAGGTTCCGTTCACGGTGAATTCCGCAGTTTTCGGCGAGGCGAATATGTGGGCTATCCCTGCAATCGGCGCCCTCGCGGTGCGGAAATAAGCGTGAATGGAATAGGCTCCGGAAACCAGGTCATCTGGAAGCTGGATGCTAAATGGGATGCTTTTCTTCTGTCCGGCCAGCATGGGTGCATCCACTTTACTCTCGAAAAAAATCCTTCCGTCCTCGCTGAACTGTGTAGGGTAGGAGAGTGGACCCGATGTCCCGGAAACAAGCTCAAGCACTACCTCCGCGTCATAGAAGCCGATGCTTTCGAAATTCGTGGCCTCCAGCCTGCCAGTGAGGGGTTCGCCCACGTTGTAAATCTGCTTGTCGAGCGTGACTTCGAGCGCGCCATTGTAGAACACGGAAGCTGCCGCAAACTGCGCGCATAACAGCAGCAATGCGCCGAGCAAAAAATGATAGAAAGGATAGCGAGCCATTACTGTCCACCTTTCACGAAATCCTGCACCGTAACAAGGAAAAACTGGTCCTCCGTAGCCTGTATCTGCTGGACCTGTGCAGTGTACCTGCTCCTGGCCTCTTCCACGCTCCCTGAAACACTGCTCGCGGTCACCAGGGCCTTGCCTCCGAGCACGTCCGGGGATGCGAGGTCATTCCGCGGATACTTGTCGCCCTCTATTGCGCCGCCGAACAGCCCGGTGAAGCACTTGTTTATGAAGGCCAGCACGGCATTGTTGGAGCTGCCGGAGCCGAGCGTGAACCTGTCGGAAGCTGAAGCGAAGCCCTCCTTCTCGCCTGACAGGCATACTTCCGGGTCGAATATAATCACTTTCACTGTTCCGGCGTTGTTCGCTTGCCCGCTCGCGCCCCCGAGCCTGGCAGTGACGTAAATCGGGTGGACCCCGAACTCATTGAGGGTTTGCACCTCGACCTGCGCCGAGGCATTGTTCTGCAGTATTATTCCGGTGCCGGCCGCGAAATCATACGCAGCGCCGTTCACCTTGAGGGAGATGTCGCTTTTCTCATGCTTCCTCAGATTGAGTATCACGTCCTGGCCGCACGCATTGTTGAGGAGCGTGAACCCCGTGGCGCCCCTGCGCCTCGGGATTTCAAGCGAGAAGGAGTCTATAGTTTTCTGATCCTGTGTCGTGGGGCCTGCAGTTACGCAAGTTATTCCCGGAAGCAGGAGCGAAACCGTGCCTCTCACGTTTATGTCCTTGGAAGCGTCCACGAATCCTGATTTTGATGCCCTCACATGCAGCACAGTGCCATCCGCGAAGGCGCTCCTGAACGAGGCGAAATAGCGGCCTGCATTGTCAGTGGCTCCTGTATCAATCGGTGTTTCGCCCGAATCCTTATAGATGCGGACGCTGGCCGCCGGCACAGGGCTCTTGTCTGTGGCTATCACCGTTATAACTGCATTCCCCTGTGGCATCCCCGGCAGGAGCGTTTCCGGGGAAACCTCAATATTCATCACCTTCAGTGCCGAGATGCCGACGAGAATCCTTGCATTGTCGCCGCTGATGCCTAGATCGAGGTTGACGTCGATTTCCGTGGAAACAGCATCAGAGGCCGCGGTGAATGCAAAGTCGCCCTCGGCAGACTGCAAAGCCGCAAGCCTCCCAATCGGGATTGCAGCCCTTTCGAAAGTTACGGGCTGTGGCGTGGCTGGCGGCTTCTTGTTCAAGAGCGCCATGGACACGGAGGGGAAAACCCTGTTGGAAAGGTTCGTTATCGTGTAATGCACCTTGTACTGCTGGCCCTTTAAGAGAAGCGGCTGTGGAGTCGAAGGTACGGCGACAGGCTGGGGGAACGCGGATTTCGCATTGTCCTGGAGCGTGAATGACATCACGATTCCGCAGTCCGAAACGCAGAATGGCTTGTCAACGAGGAACTCGCGCAGGTAAAGCGTTTTCTCGGAGGGCCTGAAAGCCATGCTTCCGCCAGAAGACGCCTTGGCCCCGAACCTCACCTGCAGGGGTGTGTCCCTGGGCACATCCTTCACGTAAACCGCCACCCTGAAATCGTACGAACCCCTTCCGAGGTTTCCGAATCCGGCTATGGCCTGCTTCGCGTCAGTTTCCGTGGCCTGGCCGCAGTTCGTGTAATTGTTGTCCATGTTATAGCAGGGCGAGAGTGTCGCGTTGCCCGCGAAAGACGTGAATCCGCGCACCACGATTTTGCTGTCGGAGGCGTTCGCCTCACCCTCGAGGCCGGCCCTCACGGCGGTTTTCGCGTCGGAAATGTCGCCTGAGGAAATGAGGGTGAATGATAGCAGGTAATCCTTCTTGGCCTGCATTACCTGCACCTGCCTGCCGGAAGAATCAAGCACCGCGCCGAGCCTGACGTCGAAAGGGGCGTAAGGATCAAAGGGGTCCTTCACTGCAATGAGCGTGACGGGAATCACCTGGCTCGAATTCGGCGTTATCTGGTAAGGTATGCTGGTGGCGTCGTAATAGCCCTGCTTTTTTGCCACTATATACGGCCTCTTGTCTACCTTCAGCTCGAGCTGCTGGGGAGTGGATCCATTGGCGCCGGTCTGCATAGAGCCGAGAGTTTGTCCGGTTATGGAATCGACAAACTTCACCTCCACCCCTTGCACGGGCCTGCCCGATTCGTCGGTCACGCTCGCGGAAACCTTGCCATTCGCGACCACGAGGACGATTGGGAATTGCGTCACCGCGCCCGGCGCGAGCGCCTTCCTCGCGGAATTGTTCGAGAACATGGTGCCGTCGATGAGCTTGGAGGCGAACGCGTTGTAATCGCCAAGCGGAAGGTTGGTGAAGGAAACATTCCCGTCATCCCCGGTCTGCCCGGTGAAAAGAGGGAAAGGCACCCCTATCGAATATAGCTGCACTGCCGCATCTTTCACCGGCCCGACGGACAGCTCTGAAACAAGCACCATAGCCGTGCCGGAATTCGCGGACGTGGCCTTCAGGAGCTTCACTTCCTTGGCGGATGCGGATGAAGGGTCCACCAATCCTATATCCGTGACGACGCGGAGGACGTAATCGGCGTGCGTCGCGATGGCGGCATAAGCTGCCTTGGCGTCAGGATTGATGAACTCGACTATGCCGGAAGCGTCAGAAGCCAGGGAAATGCCCGAAACATTGTTGTTGACCACGAAGCGGGCCGCAACGCCCCGCACGGGCCTGCCTGTGGCTTCATCCAGGAACCTGAGCCTCAGGATTTTCGACGAATCCGCCTTGTCGAGGTAGATGGTCACGTCACCGGAGAGCTGCGCTGCCCCCACCGCGAAAAGGTCGCTGAAGCCGACGCTGTACCGCGAGCCGGAAGGCGGACTTGCCTCAATCAGGTACTCGCCGTAAGGCACCTTGTCCACGAGCGCGATGCCGGAATCATCAGTGGCGCCGCCCTGAAGCGCCGTGACGCCGTTCATCTTGAAGGTCAGTGCGACGCCCTTCACTGGCTCCTTCGTCTTCCTGTCCTGCACCACCACTCTCACGCTTGAAAACAGGCTCTTCCGCACGAGTCTCACTATCACCGTGCCCTGCTGTGACAAAGTGTCCACTGTCTTCCTCGCCTCCTCGAAGCCCGTTGCATTGATTGTGGAGGTGAGCACGCCGCAATCGGTCTGCACTGAAACCGCGTGCTGGCTGCCTTTCCCGGAAATGGATGCCGGGCGCCTTCCCTGGCCGCTGCACGCAAATGACATGGAAACCGCCGCCGTGGAGCTTACCGGCGAGTTGTCCGTGCCCCTCAGCTCGAAGCTTATAGTCCTCAGCTTCACGTCCGCGGCCTCCTGGCTGAGCCTTATCCTGTACGATTTCCCCGGCTCTATCCCGTTCACGTCCCTGAAAGGCGCATACCCTTCCGCATCAACTTCCATTGCAACTGCCTTCCCGAAAAAGCCTGTCCTGAACTCGCCGAACGCGTTCGTGGTCTTGGTTTCCTTCCGGGCGCCCTCGGAAAAAGACACGGCAATTCCCTCCAGGCGCGTGTCATCATTGTCAACTACGACGAACTTCGCGGTCTGGGCCGCGAAAAGCGAGGCGAGGCCGCCTCCGGCAATGAACCAGATGGCCGCGGAAATGGCGAGGAGCAGTACAATCAGGAGCAGGATGAATGACGGAAAAACCTTGTCGATGGGGTCAATGACCTTGTAAACCGGCACATTTTCCTCAAGGCCGTCAAGGATTTCGTAGTAGCGGTCCTCGAGCGAATAATAGAGGCCGCCAAGAGAATCAGCAAGTCCGGCCATGAATAAACCCCAAAACCCCTTTCGCGACTGCAAAAACCTGGAACACCGTAAAACCCCGGAAAATATCCCGAATTCGCTGATATTCGCTAATAATAACAATTACTAATATAAAAACCTGCTTGTGCGGATTCGCTCCGGGCAATCAGTTTTTCTTAGGTTTGGGCAATGGCTACTCTTTAATGCCACTCAAGAGTCATTTTATTAGATTTGGCCGCACGGTCGTAGCGTTTGGGAAGGAAAATGATTTGCCAAGAATTGCTGACAGTTCCGGGAAAAGAAATGAATTGCATGTAAAAGGGCTGAACTACCTTTACCCATCGGCGAGAAGCGTTTTCTTTAGAGGTTTGGCGGAAGCCGGGTTTGACAGCGTTAAAGTAGGGGCCATCAAGGGTTTGTTGAATGATGTATTCCCGGCGCAGCTAATCATTACTATTTTTGGACCCTCTACGGATTATCAAACATGATTAGAAGCCTAAATCATAACATTCGCAGAAATATTGAAGAAAGAAAGTCATAGGGCCGGGTTTGCCCTGCAAAACCTATAAATACGGCGTCCGACAATTACATAGCATGAAATCGAGGCCGAAGCTCCTTCTTTCCCCGGAAGACATCCGGCCGACGCTGCCGAACTTCCGGGTGCGCGGCGTCCTGAACCCCGGGGCCGTGAGGCTGCGGGACGGAAAGATAATGCTGTATGCGAGAATCGCGGAAACCCCGAAGCATGGAAAGAGGATTTTCCTCGCCCCGCGCTTCTCCGGCACCAAGCGCACTAAAATAATCATCGAGGAGATACCGCGGAGCAAGGGCCGGCTTGGCCCTGAGAGCTTCATAATGGACAACAGCATTTACAGGCTCCCCACAATATCCCACTTCAGGAAAATACTCCTTGACGAATCAGGCATGAATGTGGTTGAAGCCAGCACGGCGATGGATTTCGCCGGCCTCAGCGAAGACGGCGATTTCGGAGTGGAGGACGCGCGCATCACGCACCTGCGGAAGGAGAAGCTCTACGCGATGACGTACGTTTCAGTTTCGATGTGCAGCGGCGTGTCGACTTCGCTCGCGCTCTCCCGTGACCTCGTGGAATGGGAGAGGAAGGGGATAATATTCAGGCAGCAGAACAAGGATGCGGTGATATTCCCGGAGAAAATCGGCGGCATGTACGCCGCACTTCACAGGCCAGAAGGCACGATGATATTCGACAAGCCGCGCATCTGGATTTCGTATTCTAATGACCTCGAGTTCTGGGGGAGGGACAGGCCGATACTCAGCCCGAGGGACAATTCCTGGGACGAGCTCAGGATAGGGCCCGGGGCCGTGCCACTCCTGACCGGCGAAGGCTGGCTCGCAATATACCACGGCGTGCGCTATGTGAACAGGAAAAGGCCGGAAAAGGGCAAGGTCTACAGCGCGGGAGCGATGCTCCTCGACGCGAAAAATCCCGAAAGGGTCATCGCGAGGACACCGGAGGACGAGCCGCTGTTCGGCCCGAAGGAATATTACGAAAGGACTGGCTTCGTGAACAGCGTCGTGTTCCCGACTGCCGCGATTCCGGACAGGGACGGGAAGGGCCTGCTGATTTATTCCGGCGCGGCAGATTCGTGCATCGAGGTGAGGAAAATCGGGATAAAGGAAATACTCGGCTCCTTGGTGTGACACTATGTTTTCAGTAAAAGCAAGAAAAAAAGGCCGAAGGGCAAGAATGTCTGTTCGTGCAGGGCAGGTGTTAAGTGCGGAGGAATTTTATTCGCGCCCTTATTTTGCCAGCCTTCCTGAAAATTTCAATTCAGGCGGAAGGGCTAATTGTGAACACATTGCACTTGGCCGGTTAATGAAGCTACCTAATTTAATTCGGTATGAAGATGGTAAAACACTGTGGGTTGGAAACTTGCCCCCATATGTCGGTTCCAGAGGAAGCGCCATAATAGAGTGGAAGCCTAATGAAAAAAGAATGGTAGTTGTCTCGTTATGGGTGCCAAAAAATATGCGCCTATTAGGAAATTGCGGCAAAATCATAAATAAAGTGATTCAAGTGGCAAGAGAAAGGGGCGCGAAAACTATAACTGGCTCTACGTCAAAAGGAATTCTGACAATGAACCCTGAAACGTTGTTGCGTGAGAAGTCAGTTGCGCAAATGTCGCGAAACAAAAAATAGTTAAACAAGGTATGCACTAATTCTAATCGAATGCAAGATTTTCCCCGCGGCGAAAACGAATGACCAAGCCAGTATTGTTCCTCTCCTCTTACCCGCCGCGCGAATGCGGAATAGCGACATTCACGAAAGACCTTTCAGACTCGATGCAGAAAAAATTCGGGAACGCCGTTTCCCCGAAGGTCATAGCCGTCAACGAATCCGGCAGCACCCTGCACAAGTACGGCCGCAAGGTCGCGCTGAAGCTCACGGAGCAGGACATCGCGAGCTATGAGAGTGCCGCGAGGAAGATAAACCGGATGAAGGACGCTGGAGTGGTCAACATACAGCACGAGTTCGGCCTTTTCGGCGGTGAATATGGCGGGCACATACTGAGGTTCATGGAGCTGCTGAACAGGAAAATCGTCACGACGCTCCACACGGTCTTAGATTCCCCTCCCAGGGAAATGAAGGAGAATGTGCAGCAGATTGCGCACCTCAGCGACAGGGTGGTTGTCATGACGGAGACCGCGAGGTCGATACTCCTTGAGGATTACGGCCTGCCTCCGGAGAAACTGGAAGTGATACCGCACGGCGTACCCAACATGCGGCCAGTGAACGCGCTCAAGGTGAAAAGGAAATATGGCGTGCGCGCGAAAAACGTCCTTCTGACTTTCGGCCTTCTCAGCAGGGGTAAGGGAGTGGAGAACGTCATAAAGGCCATGCCGGGGATAATCGGCGCGCACCCTGACACGGAATACCTCGTGGTGGGCCAGACGCACCCGCGCGTGCGCGAAATCGAGGGAGAGAGCTACAGGCAGGAGTTGAGGGAACTCGCGGAAGGCCTCGGAGTCGGGAGGAAAGTGAAGTTCCTCGACAAGTTCCTGACGCTCGAGGAAATAAGCGAGTGCCTCCAGATGGCCACGATATACCTGTCTCCGTCAATCGACCCGAAGCAGATATGCAGCGGCACGGTGAGTTATGCGATGGGCGCCGGAAGGGCCATAGTGTCTTCGAGGAGCAACTACAACAACGAGGTACTGGCTTCCGGCAGAGGCATACTGGTGCGCAGGACAAGGCCGGAGGAATTCGCGAGTGAAACCGTGAGGCTGCTCGGCAATGATGCAGAGCGAAGGAGCCTCGAAAGGAATGCCTATGAGTACAGCAGGAAAATGACGTGGCCCAACGTGTCCGCAAGGTACTATTGCCTTTTCGATTCCCTCTCGCCGTTCGGCGCGGAGGAGTTCAGCAACATCCCGAGGGCGAGCTTCCGGCACTTTTCAAAGATGACTGACGGCTTTGGCATGGTGCAGTTCGCGAACCATTCCGAGCCTGACACTGCGAGCGGCTACACGCTTGACGACAATGCGAGGGCGCTTGTAGTGGCGGCAAAAGCGTACGAACGCTATGGCACAAAGAAAATGCTCTGCCTTGCCAGCACTTACCTATCCTTCGTGGAAAAATGCCAGCTTCCGGACGGCAGGTTCCACAATACTGTTGACGGGAACCGCGAGTTTTCCGACGACATCGGAAGCGAGGACAGCTTCGGCAGGGCGGTCAATGCGCTTGGGTATGCAGTGCAGAGCGGCCTTCCTGAAGAGTACCGCATCAGGGCAAAGAGGACCCTTGAAAAGGCCATGGAAGGCAGCGGGGAAATAATCTCCCCTAGGGCACAGGCGGACACTCTCATCGGAATCGCGAACTCGCGCGAATTCCTCAGCGAGCACCCTTTTTACCGGGTAAAGGACAGTCTCATAGGGTCGCTCATTTCCAAGTACGAGGAGTCGAGCGACAAGGAATGGCACTGGTTCGAGCATTACCTCACGTACGGAAACGCCACGCTCCCTGAGGCGCTCTTCGAGGCAGCAATTTTTGACAGCACCGGAATGGCGGAAAAGGTGGCCCGCGAATCAATGGATTTCCTCACGAGGACGCTTTTCATAGACGGGAAACTCGTGCCCATAGGCCAGGAAAAATGGTACACGAAGGGCGAGGAGCGCGCCATGTTCGACCAGCAGCCCATTGAGGCGGGTGGCATGACAGTGGCATATCGCAAGGCTTTTGAAAGGACAGGGGACCATGCGTATGCCCGCAAGGCGAGGGAATCGTTCGACTGGTTCCTCGGCAAAAATTCCATGAACCAGGCCGTGTATGACGAAACCACTGGCGGGTGCTATGACGGCCTCACGCCGAATGGAGTGAATGCCAATCAGGGAGCGGAAGCCACGATATCGTACCTGCTCGCGAGACTTATGGTAGTCTGAGCAACGCGCCGGGGCGATGGTTTTGAATCAAGGCATCTATATACTCAAGGCATGGCTACCGAGAATTCAAATGCCTTTCAGCCAAGTTGCTTGCGGCAGGGGCCATCCTTTCCCTCATCTGCCGGTATGTCAATCCATGCGTGCCCCGGCAAGCAGCCTTCCCGCGGCACGGTCAACTATCACAGTGGCATTGCCGTGCATCTGCAGGATGGATGCAGGCACATTCTGGCCAGGCCTTTTGCCGAACGCGCGCACAATGGCCCGCGCCTTCTCCCTTCCTGCAGCAATCAGCACAATCTTCCTGGCAGACATGATAGTGCGCATGCCCAACGTCACGGCATTTGCGTCATGATGGCCAGATGGCTTTCCGCCGCGCGACCTCAGGGCGGAGCGCGAAATGCGCACTACGCGCGTGCCTGAACTGAATGGAGAACCGGGCTCGTTGAACGCTATGTGGCCGTTCTCCCCGATGCCGAGAAGGAGCAGGTCAATGCCCCTGCGCCAAGCGAGGTGTTCCGCCTGCCTGCATTCAGCGCGCGCCTTCGCGGCATCTCCGCTGAAAAGGAAAACATTGCCATGCCTGAAGTTGACCTTCCCGATAAGCTCCTTCGCCAGTATCCCCGCGAATCTTTCGCGCGGAAAACCGCCACGGGAAATATATTCGTCCAGCTCAAGGAAAGATGCTTTCGAAAAGTCGACATTGCCCAGCCTGAATGCCCTCGCAAGCATCCTGTATGCGCCCACCGGGGTTTTTCCTGCCGCGAGCGAAAGCACGGAAGATGGCTTTTCGCGCAGCGCCCCGGCAACGGCATCGAAAGCCGCCCTGGAAACGGCCCTATAATCCTTCACGCGCACTATTCCGGCAAGGCTCCTCTTTGCGAGGAAATCAGCAAGCGTTTTTTTCCGCGGAATGAAGTAATCCTGCCTCGAAATCTTCTGCCCTGCGACAAAGTTGCCGCACAGCAGGCAATTCTCCGGACTGAATCCCCTGAGGAGGCCATACAGGAAGCCAGCATTGAAGAAATCCCCAGCCCCTGTCGCATTGATAGCCCGCACATTGCAGGCCTTCGCATAGGCATGGCCAGAAGCCGAATGGAATTCAGCGCCGCGGCGGCCCCTTTTCAGTATAACATTTCCCGCGCCCCATGAAAGCAGCCTCTCCACCCCTGCACGGGTGTTTTTCCCGGAGCGCGTGATGCGCGAGAGCTCGAGCTCGTTCAGGAAAAA
Organism: Candidatus Iainarchaeum sp.; assembly: GCA_016202305.1. Classification (GTDB taxonomy): domain Archaea; phylum Iainarchaeota; class Iainarchaeia; order Iainarchaeales; family Iainarchaeaceae; genus UBA10205. Next base: position 25,597 of record JACQPB010000005.1, on the reverse strand, counting down.
ATAGTCTATATGCCTGGCGAAATGCCTCGCCTTCCACGTGCCGTACTCGTCAAAGCACGCGTCAAGGCATGCAATGGCCCCCTTGCGCCTTATGGCCTTCAGCAGCCCTGTGAAGCCCTTCCTCATGCCGGGAAGATGGAAATAGCCACCGAAGAGCACGATGTCGCCGCGGGAAATGCGCGGAAGGAGAGAGCGCGATACCATGCGCGAGTCGAGGCCGAGAAGGCATCCCTTGTGGGAAATGATGGCGCGCTCCCCCCCGGCCCTTACAAAAATGGTAGACACGCCATTCGGCGAGTCAAGCCGTGAAAGAACCTGCCTCACGCCGCCCTTCGACAGCTCGCGCCTCAGGAACGGAGTGAACGCGTCCTTCCCGATTGCGCTTACGAGCGAAACATCAATGCCGAGGCCTGAAAGCGCCATGGCGGAGTTGGCGGCGTTCCCGCCTATAGCGCATCTGAAATCGCGCGCCGCATGCTCCTCGCCGAACCTCAATGCGCCGGAGTGGTACGTGAACAGGTCAATGTTCAGGTCGCCTACCGCAAAAACTTTTCCGCCCGTATATATAGTGATGCACCATCTCAGCCATCCGCGAATCCGGAGGCAGTCAAAGTAAGTGCATACACCCTATTTATTTTTTTCCCTGCACCTCTTCCTCATGGCAAAGGCCCTCGTGATAGTCGCGCACCCGGATGACGAGACAATCTGGATGGGCGGCAGGATAATGCGCGAAAAAGAATGGGAGTGGACTATACTCTCGCTGTGCAGGAAGGACGACCCCGACAGGAAGCCGAAGTTCTTCAGGGTATGCTCGCTGCTGAACGCCCGCGGCTTCATCTCGGACATGGAGGACGACCACCCTGAGGAAGACCTCCCGAACATGGACGAGGTCCGGAAGCGCGTCTCGGCGGTTGCGATGGACAAGGAGTTCGGCACGGTATTCACGCATGGCAGCAACGGCGAGTACGGGCACAAGAGGCACATCGAAACGCACAAGTGCGTGCTCGAAATGGTTTCGGACGGCGAGCTCAGGTGCTCAGGCCTGTTCACGTTCGATTATGCCCGCCGCGAAAGCCCCTTCAGGTGCGAGCCGAATCCCGAATCCACGCTCAGAGTGGAGCTGACTAGTCGGGAGCATGAAATGAAAAGGTATTTAATCCGCGATGCGTATGGTTTTCAGGAGACCAGCTTCGAGTTCCTCAGCTGCGCCCGGACAGAATCTTTCAAGAGAATAGTGTGAGCCGATGCCGAACCACGACCCTGTGAAAAGCCCGGGACATGGGTTAAGGCCGCTGGTGCTTTACCCTTTCCCGCCGGAGCTTGACGGCATCAGCCTCCAGGGCCTTTATCTCGCCAACGGCCTCTCGGAGAACGGATATGAAACTGCGCAGTGCAATAGGAAAGCCGACCTCGAGAAGGAATTTCTCTACCGGAGCTTCAGGCCCAACGTGGCAATAGGGATAGGGTTCTGGGGCGATGCTCCCGACATAATAAAGCACCCTATGGAGCACGGCATAACGCCAGTGCCGTGGCTCAATGCGGACGGATGGGTAGCGAATTACCACGAGCTGCTCGACAGCCTTCCGCTGGTCTTCGTGACGAGCAACTGGGTGAAGGAAACCTACATCCGCGACGGGGTCCGCAACCCCAATATTCTTCCAGCGCCGATAGGCATAGACACCCGCTTGCTGAAGCCCATTCCGAAAAGCGACCCACGCGTGCTCACAATGAGGGAGATGCTCGGCATCAGGGCCGATGAAAAGATGATACTGACAATAGGCGGGGACACCACGAGCAAGGGGTTCCAGGAAATGCTGAGGGCACTCGGCAAAATAGGCAGTGAATTCCCTGAATGGAAATACGTCGGCAAGAGCTGGGAGAACAGGGAGCCGAAGTACCATTACAAGGCCGAAAGGCAGATAGCCAGGGAGTTCGGGTTCACTAAAAAAATAAAGTACATAGACGGCCCATGCTCGCGCGAAACCATGAACGTGCTCCTCGCGGCCGCCGACATTTACGCCGCGCCGAGCAGGATAGAGGGATTCGGCATGATACAGGTCGAGGCAATGGCTGCTGGCATACCCGTGCTCTCTGTTGACGCTATGGGAATAAAGGACACGGTGGTGCACAACGAGACAGGGCTGCTTGCAAAAGTCGGCGAAACCATAGAGCTCGAGCAGGAATGGGCCTACAAGGACATGGGGTTCGGCAGGAAGCAGATAATAAAATTCGACAAGCCCAAGACGTTTGCCGTCCGGGCCGACATCGACGACCTCGCGAGGCACCTCTTCAGGCTGATGCAGGATGATGCCCTGAGGGACAAGATGGGTGCAAAGGGCAGGGAGCGCGCAGTGGCAGCCTTCGATTACAGGAAGACATCCCTCGACATGGCGCGCACGATAGAGAAAAGGCTAAACCTTTAACGGGTTCCTGCCTGTTTTCACTGCGTGGTATGCCAGCAGATAGGTCCCTGCGCTCCACGCCTGGTGCCTGCTGCCCATCGCCTTTTTCTCCACAGGGCTTATCCACTCATTGAAGTCCCACGGGAATTTCCTCCCGAGGGAATTCGCTTTCGCAAGCAGCGCAAGCTCCTCCCTGGCCTTTCGGAGCTCGCCGGCCGCTACAAGCGCAGTGACATAGAAGCCGCCCACGAAAGGCCAGATGCCGCCGTTCAGGTAGGAGTGCCTTTCAGCGGCGAGGCACGCGTCGAAGTAATCCCTCCATTCAGCGGAACCCCTCGAAATGGGAGGGTAGATGACGCGCACCGGGAAAGGCCTGTTGATGCCCTTGTCCTCGATGAATGCGAGAATCCTTTTAGCCTGCCTTTTCGTGGCAAGTCCGAGCACTGCCGCAAGGATATTGCCCAGCGAATCGAACCATTGGGCCTTCTCGCTGTACTCTCCATGGTCCTTCCAGTGCCATGGCAGGAAGTAACCGAGTTTTTCGTCCCAGAGATAACTGTTCACCTGCTTCACAAAAAACGGAATCGCGGCCTTCCTTCCGGCAACCCTGAGCGCAGCATAGTAGAGGGCCTGCGTGTTTATCGTGTGCCCGTACTTGTGCGGAAAGCAGTCCTGCCAATCCGAGGTCGGGAGCTGCTCAGGCATCGAATCCTCCCCGGCATCCTGGCACCCAATCCATGTCATGGCCTTTTTTACTTTCCCCGCGTGCCTCCCCCGCATGGATGCGCCGAACCGCTTCCTGTAAAAATGCTCGCCGAGCACGAACCATAGGCTAGAATCTATCGTGGCGAACGTTACGGGTTTGTCGTTTATGCGCTCGAAAACATCAACGCAATTCGGAATCTGCCCATTGGCACTCTGGTACTTCGCCAGCACGGAGAGGCTTTTCGCGAAAACGCCGCGGAACTCAGGAGTGTGGAAAGACGCGCCTATGAGCGAAATCATGGAATCGCGCGCCCACACGGAACTATACCCGCCGCGGCCGCCTGAAGCATAGAGGCCATTGGGCGTGACGCAGGAGCGCAAAGCCTTCACTGCCTCGGCCGCGGCCGTTTCAACAATGTCCTGCATTGCAGAAGAAGACGCTTAACATGAATTTAATCGTTTCCCGCAGGCCTTTTGCCCCTGTTTTCGCTGAGTTTGAAGTCAAGCGCGGCTGAATTTATGCAGTATCTCTTCCCCGTAGGGCCTGGTCCATCATCGAAAACATGGCCGAGGTGCGAGCCGCACTTCGAGCAAACCGCCTCAATCCTGTGCATGCCATGGCTGCCATCATCCTGCAGCCTCACCCCGCCTCTGGCCGCAACGTCATAGAAGCTGGGCCACCCGGTGCCGGAATCGAATTTTGTCCCGGAGTCGAATAACTCGTTTCCGCAAGCAACACATGAATACATTCCGGTTTCCTTGTGGTGCACATACTTGCCGGTGAAAGGAGCTTCGGTGCCGCCAAGCCTGCAAACATTGTACTGCTGAGGGGTGAGCTTGGCCTTCCACTTTTCATTTGCATCGTTTTTCAAGAAAACACCCCGCCAATAAAGTAGTGATTGCCGCATATCAGGATATAAACTTTTTTCCTGAGCCGGCATTCTGCAAGGCGGAAACCGCACATTGCAGCAGTTGGCTGTCAGCCATTTTCCGCCCGGTTTTCAGCGTTCAGACTCAAGAATATCTCGCTGAAGAACACGTCTCTTGGGGAGTATTTGTCGGCCCATATGCCACAACAAAGATTGCCCTGATGAATACTTCCTGCCACTTTCAGTTTTCGAGCAGCCATTTCCATAGGGGCTTGTATTTTACTGTGCCTTTTAGCCCGAACCATTCCGTTTTCTGGGTTGCCTCGTAGTCATTGGTCAGCACTAAAAGGTTTTGGCAGTTCAGTTCATGGCTTGCCCTTAGCAATGCGCGTTCCTCGCGTTTTTTTGTTTTCGGGTCCGTTGGGTCAAAGCACACTTGGATTAGCCGACTGATTTTCCGGTCTTTTTGGATGGCAAAATCGACCTCGTGGTTTTGCGCATTTTTCCAGTAGAATACCTTGTGCTCGTGCTCAATTTCCCCTTTCTTTAATTCGATGGCCACGGCATTTTCAAATAACCCGCCCCAATCAGGGCTTGTTTTGAATGCCTTGGCAAAAATATAGCCGTTGTCAAAGCAGTATATCTTCTTGTTGTACTTCGCCTGCTCTTTTGCCTTGAAAGAAAAGCGCGGCATCTCGAAAAAAACAAAGGCTTCCTCAAGATATGAAATAAACCGTTGGAGCGTTACTACGCTTGTTTTCTGGACCGAGTTTTTCAGCTGGTTGTAGGAAAATTCCTTTGTGACGTTCGAAAAAAGAATCTGCGCTATTTCCCGCACGGTCTTTATGCGCCGGAGTTTGTAGCGCGAAATTATGTCCTTGTACATGATGTTATCGAAGAGCCTTGACACATAATCGGCATAATCCATTTTCTTGACAAGCGGTTCTGGAAAGCCCCCGTAAGTCACAAAATCAAGCAATTTCTGCTTGGTTTCAGCAGAAGTCAGTTCTTTTTTTTCCAAAGCCAAAAATTCTTTGAAAGAGAACGGGAACACATAAGCCAAGGTGTGCCTCCCGGTCAGGTGCGTTGCAAGTTCCGCACTCAAAAGGTTCGAATTGCTGCCCGTCAGGAAAAGGTTGCGCCCCTGCCGCTGGAGCCTGTTTGCAAGCAGTTCCCACTTTGGGAAATTCTGGACCTCGTCAAGCAGCAGGAAGCGCGGCGAGCCATACAGGCTGTCTATAGCTGCCAGAACTTCGTTGAAATCCTCCACTTTTGCCAGTTGCTCATCATCAAAATTGACATATCCGAATGAGCCCAATTTTCGCAATTCATGAATTGCAAAAAACGACTTCCCCGCCCTGCGCGGCCCGATAATGACTTTTATCGTGTCACTGGCTGCATTCCGCAGCTTTGCATCCCTTTCAATAAACCGCTCTGCAAGGCGCGCTTCCAATTCACGCTTTTGCAAAACAAGCACATCTGACAACATAGAAAAATATACTAAACAAAAGTATATAAAAATGTTTACTATGAGTGATTAAATGGTGCTTTTCCAGCAATTTTGGCGGGTTTGCTCATTATAATGAGCATAAACCATATTATTGCTCAATAGAAAAAAAACAGGCCAGCAAATGAAATAACAGCAAATGAAGTTACAAAGTTTATTAGTCATTGTCCAAAATATATGAATTTAAAAGCAGCCATTCAAAATTTGTAATGGCAAAAAAAGCTCTCTCGAAAAAACAAAGGCTAAAGAAGCTCAAAGAAATTTCCAAGGCGTTTCAAAAAAACAAAGCGCTGCAGGATTACCTCTCGCCACTTAAACTCAAAACAACATGCTTTGCTGCGCCCGTCCAAATAGAAGGAACAATATTCCGAAAGCATTTCTATTTCAGGGCAAGATGGCAGGATGCCACACTGGAAATAGCTGAAAGCAAAAAGGAACTTTGGAAAGAAAATTTTCTTTTCACTAAATCCAGGCACTACTCAAAAACAAAATACGGGGAAAGCTATGCAAGCTGGATGAGGCAAACAGAAGCGCTTAAACTTGTAGCAAAATGGCTTGCACAATACGAAAAAGAATTGTTCAAGAAAAAATGAAATTATAAAATCAGCTTTTTTCCGCCTGATTTCCGGCATTCAGACTCAGGAAAATTTCGCCGAAGAAAACGTCCTGCCACATGTTTATGCGGCCCTTGTTGGTCAGGAAGAGGCACGGTATGAATGTGCGCACGATGCCTTCGTTCGTATCGCTTTCCTTCACCAGCCTAGAGAAAAGCACGAGGCCCTGGGAGTCCGCTGCCTTGGTTATTGACTTGTAGACTTTCTCCATGGCCTTGTCTATGTCGAAGTCGTGCGCGGGAATTATGAACTTCGTGCGCTCGCGCAGTATGTTCCTGTCCTTTGTCTTCTTGGCGCTGTTGAGCATTTTTTCGATGCTGAGCACAAGCTCGTCGAGCGAGACCTTGCCCTCCTTTATCTTCCTTATGTTCTTCAGGTCTGGCAGCATGGCCTCGAATTCCGCCCTCTCCTCAACACTCATCTGCTTTTGCTTTTCGAGGAATTCCTCCTCGTCTTCAATCTCGCTTATGCGCAGCACGTTGGCCTTGAACTTGAGGAGTATGGCTGATGCGAGAATCGCGTTTGCGGGAAGCCTGAGGTCGTTGCCTGTCAGGGCATTGATTTTCTTGAGGTACTTGCTAGCCAGGTCGGCGATGTCTATTTCCCAGGGGTCCATGCGCTCGGTCTTCACGAGCTCTATGAGGATGGTCTTCCACGCGGGCTGCTCTATGAGGTCCACGAGGTCAACCTTGTCAGGCAGGGCCACCATTGAATCAGCGGCAGATTCCCCTGATTGGAGCAGCTCCATGTCGTCCTCTTCAATAGCTTTCATGTTAAGACATTCGAGGGCGGGAGGCTATATATAATTTATGGGGGGTTTTCACGCTTCCCAAATTGGGCGAAATTCCTAAAAATTAGCGGCAAAAGCACAAAAACAGTTATGTATACTTATGTGCCTTCTTTCCAGGAGTTGAGGTAGGCTTCCTGCTCCTTCGTGAGGCTGCCTGTGCGTATTCCCATTGCGCGGAGCTGGAGGCGCGCGATTTCCATGTCAATCGAATCAGGCAGGACATGGAGGCCCGGCTTGAGGTCGTGCCTGAGGCCATACTCCAGCGCAAGGGCCTGCCCGCAGAAGCTGAGGGACATGACAGTGGATGGATGCCCCTCCGCCGCGCCGAGGTTGACCAGGCGCCCTTCCGCGCAGAGGTAGAGCTTCTTCCCGCCCTTGAGCGTGTACTCGTCCAACTGCCAGCGCAGCCTCCTCTTCGAAACTGCCAGCTCCTCGAGGCCCTTCACATCAATCTCGACATCGAAATGGCCTGAGTTCGCGAGGATTGCCCCGTTCTTCATCTTCCTGAAAGCGGCCTTCGGAATCGCATGCTTGTTGCCCGTGACGGTTATGAAAATGTCGCCCAGCGGGAGCGCATGCTCGAGCGTCATGACCCAGTAGCCATCCATCTTTGCCTGCAGCGCACGCACTGGGTCAACCTCGACCACGATGATGTTGCTGCCGAGGCCGCGTGCACGGGAAGCGACGCCCTTGCCGCAGTCGCCATAACCCATGACGACGACATTCTTCCCTGCAAAGAGCACGTTGGTTGCGCGCAGTATGCCGTCAACAGTGCTCTGGCCGGTGCCGTAATAATTGTCGAACAAATGCTTGGTCTTGTTGTCGTTCACCGCAATTACCGGGTACTTGATGGCCTTGTCGCGCTCCATCGCCCTGAGCCTTATGACGCCAGTGGTTGTCTCCTCGGTGCCGACCTTTATATCCCCGACAAGGCCTGTGCGCTTGGTATGTATCTCGGTGACGAGGTCGAGGCCATCATCAATCGTCGCCGTGGGGGAGAAATCGAGGACCTTGTTGAGGTACTCGTAATACTCCTCTCGCGTCTCGCCTTTTTTTGCGTAAACATGTACGCCCTCGTCCGCGAGCGCCGCCGCGACATCATCCTGCGTGCTCAAAGGATTGCACCCGGTTATTGCCACCTTCGCGCCACCTGCAATCAGCGTGCGCACGAGAATGCCAGTCTCTTTGGTGACGTGCAGGGCCATACCTACCCTCTGGCCCTTGAGCGGCTTTTCCTTCGCAAACCTCTTCCGGACATCGAGCAGGGCGCCCATCTGCGCCTCAGCCCACTCCAGCTGCATCGCGCCCTGCGAGGCGAGCTTCATATCCTTGACGGAATAATCCATGCAACCAACCTTAGAAGAAGCACCAGAAAAGCAATAAAAAGGTTGGGGTGCAAAGGCCGAAAGGCCAAGCCACATGCATCAAAGGCTAGAACCTCACGAAACCCCTGAATTCGCTGTACCTGCGCTTCACGTCCTTCATCTTGACCCGCTTCAGCCTGTCAACTGAAAAGCCCTCGGCATTGAACGAGGCCACGCAGGAAGCGTGCACAATGGCCCTGCGCATGTTCCTTTCCGAAAAGTCGCGGGTTTTTGCCAAATAACCAATCAGCGCGCCCCCGAAGCAGTCGCCGGAGCCTGTCGGGTCAAGCACGTTTTCGAGAGGATACCCTGGGCAGGCAAAATGCGAGTTCCGCGTAAATGCTATGCAGCCATGCTCGCCCTTCTTTATTATCGCTATCTCGGAATTCAGGGCGAGAATCTCCATCGCGGCCTTCCTGAGGTTCGGCGTCCTGAAAAGCTGCCTCGCCTCGAGCTCGTTCATCAGGGCGATGTCTACCTCGTTCACGACCTCTATGACCTTGTCGCGCTTGGCGGAAATCCAGTGGTTCATGGTGTCGGCAACGACCAGCTTCGGCCTCTTCTTCATCTGTGAGAGCACGCCAAGCTGCAATTCCGGGTCGATGTTCCCGAGAAAAAGGAAATCGGCGCCGCGGAAAGCATCGGGAACCACGGGCTTGAAACCCTCGAGCACATTGAGGTCGGTGCGGAGAGTCTTCGCGTCATTGAGGTCGAGGCCATATTCGCCCTTCCAGTGGAAAGTCTTCCCGCCCTGCTTTACCTCTATGCCTCCCGTGTCGACGCCCTTCGACCTCAGCATGGCCATGTGCTTTTCCGGGAAATCTGAGCCCACGACGCTGACGATTCCGGGCCTTGCAAAAAGCGAGCAGGCGAGCGACGCATAAGTCGCGGAGCCACCGAGCGCGCCATCCACCGACCCGAAAGGGGTTTTCACGTCATCAAAGGCCATCGTACCTACAACAACTACAATTGGCAAAAGCAACACCCGGTCATCAATAAAGGTTTTAGTTGATTAAATTTATTAATGGCAACTTGCTATTAGTATTTATGCGAAATATCTCCTATGCCGCTGTTGGGAAAAAAGTCGAAAGTCTTGAAAGGAATCAAAAAACCTATACTCCAGAGACTATCTTCGTAAAGGCTAATCAAACTATGAGTGGGAAAAAGCGCTTACCTGGTTTTATTGGCAAGGCGGTACCTGAAGGATATAGAAAAATATACCCCAGGCATAGCCTGCATTCCCGCCATCTTGGATTCTTCATTCCAAGATTGAAGGGCGTATTTTTCCATAATTTAAGGAAATCCGGGGTGGCACCTCGCGACATGAAGGTAATTGAAAATGTCTTAAGCCTTATCCAAAAAATTAGGCGGAAGCTTGATATAGATCCAGAAGAAAAAAAAGCCATTTTAAAGGCATTGAGGGAAAGGGACGCTGAACACCCATTATTAGAAAAAGATATAAAAGAAGCGCAGCATTCCAATAAATTTAGCCCGGATTTTAAAAAAAACGCCGGCGAATTATGCGACCTTTATATAGTTATAGAGGCAGAGATGGATAAGTTGGAGCACGAGTCAGGGATCGACCCTGAAAAAATGAGTAAATGGCGTGAGCAAGGGCTGGGAGTGTTTTCACATCAAAATCTCGGGGCTGTTAAGCGGGGGCATTTAGATTCAGTTTTAAGGGTATATGGTTATCTTGGTTCATTAAATTCCTACATAATGAAGGCCGCAGGATATGATTACTATCCATGGAGTCTGCTGCGCGACAAGAGGAAAAAATCATTAGGTTACAAACTTAATGCATAACTGCTTAATCATATCCCAATGTTATGGCGAGAGCAGCTTCTCAACCTCGGCGAAAATCTCCTGCAGTGTCCTGTCACCGTCTATCTTCCTGAGAAGGCCCCTCCCTGAATAGAAGTCACTCAAGGGCCTCGTTATGTCATTGTACAGCCTCAGCCTCTCCTTCACCACTTCCGGCTCGTCGTCCTTCCTGAGAACTGTCTGGGAGCCGCATTCGTCGCAGAGGCCCTCATTCTTTGAAGGCACGTCAAGGCCGTAAATCCGCTTGCAGGAAACGCACTGCCTGCGCGCAGAAAGCCTCTTCACGATTATTTCCTCTGGCGAGTCAATCTCGAGCACGAGGTCGAGTGCGATGCCGAGGCGCGCAAGCAGCGGCTCGAGGATTTCGCCCTGCTCCAGCGTGCGCGGGAATCCGTCAAGCACGAAAGATTTGCCTTTCAGCCCCGCAAGCGTCTTCTCAAGCACCCTCAGGACTATTGCGTCATCAACAAGGGCGCCAGAATTCATCACCGGCTCTATCTCGAGGCCGACAGCGGTGCGGGAAGCCACCTCATCGCGCAGGAGGTCGCCGGTGGAAACGTGCGCGCACCCGAAGCGCACCTCTATGAACTTCGCTATGGTGCCTTTCCCTGTTCCCGGCGGACCGAGAAGAACAAGATTCATCTGACTCGCCCAAACAACAAGAACAGCGCGAAAAGCTTTATTAAGGCCAGTGTCGAAAAGTCCTATTGCCTGACTGAGGGTGCTTGATGCCGGAAGAACATTACATTGCGGTTAGAAAAAGTTTGCCTGATGAGATTGTGCAGCGCGTGGAAGCTGACCCACAGGCAATGAGAATATTTAAGGAGGCCATGAATGAAATGATTGCCGCATACCAGCACGGAAGGACACAGCCGTCCACTTACGAAGGCAAGCTGGATGCGGCAATCCAGAAAGTTGTAGCAGCCATACGCTCCGTCGGCATGGACCGGTACGCCCTTACGCCAGAGAAAAGGGCTGAAATAGCAGAAAAATTCACGATGCACATGGACCGGATGGAGATGGCGCGGCTGAAAAACGTGCCAAGGGCGCGCCTCCAGAGAAGGCTGCCACGGTACAGAAAACCATGAAAATTCCCATGATTTTATATGGCTCTCCCGGAAACATGGTAAAGCTAATTAATGTGTTCCAAGATTAGGATTATTGTGAAACGGCCCGGCAAAAGAGAAATCCTGAAGCGCCCTGAAGCAAGAAAATGGTTTTCCGGGGGCCATTATGTGGAAGGTGACAGGCTCCAATCATTTGTAAAGGAAACCCGGCAAAACCGGGAATTGCTCGCGGCGAGGATAAAGGCCCTTGTGCCTGAACCAGGGAATGCGGTAGCACTGGAAATCGGGCCCGGTACCTCGCCCCTGATACACAATTTGCCTTTCAGGGAAAGGATTTTTCTGGACCAAAGCCCCAAAATCGTCCAGGGCCTGAGAGCAGCCCATCCGACAGCCGAAGTCCTGCATGGCGACATAAGGAACCCTCCAAGCTTTCATGCGGGAAAAATCTCCCTCGCCGTGGCTGCCGAGGTGTTTGGCCATGTAGAGCCACATAGGCGGATTGGCACCCTCAGGAAAATAGCGCGAATGGCCGATGCCATACTGATTGTTGATTACCGAAAAGTCAGTCCGGAGGAATTCAGGAGAAAGACGGTAGCTACTTACCTGCCGATGCGTAATGATAGAAAAGCCCTTATCCGAAGCGGAATGCTGATGGGAAATCCAAAAGCATTTCAGGCCGATGTTCTAGACATAACCCGAGAGGTCGAATCACTGCTTGCGCGCGACCCTGAGCTTGCGAGCCTCGAAACCGTTGACCCCGAGCCGATGAGAAAGCTTCTCCTGCAGGAAGGCTTCCATGTAGAAGTCACTGACCACGGAGAGTTCTTTGTCCTGAGCGCGAAAAAACCATAACCTGCCCTTATCCGCCTATTTCGTGGTTATCGCAAGCATGAACTGCCAGAAGTCATAGGCCACGCAGCCGAGTATCAGGAATGCCGAGAGCGCCATAAAGGGGAACGTGAAAGATGGATAAGCTATTATGCCAAGCACGGTGGCGAACGTTAATGAGCAGAAAATCACGATGAGGAATATGAACGAGGAAACGTCGGCAAATACCCTGTGTATGAGTATGCTGATCCTTGTGTCGCCGTAATTGAATGCAAAATAGGCGAACATTGCGCCCAGCGGGAAAATGCTCAGGAAAAAGAACGCATTAATCAGCGAGTCCGGGTCAACGGCCTGCACGCGCGGGAACACCCATATGCCAAAGACAATGCTCACGAGCACTGCAGTCACATTCTTGATTATGTTTTGCTTGAGCATGTTGGCCTGCTCCGGCGAAAAACTCAGCGACTTTTTGGTTTCGTTCATATGACCACTCACGAAAAATCAAACAATTTCTGTAGGCCGGAAAGCAGCCTATTACCTGTCACCTTTTTTGTATTTTCCCTCCATGTGACAAAAGCGAATGCCGCGAGTGAAACCATCGGGGAAATTATTGTGCCGAGGCCGTCCATTTCAGCGGTTATAAAAGTGTTTTCCAGATAGAAGAAAGTGTTTTCCACGCCGAATGTTGTTGGTGTGAGTACCGCAAAAACTATTCTGACAACTCCCCCGGCTATTATTGCTGCAAGCGCGGCATTGATGCTCGGCCTTTTCACGAAAAAAGGTGCCACGAAAGGCACGAGACATGAGGCGAACAGCACATCGAAGGCAACAGTGAGCATTATGCCGGGATTCGGGAAGAGAAGCGCGAAGAGCATCGCAGCTGCGGTTATCGGCAAAATCGAAATCCTTGCGTAATAGAGCATCGCATCCTCCGAGCCGCTGCCCTCCTTTATGTCCAGCACGTTCCTCATGAAGATATTGCCCATGCTGAGCATTGCGCCGTCAATCGTTGACAGGGCAATGGAGACTATTGCAGCGAGAAGCATAAAGTTGATGATGGGCGGAAAGGTTTGCACAGCAAACGTGACAAAGAAAGGTATGCCCTCAACGGCGCTGATACCGGAATCCGCCGCATAAATGGCGAAAAATGAAAATGGCAGCGCAAACAGCATGGTACCTCCCGCGGCGAGATAGCACCCGTTCTTGGCTGCCTCCGGGGACCTGGCTGATAGAATCCTCGTGACGAAATCAATTGCGAGGATATTCCCGAGGCCGAGCGCCACGATCGTTGCCCAGTTGACAAGTGCGCCCTCCGCTGGGTTGAGAAGCTGCGTGACACTTATCAATGACAGGCCTTTTTCCGAAGCGAATGCCCCGAGACCGCTGTTGCTGAAGAGAAGGAATCCGCAGGCGAGTGCAACGGCAACCACAAAAAACCCGACCTGCAGGGTGTCTGTCAGTATGTCGGATATTATGCCGCCGAGTATTATGTACGCCAAGACGAAGAGTGAGAGAGCTATCACCAGCGTGCCATATTGGACGTGGAAAATGATTTCGAGGAGAAGGGCGATTGAAGCAAGGTTGCCTGCAAGCAGGAACCCGAAGCCGATAAGCAGTATTATGGAAGCGATAAACTCTATTTTCCTGTCATACTTTTGCCTGAAAAAATCCGCGAGGGTGAGAAGCTTCATCTCATGGAGCGGCTTTGCAAAAAACCTGCCCAAAAACAGAAGGGATATAGCCAGCCCTATAGGGAGCACTGCGCCGGCCCATAGCCCGAATTCCGAGGCCAGACCTGTATTTGCCATTGTCGAATTGCCGTCAATGGCCTGGCCAACCAACGCAAGCGCGACTACCGGGGCCGCCAGTTTTCTGCCGGCGACAAAGTAATTCTCCAGTTTTCCGTTCACTTTCCTTCCGGCATACAGGCCGATAATCAGCATCAGGAAAAGGGCGAAAATAATGCCTATTTGTGTAAAATCCATCCACCTTATTTGTCACCAGAAGAGGTTAAAAAGTTAATCTCAGTACTGCGTTCATTCACACGCAACTGGCCTATTTGGCCATTTTAAGGCATTATAATGGCATTTGACGATGACCAGTTTGACCAATAAGCCCATTGTGCATTCATTTAAAATGTTCAACTATACAGAAGTGATTTTATGAGAAGACTCCGCCCAAACAGAAGCAATGCCTCAAAAATTCGGCGTGACCTTGCTGAAACGACTTCAATTGTGGATGAAGCGCTAGCATCCAAACGCCAAAATGACAGGGGGAGAAGCCAACTAATGCGCCAGCTAAAATCGGAGACAAATATATGCCCTGAAGCAATACTTCTCTCTTACGAATTAGGACTCCCTACCAGGAAATTTTTAACGAAGCGGTTCATGAGACGGCCTATCCAAGAACAGAAAAAGATAATCGGGGAAATATCGAGAAAACTGGCGCAGCTTAGGGTAGAATGTGAAATAATTGAGAGCCAATTAAACAACCTCTTTGAAGGTGGAATACCTGCAGGCAGTGAACATGAATACGCAAACCTTATATTGGCTGGAATTCAAACAGCGAGCGAAATTTTTGAACCTATTACAAAAGATTTCCTGAGTGTGTTCACAGCCCAAGTTTTGCAAAAAATGAGTGTCCCGAATTTTTCTGAAAGGTTTTCCGCGAGAAAATCAAGCAACCTATTTGTCTCGTGGCACAAAGTTTACAATTCATTAAGTCTGGCAGTTTCACACAGGAACCGGCTCTTGGGAATTGCAAAATCAAAGCATTAGCCGGGGCAGGCACAAGCCCCGAAACCCACAACAAACATAATGAGGCCATGCACTTATTCCTGCACGGACCAAGAAGGAGGGATCTGTACCGCCCTTCACGTTTCAGGCTTTTTCGGGGCCAGATTTGGGGCTCCTGCAAATATACCCACTTCAATCAGCCAGCTGGAAAAATGTCAGGCCTCGAAAACCCTGAAATCAACCACGACTTGGATTGTGTCCGGCGCGTACTCGCGCACTTTCCTGCTGAACAGGATGCCAAATTTCCGGCCCAACTTTTCGCATGCCGCTGCAATCTGCCGCAAAGGGATGGTGTAAGGGTCGTCACGGCTGACGAACTGGTAATAGTGCACGACACCGCCTGAAGGCTTTATGTAGCGTATCGCGTCCTCGAGGAAATCCTCGCCCCCTTTCGGAAGCGGCATCACCGCGCGGTCGAAGAGGCCTGCAAAGTTTTTGTCGCGGGAGAGCCCCTTGACGTCGCCCAGGACAGCCTCGACCTTATTCTCCGCCTTGTTGAGCCTGATGTTCTCCTCCATGTCATCCACGGCCGCGGGGTTGAGCTCGATTGCGGCGGCCGAGGCCATTCCGGAGTTCTTCGCGAACACTATCGGAAAAGGCCCTACTCCTGCGAAGAGCGCCGCGATTTTCTCGCCCGGCATTATGAGCGAGGCTATGCGCTTCCTCTCGGTGGAGAGACGCGGGGAAAAAAAAACTTTCCCGATGCTGACGCGGAAAACGCAGCCATGTTCCCTGTAAGTGGCGAACTTCTTCCTCCTGCCAGCGACAAGCCTCACTGGCTCGCTCCTGAAAACGCCCTTGTGCGCCCCTGTCTTGAGGTATACTGATTCCACGGACTTGTTGACGCGCATGAGCGCTTCACCTATTTTCTTCGCCTTTTTCGCAATCCCTTTGGGCAACTCGATTATGGCCACGTCGCCGAGCAGGTCGAATGAGCTCGGCACTAGCGCGAGCTCCTTTGCGGAAAGCTTCTTCCGCAGAGCTTCCCTGATTGTGCGCGGCTTCGCTTCCCTTTCCGTGAATTCTGCCCGCGTGAGCCTGGCTCCGGGAAACGCCCTTGCAATGGCGGCAGCGCTTTTCCCCGCGCCTTTTTTCAGCGGGAACACCACGCAGCCGCCCCTTCGCAGCGGCTTTTTCCCGTAGTCGAAAACCTGTTTCTGCGCAAGCATGGCATGCATCCCGTTTGCCTGCCTCGCCTGCACAGCTATTCCTGAAGTCCGCATACGAATGACCCGCTCACAAGCACTTCCACGGCCCCTGCACCTGCACCAGCGGCGGCAATTCTCTGCCCAGCATTACTTTTATGTCGGGCAACCCAATGATTTTTAACTGTTTAGAATGCATGCAATATTAACTGAAAAATAAAGGTTATAATACAACCCGGAAGATGGCCCTTATGGCGGATTTCACCTCAATCATCAATTCAGTCCTCGGCCCTTCCAACAACGGCGGATTCACGCTGGTCAACACGCTCATCCTGATAGTCATAACGTTCCCTGTCCTGATATGGGTTGTCGGGCCGCTCCTCAGGAAGCACTCGGTGAAGCTGGATTACCGCATCATGCTTTTCATGATACCCTACCTGGTTTTCGGCACCCTCATAAGGACGTTCCAGGATTCAGGGCTACTCCCGTACACGCTGAACCCGCTTGAGCTCGGTTTTTACACGCATACCCCGGGTCTCTGGTACGCCATAATAATCCTCATGATTGCCTCTGTGTTCGCAGGCAGGAAACTCTTCCCGGCAACGGAAAAGGACGACAGGGCGTTCGGTATTTTCGGCACAATCCTGCTTGTTTCCGCGCTCGCGTTCTATTTCACGCTCCCCATAGACCTGGCCATCCTCGCAGGCACCATACTCGCAATAGCAATCGTGAGCGCCATAGCCATATTCCTCGCCTCGAAATTCCTGAAAGGCTTCGCTGATGACGGCCTCAACAGCCTTGCGGTGATAGGCCAGGCGATAGATGGCGTATCCTCTTACATAGCCACGACGGTGTTCACGTGCTCGGAGCAGCATTTCGTTTCCAATGCAATCATCGGCTCTTTCCCGCTGGCGTTTCCCATCATAAAAATCGCGCTGATAGTGGCGATAGTGCACATAGTTGACGCCGAAATAAAGGACGAGTTCCAGAGGAACTACATAAAAGTCATAGTCGTGTCGCTCGGCTTCATAACTGGCACGAGGAACGTCTGGACGGTTGCGGCTGGTAACTGCGGATGAACCTCATTCCCAATCCTGTTTTCCCCATGGCAAAGGCCTCCATACATTTCCAAAACCACGCCTGCATATTCCGCCCCATGGCCTGAATCCAGCATAATCCCGTGTGAGGCCTGCGGATTGCACAGGCCATGAGTTCGGGGACATTCGCCATGCCTCCCCCTGAGTAATATTTAAGACTTTCCGGAAATACTGGTATCATGCTTTACATAGTAGGCATAGGCCTGTCCCCGGGGCACCTCACGCAGGAAGCTCTTGAAGCCTTCAGGGCGAGCGAAAGCGTCTACCTCGATGGCTACACCTCGGCATATTCCTCCGGCGGGCCCGAAGGGCTGGAAAAAGCGGCAGGGAAGGCGGTGGAGGTGCTGGACAGGAAGGCTGTCGAGGAGGAATTCGCGAAAATACTGGAGGAGGCAAAGGGGAAAAATGTGGCCCTGGCAGTATACGGCAATCCCCTCAATGCCACGACGCACATACAGCTGCTTCTCGACGCCAGGAAAGCCGGCGTGAAGGCAGCCGCAATCGCCGGGATAAGCATTTTCGATTTCATGGCATTCACCGGATTGGAGAGGTACAAATTCGGCAGGACCACGAGCATAGTCTTCCACGAGGACAATTACGAGCCAGAAGGGTTCTACGATGCAATCCTCGAAAACAAGAAGCTCGGCCTCCACACCATGTGCCTGCTCGACGTGAGGAACGAGGAAGGCAGGATGATGGGCATAACCCATGCCATCTCATTGCTCGAAAGAATAGAGGAAAGGCGCGAAAAGAGCGTGCTTTCCGAAAGCATTGCCGTCGGCATGGCAGGGATGGGCTCCTCCGCACAGCAGGTCAGGGCCGGCACCATGGAGCAGCTCAAGTCATGCGGATTCACGGCCTATCCGCAGTCCCTCATAGTGTGCGGTAAGCTCAATGAGAAGGAAATAGAGGCCCTCAGGGAGCTGAGTGGTCTGGAATGAAGACGCGGAAAGACACCGGCGCAGGGAAGGCGGGCGCAGGGCAGGAGGACCTCATAGCCAAGGTCACAAAGTATCGGGAGCTCACCCGCGCCGCGCTCCAGAAGGCCGGCCTGATAGCCCCTGAAGGCACTAAGGAAAATAGCATGGCCAAAAACCTGCTCGAAATGGCCGAATCCTACTTTGCCGATGCCCAGTACTTCGAGCGCAAAGGGATGGCACTCACGGCGCTCGCTGCGTACAGCTATGCGCACGCATGGATAGACGCCGGCGTCAGGCTGGGCTTGCTGGACGGGAAAGGCGATGACAAGTTATTTATACTCCCGTGAGCACGGTGTTTGTTGATGAGATTCTTCACGCCGCCAAAAATAAATTCTAATTACGCGCCACTTTGGAGGGCGGCGTATTTCCTCGAATTAATCGTGGTTTCAACGACGATATTTGGATTCGTGATAGTGCTTTTCGCCGCATTGATTAGTCTTGCTTTAAGCGCCCATGATTTCGGCAATGTATTATTCCTGACTGAACTTTTTGTAACCGTGGCACTAGCCGCCATGGGCATAAACCTTTGGATACAGACCTTTTTGGGAATCGTGAAAAAGGAAGCGGTAGTGAATAATGGCATTGGAGCCATAAGTAGTGGTTTGCCGCTGGTTTGCGGGTCTCCGAAAGAAGAACCTGTGAGGGGAAGAAAGGCTGTTGCGAAAGGGGCGCACACATTTATCGCGCTCGTCATTCTGCTTTTCGTGGCACGCATGGTGTCTTTCCGATAGGCATTGATAAGCATTAATAGGACTTTCTCCCCATGTAATTCACGGGTTTTTGCATGGGGATTTACGATTCAGGAATAAGCATTGGCTTCGGCCCTGAAAAGCAGAAGATTCTGGCCTATGCTGCCATGGCCATTGCAGGCATTCTCATAATAGCCGGCATCGCCGTGTTCGGAGGCCAGCTGCTTTCGCCTTCGCCGATAGAGTTCAGGTTTGAGAAGAACCCGGTAAAAGGCTCGGAAACAGCGAAAGTGACCGTGACCGTGACAAACACCTCTGACAAGGACGCGAAGGACGTGAAGCTGTCAGTTTCCGCGAAGGAGGAAACCGAACTCGGGGTTTTCCCTTCCAGCGACAAGTTCAACGGCACAATCCCTGATTTGTCAAGGGGCACTTCGCGCGAAGTCGCCTTCATGGTGAACCCTGTCGGCAATGTGCTGCCCGGAACGTATGTCCTTGTTGCAAGGGCGGAAATAAACGGGAAAGAACACACGAAAGAGGCAATCCTCACAGTTGAATGAAAAAGGCTCGTGCCATGCGGTCAATGCCTGATAGAAAAATCCCTGAACCCGCTTGTGGCCGTGCCCCAGTTGCTGTCGACCCCATCCACTCTCGAAAGCGGATGGCCTTTCACGAGCGCTGAAAGCAGCTTCGCGAGCTTTTCCTTCTCCCCTTCCGCCACTACCTCGACTGTGCCATCGTGGAGGTTGCGCACGAAGCCCCGCAGGCCCAAGAGCGTCGCCTGGCTTTGAACAAAAAACCTGAAGCCCACGCCCTGCACCCTGCCTTTCACTACCGCATCAAGGCGCTCCATCCAGACCACGCAGAAAATCACGCATTCATGCCATGCCCCGCGAGCACGGCAAGGGCTTCACGGAAAATTTTCTTGTTGTCGCCGTGAGTCAGGAAGCCTTCCACCCTCTCCTCTTCCAACCAGCGGTAATCGTCATGCTCGACAATCTGCTGTAGCAGGTCCAACTTCTCGGACATGTCGCCCCGTATTATGAATGGCGTATAAACGTACTTCATCCCCTTGTGAGTCCATGAAACTTTCCGGGGAAGGGAGGAAACGATTGAAACATTTCTCAGCCCTGTTTCCTCGTCCACCTCGCGCAGCACAGCCTGCTCCGGCATTTCTCCCACGTCAATGCCGCCCTTGCAGAATTCCCATCCCTTCCAGTTGAGAACCCTGTGTAGCACCAGGAAATAGCGCATCCCCCCGCGCTCGTCGAAGATGACTGCCGTGACCCCGTGCTTTTCGCGCATGCATATATTGGGGGCAGAAGAAATAAAAAATAGGGCAAAAGCGAAAAAGCGGCAAAACTACGCTTTCGGCTGTTCTGCGGGCTTTGCAGGCTGCTGACCCTGCACGGGCGCACCTATAGAGCACTTCCTCACGAGCTCCTCGTAATTGAGGTTGGCCTGCCGCTGTATGTGCTCCGTCTGCGCCGAATCAAGGTGCTTGAACCTTTTTTGCAGTTCGAGGACTTCCTTCACGGGCTTCGGGTTCGCGGGATTGAAATTGAGCTTGTACTGGCCGTTCTCGATTTCGTAAAGGAACCATAGCCTCGACTGCACCGACATCTTGGAAACCTTCATCGTGATGCCGCCGTCGAAGCCGGCGCCGAGGCAGCAAGGCGCGTCAATGACCACGAAGCTCGGGCCGTTGACAGCCTTGGCCTTCTTCAGCTTCATCTGCAAATCCGCATAATAGGCTATCGAGGCGGAAGCGACATACTGCACGCCGTGCGCCGCGACGATTTCGCTGATGGGCTTGCGCTCCGTTTCCTTGCCCTTGTGCACCGAGCCCACGACAGTGGTAGTGGTGGCCGCGCCGTAAGGCGTCGCCCCGGATTTCTGCACGCCGGTATTCGCGTAAAGCTGGTTGTCGTAGCAGACGTAAAGCACGTTGTCACCCCTCTCAAGCATCCCGCTGAGGGAGCCGAAGCCGATGTCATAAGTGCTGCCGTCGCCCGCAATCACCACTACTTTCGTGTGGTTGTTGCCCTGTGCCTTCAGCGCTGCCGCAACTCCTGAGGCCACTGCGGGCGCGTTCTGGAACAGCGAGTGTATGTATGGGACGCGCCACGCGGTCTGAGGGTATTGCGATGAAGTTATTTCCATGCACCCTGTCGCGTTCACGACGATTATGTCCTTCCCGAGAGTGTCGCATACCTGTATCAAAGCGTTGCTTGGGCCGCAGCCCGGGCAGCCGCTGTGGCCTGGCGCGTAGAGGTGCTGCTGGCTCTGCCTGCTCTGGCCCGCGACTTCTAGTTTGTCCATTTTTTCACCCGCTCATCGCCGCTTTCGGCGCCTCCGTAGCGACCCACTGGCTCACCGGGCCCTTCTTCATTTTTTCGAACATCTCGCGTATGTGCGTCCTTTTTATGCCGCGGCCGCCGAGGCCGCCAAAAAAACTCGAAACCTGCGCCTTGGTCCCGCTGAGCGCTTCGAGCACCTCAAGGTAAATCGGGGCCTTGCCGCCGATGCTGATGTCCCGGTCAATCACGCCGATTTTCCTGCCTGCGAGCGCTTCCCTCAGCTCCTCGTGCGGGAATGGCCTGAACACCCTGAGGTGGAGCGCCCCCACCTTCTCGCCCTTCTCCCTCAGCTCGTTCACAACCGTAATGACGTTGTCCATGACGGAGCCCACTCCGACAATGACGCGGTCGGCATCCTTGACCTTGTAGCCGCTCACGAGGCCGTAAGTCCTGCCAGTGAGCTTGCCCCATTTCTTTCCCGCCTCTATGAGCAACTGCTTCGCCTGCTCCATGTCCTTCATTATGTCCTCGCGGAAAATCTGGTAATGCGTCGGGTTGGCGTAAACCCCGAGGCTGACGGGGTTTTCCGGGTCGAGCTTCAGCGGGTACTTGTAAGGCGGCAGGAACTCGTCCACGACCTTTTCGTCCGCGACATCCACCTGCTCCACGGCATGCGTGAGGTAATGGCCGTCAACGCACACCATTACAGGGAGGAGAATCTTCTCCGCTACGTAGAATGCCTGCGGAATTGCGTCAACGGCTTCCTGGTTGTTCTTGCAGTAAATCTGTATCCACCCTGTGTCGCGCTGGCTTATCGAGTCCTGCTCGTCGTTCCATATGTTAAGAGGAGAAGAAACGGCACGGTTGCCTACCAGCATCACTATCGGGAGCCTCATCCCGGCAGCGCTGAACAGCGGCTCGTGCATGTAGAGCAGGCCCTGGCCGCCTGTCGTGGTGAATGTCCTCGAGCCGGCGGCGCTCGCGCCTATCAGCGCGGAAATGGCGGAAAACTCGGCCTCCACGGTTATGTACTCCGGAATCCTGCCGTTGGAATAATACCTGTTGAGTTCCTCCGTGAGGTGCGTCGTGGGAGTTATTGGGTAGCATGCGCACACCTGCGGCTTGCAGTTCACTGCCATCTCGCCGAGCACTCGCGCGCCTTCCTTTGTCTTCAGCATAAACCCCAAACACCCACTTTCAGTCCTGCTCGACCCTCTTCATCTCGATGCATTTCACCGGGCACTCGTTCGCGCAGATGCTGCATCCCTTGCAGTACTCGTAATCGATTTCCGGAATCTTCTTCACTTCGCCCATTATGCCTTCAGGGCAGAAATTCTGGCAGATGCCGCACTTTATGCACTTGTCGCCTGTGACCAGCGGCATGTAAGCCTTCCATTCGCCCGTGAAGTTCTCGGTGCTCGAGCCCGGCCTTGCGTGAGGTATTATCATCTTCCATCAAATCCCTGACAAAAGCGCCGCCGGGTTCATCCCGACACGGCTTTCGCCTTTTCCACCTTCATGATGTCATACACTTCCCTTACCGCCTTCACGTTGGCATCAATGACTGCCTGCGGGAACTTCCTGTCGAACGACTCCTTTATCGCCCTCTCTATCGAATCAATGCCGACAATGTCCGTCACCTTGCAGAAAGCGCCGAGCATGACGGTATTGAATATGAGCTTCCCGAAATGCTTGAGCGCGATGTCCGTGGCGTCAACCGTGAAAATCCTCCCCGCGTGCAGGCCGAGGTCCTCAGGCCTCTTGGGAGAGTTCACTATTACTATCCCGCCCTTCCTCAGGCCCGAGCACACGTCCACCGAATCCATTATGGAAGGGTCCCCGACTATGACGACATCAGGCTCCGCAATCTCCTCGTGGATGCTTATGGGCCTCGTGTCTATCCTGCAATAAGCCTCTACAGGCGGCCCCCTCTTCTCGGAGCCGAAAAACGGGAAAGCCTGGCTGTGCTTGCCCTCATAGTTCGAGGCAAGAGCAATCAGCTCTGCGCCAGTGACCATGCCCTGGCCTGCCCGGCCATGCAGCCTGATTTCCTTCATCTAATCAAATTAACTCGTATGATATATAAGGGTTACGTTGACTGTACGTTGGAAATTCGACTATTGACTTACAATTAACACATGTTAATGGCGGTTTCGCGAAAGCGCGGCAATTACCCCCTCTTGGCCACGAGACATTAAGGGCGCCCCCTGTTTTGCGGCACATTTCGGGGCAACTGCGGCAAATGCATTAAAGGCCGGTCCGGCCTGCTTGGCTGATGCCCCATGGCAAAGTCAGGCTGACCGAAAGCCCTTGGCCGCCAAAAGCGGGGCATTCTGACTGCCTTGTTGCATAATTCCAAAAAACCGGCCTTTTTTGTTCGGATGTCTGACTTATATGGCCTTCAAAGCCCTGAAAGGGCAAGGCATGGTTGACATTTTGCCCGGATTCCTTAATTGTGCAACACAGCATATTTTGGCCACTATCCCCGTGAATCCGATGCCATGAAAAGCGCCAACCGCTAAGCCACGGAATGGTTCAACTGGCGTAAAGGCAGAAACACGGGATTCAGCGAAGCTCGCCCTTGGCCCACTTCTCGAAAGCGCGGTTGGCCTTCCCGGCCAGCTCGATGACGCATGGAACATCATATGGATGCCTTTTCAGTATTCGCACCCTGGCCTCTCGAACCTTCGCCTTCGACGTCTTGAAAATGGCCACGAACTCCTTTTGCAGCTCAATCCTCCCTTTCCACCTGTAAAGCGAGCTGCACGGCATTATGTTAGCGCACGCTGCAAGGCGCCCCTCCAAGAGCGAAAGCGCGGCCTTCCCGGCGCTTGCCGCGGAAGGAAAAACGGCATAAAGCAGCACCATGACAGCAACAACCCCGCGCAAGGAAAAGCCTAGAATTTCACTACCCCTTTCTTCACGGCCCAGTAAATGGCATAGGCCAAGGCAATGATGGCCGCGAGCGCAAGAATGTTGAAAAGCAGTCGGTCGTTTTTGACGGGCCGCCTGAGCATCTCCGCGTCCTTCTTCTCCTGCTCCTCACTCGTGCCGAAAAGCTCGGAACCGATGGCCGCATCCTCGCGCCTGTCCTCATTGTCCACAAGGACTTCTTCTTCCTCCTCCGCCACGGCCGCGTCAAGGGCCTTTTCCCCCTCATCAGCATCCGTGCCGCTTTTTGCCATGCAAACCAGACAGAATGAGGCTGAAGGGGTATATATGGGTTACACTGCCAGGCTTTGCACCTTTATTCGAGATTCTGCAACTAAATTCAACACATCATATTTGGTATCTAACCAGATATTCAATTTTAGGGTCGGTTAGTGAATATTGTTTCTCTTTTCCAACTACTTCTTGGTCTTCTTTAATCACTCCAAACGCTTTCCATAATTTAACATAATTTACGGCAGAAGCCTGTGAAAATTTGAATGTGGTTTGAATATCTTTTGATTTAAAATTTGGCTTTCCGATTTTTTTTAATTTAGTAATTATACTTAGTATGTCCCGACGCGAACCACTCCTGGCAGGGTATATTGCATAAAAGTCGTATCCACTTAAAAACTTGTTAATTCCTTTTGTTACAGACGTAGGGGAAAAGATTCCCTGAGAGTTTATTGAAGTTTCTTCCTCATCATAGATACAAGACAATAATCTAAGAGCGTCTCGCGGAGACCCGTTTGATAAATAGAGTATTTTATCAATGTCATTTACATTTTGAAAAAGCTTATCAAAAGTCAAAGTTTTATTTGAAAAATACGACACTCTTTTTTCGATTATCTCTCTAACTTCTCTCTGAGTCCAACCAACATCCGTGGCTTTTATTTTATCAAGTCGGACATGATTTCTATTCAATTCATCTTTAACTTTAGACCAAAGAAGGAACACTAAACTAAATTTATTATCGAGCAAAACACTGGTGTTCAAAAGTATTGGCAATAGAATCTTTCCCTCTTCCTTTACATTCCCTCCAATAGCTGGGTCTTCGTCTAATTTATCTAAGAAAAAGATAATTGTCTTAAACTCCATTTTCTGACAGATTCCAATAAGGTCATTAAAAATTTGCCATAGTTGTGAAATTTCAAGTGAATTTATCTCAATTTGTTTTAATGTATCTGCCTTAGGAATATATTCCTTATAAAAATCCACGTTTTCTAACTTTGATAATCCGAGTGACTTTGATATAAAATCAGATGATAAGGCAACACTTGCACTTAAAAAAGTGTTCAAAGCAGGATTTACGAAATTATTGTAATAGTTAGAATTTGTTTGGAATTTATAAAATTCTGTTTTTGAAATGGTTTGATAAAAATTCAAAATAATAAAAGACAGTTTTTCTTTTTCTATTTTGTCGAGTCGCGATATAGACAAATTTTTAAGCAGAGTAGTTTGAATAAAAGTTTTCAGCAAATTTCTAATTAAAAAAATGCGCCATTTTTTATTTAGGTTATTGCCTTGTGAAATCAAATAGGAATATTCGTCTATGACCGTAATTAGTACATACCCATTTTCAGAAGTTTCTTGTAAATTGCCATTAATGGCAATCATTAACGCAGATTTTCCTACCCCTCTTTCCCCAAAAATTATCCGCGTATTATTATTTTTTATTTCATCACGTAATACA
>JACQPB010000055.1 GCA_016202305.1 Candidatus Iainarchaeum sp. | reverse complement strand
ATTCTTGCTCAGCCGTAACAAATTACATTTATTAAAAACAGAATCCTGAGTATAGTATGAATCGCAAAGTTCCTTATCAGCACAAGCAGCCCAATGAGCGCGCGGCCACATTAACAGAGCAGATGCGCCAACAGTATGCCAGAGAAGCGGTTAATCCTGTGAACCACCCAGAGTTTGCTGCGCGATTGTCAATAATTGCCAGAGGCCCAGGAGATTACAATGAGCATCATCGCGCTGCACAGGCACTGGCAACCGAGCTATACAATCGAAATGAACAAGCCATGAAAGCACAAGGCCAAAGGCAAAGAGAAACGCATCCAACCGGCACACTAAGGCCCGCGCAGGAATCAACGAGTCAGGGGCAATTCCGGGAAACCCGACGGCCTGAAGCCCGTGGCCGAAGAAATCCCGCAGAAATCGCGGCCAATGCAAAAAGGGAATTCGATGACAGGCCAGGATTTTTCAAGGGATTATTGACAGAGCTTGAAAGTGAGCAGAGTAGCATTGGGAGGCTGTACAATATTGGCAAAATAAGTATTGGGCAGCAGGCATACTACTTCTTGTTGAATAACGGCCTCATGTTCCGTGACAGGTTTGGGGTTTTGCACATCAACACGGAACTCGCAAACCAAGTGCTCCAGGAACTGTAATTCAACAGCAGCCGTATCAATACAGCAGGGCGGCAGGAAAACCCGCTATAACACCCATATCCATCAAAACCACAATTACCTTTTTATACCTTTATATCCATCAATGATTATAGGCAAATTTTCAGCCATTTTTCTAATACTACGCATGGAGGGATTGGATGGCACAGGACATGAACCAGCAGGTAGTATTCCTGCCTGAAGGGAGCAAGCGAACTAGGGGAAGGGACGCGCAGAGGATAAACATACTCGTCGCGAAGGCCGTGGCCAACGCGGTCAAGAGCACGCTCGGGCCGAAAGGCATGGACAAGATGATAGTGGATGACCTCGGTGACGTCATAATCAGCAACGACGGCGCGGCCATACTCACGGAAATGAGCATAGACCATCCCGCAGGGAAGATGATGGTCGAGGTCGCGAAGACGCAGGACGCGGAAGTCGGCGACGGAACCACCACGGCAGTGGTGATAGCCGGCGGGCTGCTCGAGAAGGCCGAGAAGCTCCTCAACGACGACATACATCCCTCGATAATAATCAAGGGCTACAGGCTCGCGGTTGCCAAGGCGAAGGAATACTACACCGAAACGTCCGATGACATCTCCATCACCGACAAGTCAATGCTGGGCCAGATAGCCATGACATCCATGACCGGCAAGAACGCCGAATCCGCGGCCGAGCTCTCCGAGCTCGTCGTGAAGGCTGTCACGCAGATTGCCACCAAGGAGGAAGGCAAGACAGTGATAGAGCTGGACGACATAAAGGTCGAGAAGAAGGTCGGCGGCAGCATGGGCAGCTCCGAACTCATCCAGGGAATAGTCATCGACAAGGAAGTCGTGCACTCAGGGATGCCGAAAAAGATCGAGAACGCGAAAATCGCTCTCATAGACGCGGCGATGGAGATAAAGAGCCCCGAAACCGACACGAAGGTGCAGATATCCGACCCGGATCAGCTGCAGGCATTCCTCGACCAGGAAGAGTCAATATTGAAGAGAATGGTCGAGACAGTGAAGGCATCCGGCGCGAACGTCGCAATCTGCCAGAAGGGCATTGACGACATCGCACAGCACTACCTCGCGAAGGAAGGCATAATGGCGGTGCGCCGCGTGAAGAAATCCGACATGGAATCGCTCGCGAAGGCGACGGGCGCAAAAGTCGTGTCAAGGGTCAAGGACCTGACAAGCGCTGACACCGGGAAGGCGGCGCTCGTGCAGGAGAGGAAAATCTCCGGCGACAGCATGGTGTTCGTGGAAGGCTGCAAGAACCCCAAGAGCGTGTCGCTGCTCGTGAGGGGAGGCAGCGAACATGTCCTCGACGAGGCCGAACGCGCGGTGAAGGACGCAATCGGCGCAACCATAGCCGCAATCAACGACGGCAAGGTGGTTTCCGGAGGGGGAAGCGCTGAGGCGGAGGTCGCGTTCAAGCTCCGCGAGTACGCCAAGACAGTGGGCGGGAGGGAACAGCTCGCGATAGAGGCATTCGCCGAGGCCCTCGAAATAATACCGCGCACGCTCGCGGAAACAGCGGGAATGGACTCCATAGACACGCTGGTAGCGCTGAGGAGCAGGCACTCCGCGAAAGAAGGCAAGAACATAGGAGTCAACGTCTTCACGGCAAAGCTCGAAGACATGAAGAAAAACAAGGTCCTCGAGCCCCTCAAGGTCAAGACACAGGCCCTCGCATCAGGCTTCGAAGTGGCCGAAATGCTCCTGAGGATAGACGACATCATAGCAGGAAGCGGCAAGAGCAAGGGCCCACCGATGCCACCCGGAGGAATGGGCGGCGGAATGGGAGACATGGACATGTGAATTGGCCAAGGGGAGCAAAGGTGCTCCCCTTGAAAACTATTTTTTGGCGAAATAGCGAAAAATACAAGAAGCTTAATATACCAGAAGCGCGAAACTTATACATGGCACCACCAATAAAACAGCCGCATGTACGGCCAGACCGTTCTTTCTTGGAAAAACCCCGCCCCGGAATCAGGGATTCAGGGAATTTCCCGATACCTCGAAGATCGCCAGCATATGGAAAACTGAGAGGCAACAATATGAAGGAATCCGGAAAAACACAACAATAATCCTGCCCGCCAACCACCATTTTAAATTACAACAGACAATAATCTTCACATGCCAGCCATAGTCATAGTCGGCCTCGCGCGCTCCGGCAAGGACACCGCAGCGGACTACATCGCGGAAAAATACAGGTACAAGAAATACACGTTCAGCTCGGTGCTGCGCGAAATGATAGAGAAGCGCGGCGAAAAGCCGGCCAAGGAAAGCATGCTCGCGCTAGGAGACATGCTGAGGAAGCGCATGGGAATGGACGCCGTGGCAAAATACCTCGACAAGAAAATAAAGGAAACCGACAACATCCTGCTGGTCGGGCCTCGCTCGATAGAGGAAATAAACTACTTCCGCAAAAAGTTCCCGTCGCTGAAAATAATCAGGATAGCCGCCGGAAAGGAAGACAGGTTCTCGCGCAAATCCGCGATGGACCCGAAAGGGAGGAGCGAGTTCTTCAGCCGTGACGAGAAGGACTCGCAGACGAAAGGAATGCAGAAAGCGCTCGACGCCGCGCAGTTCGAGATAAGCAACGACTCCACCAAAAAGAAACTGCACGAGCGCATCGACGCCCTCATGAAAAACCTGCGCGGATGAGAGCTGGAAAGCAATTATCCATTGTGGCGCCCTGTAAGGTTGACCGCAAACCGCTGCGCCTCTTCCGGCTTGAGGCCATTGAGCTGCCCAAGTATGCAAAGTTGTCTTATGATGTCAGACTTTGACTTCCGAGTTTTGGATAGCCTTCCCGCCTCGGCCTCCATCGCACAGAAAGCGCTTTGCACCTGCTTTGCCTGAGACTTTCTTTTCGGCGGCAACCTTTTTGGCATGAATAATACTGGCCGCCCCAGTATTAAAAAGTGTTCATGGCACGAATCCTGGATGAAGGTGTCTGAGCTGAGGCCCGAGATGAAGAAAATAGAAGTCACGGTGAAGGCCGAGGAAAAGTCCGAGCCAAGGGAAGTCGTGCTGCATGGGGATGGCAGGGCGCACAAGGTGTGCGATGTCCTCGTGGGAGACGAAACAGGATGCGTGTACCTCTCGCTCTGGGACGAAAGCATTGAAGCGGTGCGTGAAGGCGCATGCTACGCAATATCCAACGCCTACACCACGGTATACAGGAACTCCCTGCGCCTCAACACAGGCAAGTACGGCAAAATGAAGGAAGCGGCCGGGAACTTTGAGGTGAACACCACCAATAATCTGAGCATGAAAGAACTCTGAATGCCCCTTTTGTTTACCTTTAAAAACCTAATTTATGCCTTTATTAGTAAGTTCAGGAAAACGGTTGCCAATCGTGCGAAGCCAAGCCTATCGAGTCCCATAAGGGACGAAGATAGGGTGCGCTCCCGCCGGGGCAACCGGCGAGGGCGTATAGCTCAGTCTGGTAGAGCATTGGTCTTATACACCAAGTGTCGGAGGTTCGAATCCTCCTACGCCCACACCTTTTTCTTTTCTTTCCGTGGGAAAGAAAAGGAAAAAGCTGTACCAAAAAGAAAAGAAAAATTCTACGAAAAAGAAAAGTGCAAGGAAGAAAAAGCGGCTGAAAAGAAAAAAAAGCAAGAGCAGGGAAAATGCGCCAAAAAGAAAAGAAATGCAGGTGCAATTGCGGGAATGAAGTGATTCAATGAAAACCCTCGAACAGTACGGCCTCGCGAAGGAAAACGAAATCCGCGAATTCTGGCGGAAGAAAAAAATACCCGAAAAGGCCAGAAAGCTGAACCCCAAGGGGAAAGGCTTCTTCATGATGGACGGCCCGCCATACGCTTCGGGCAACATACACATGGGCACGGCGCTGAACAAAATCCTCAAGGACATCACCATAAGGCAAAAGAGGATGCAGGGCTTCTCCGTGCTGGACCAGCCGGGCTACGACACGCACGGCCTGCCGATAGAGAACAAGGTCGAGAAGAAGCTCGGTTTCGGGACAAAGGGCGAAATCGAAAAGCACGGGGTGGACAGGTTCGTGGCCGAGTGCAAAAAATTCGCGACGGAATACATCGGCATAATGAACGCGGAATTCGACAACCTCGGCGTCTGGATGGACTGGGAGAACCCTTACCTCACGCTCAACAACAGGTACATTGAGGCCATCTGGTGGACATTCAAGAATGCGGACGACAAGGGCCTGCTCTACAGCGGCAAGTACCCGGTGCATGTGTGCTCGCACTGCGAAACAGCTGTCGCTTACAACGAGATAGAGTACGTGAAGCAGACCGACAAGTCGGTTTACGTGAAGTTCAGGGTGAGGGAGAACGCCGTTTCGAAAAAGCTCGGCCTGCCGGAAAACACATACCTCATAATATGGACCACTACGCCATGGACACTGCCTAGCAACACCGGTGTCATGGTGCATCCCAAGTATGATTACGTTGCCGCGCAGGTTGGCACGGAGACATGGGTGGTAGCGAAGGAAAGGCTCCAGCCGCTCATGGACGCGGCGGAGGCCGGTTATACCGTCAAGGCTGAAGTGAAGGGCGCCACGCTGGAAGGCCTGGAGTACGAAAGCCCGCTTGCTGGAAACCTCGCGCTCCCGGAGATGGAGAGCGCCTACCGCGTGATTCTCAGCGACAGGTACGTGAATGTTGACGACGGCACTGGCTTAGTGCACACCGCGCCGGGATGCGGCAAGGAAGATTTCGACGCCGGAACGAGGGCTGGCCTCCCCATAGTCAGCATCGTCGGCACGGACGGAATCCTCCAGAAAGAGGCTGGAAAGTACGCGGGAAAAAAGGCGCGCATCGTGGACGACGAGATAATAGCGGACCTGCACTCGGCCGGCGCGCTGGTGTACAAGCATGACTTCACTCACGATTACCCCGTATGCTGGAGATGCAAGAGCCCGCTGCTGATGGTGTCGACGCCGCAATGGTTCTTCAGGGTGACGGCCATAAGGGAGAGGATGCTCGCGCTTAACGAAACCGTCGAATGGCACCCTGAATGGGGAAAGGACAGGTTCAGGAACTGGCTAGAGAGCCTAGGCGACTGGCCCGTGTCGAGGCAGAGGTACTGGGGAACGCCCCTGCCGATATGGACGTGCGATGGCTGCGGCAACAGGAAAGTCATAGGCTCGCTGAAAGAGCTGAAGGAGCACTGCGGCAGCGTGCCGCAGGACCTGCACAAGCCATGGATAGACTCGGTCAAGTGGCCGTGCAGGAAGTGCGGCAAGGGAACCATGAAGCGCGTGCCGGAAGTCCTTGACGTGTGGTTCGACGCGGGAGTATCTTCATGGGGAAGCATAGGGCACCCTGAAGACAGGGAGAAATTCGCGAAGTACTGGCCGGCGGATGTCAACATAGAGGGCAAGGACCAGATACGCGGATGGTGGAACTCGCAGCTTATAACGAGCACTATATGCTTCGACGACAAGCCGTTCAGGGCCATATCAATGCACGGCATGGTGCTTGACCTGGGCAAGAAGAAGATGTCCAAGAGCCTCGGCAACATCGTGTCGCCGAAAGAAGTCATAGAGAAGCACAACCGCGACTACCTGCGCTTCTACCTCGCGAGGGAATCCAAGGGCGAGGACATGACCTTCGACTGGGAAGCGTTCAAGGAAGTGAACAGGTTCTTCAACACCCTTTGGAACAGCATCAACTACGGCATAACATACCTTGACATCGACGCCGCGAAGCACGAAAAAAAAGGAAAAGCGGGGCTGAATACGGAGGACAGGTGGATAATGAGCAAGCTCAACAGCCTCGAAAAGGACGTCCTGGAAGCCTACAACACCTACAACTACGCGAAAGCAGTGCAGCTCATCGAGTACTTCGTGCTGGAGGAATTCAGCAGGACATACATAAAGATTGTCAGGGACAGGGCCAAGGATGACAAGGAAGCACTCTCGGCGGCATTCAGCCACATAATCTCGGCGCTCATAAGGATGCTCGCACCCATAGCGCCCCACGTGAGCGAGCACTTCCACCAGCACATGAAAGGCAAAGGCGGCGAGGAATCAGTGCACTTCACCGCGCTCCCGGAGCCGGATGCAGCACGCATCGACACCGCGCTTGAAGCGGAGTTCGCGAAGGCCAAGCAGCTGGTGCAGGAAGCGCTCAGCCTGCGCGAATCGGAGCAGCTGCGCCTGCGCTGGCCCCTCAACGAGCTTGTGTATGTATCAAAAGAGAAGGAGTTCCCGGAAACGTGGCGGATAATAGCGGATTCCGCAAACGTCAAGAAATTCACGCAGGCGACGGCCGAGCCACATGGAAATTACGCATCGAAGGAATTCGGGAAAGGGAAAATATTCCTCGACAGGGAAGCTAACCCCGGACTCAAGGAGGAATGGGAGCTCATGGAGCTCCGGAGGCGCATACAGGACATGCGCAAGCAGGAAAAGCTCAGCCCGAACGACAAGGCTGAACTAGAGCTCGGCTCGAGCGACCCGGCATTCGTAAAGAAGCACAAGAAAGAGATAGAGGATAGCACAGGCACGAGAATAGTGCCGGGAAAAGGGAAGATGGAAAAGGTGCTGGAGCGCGAGTTTTACATCAAAATAAGGCATTGACTTACAGGCCGCGCATTGCTCGTGCCCTCCTGACAGCACGCACCGGATTTACATATGGCTTCTTTGCCAGCCTCCTGCCGTCAGGAGTTATTATTGCCCCGGGAATCCACCTCACGGCGCCAAATTTTCTTGCCTCGACAAATGCCCTGTACGTACTTCCCGCACAGCCGTTTGAGAGGGGAAGCCGCAGGTATTTGGCGTTTCCTGACGCCTTCTTGTGCCCGTGGTTCTGCCAAGCTCTTTCAGCGGAAACCACATTCTGAGATTCGCCTTGGGCAGCGTAAACACCCCCGATTTCAACGCGATTCACCCCGGAACTTTTCAGCAGGCCTATCAACTCGGACCTGCTTTCATCAAGCACCGGCCCCCCAAGAGTGAACCTCAATATAGGGGCACCATCCTGAAAGCCCGTGGGAATGACCAAAACATTTGCAGCCCCGACCCTGCGAAGGCGACTCTGCAACTTTTCAATTTCGGAATATTCCCCAAGCACGACAACCGGGACACGGCCGCTTGAGAGAACACGTTTCACCACGCTGCGATAAGTCCTGTCGCCGCTCTCGAAAAACGGGTGCACCAGGACTCTCACCCTTCCATTAGCAGCCATAACGCGCTGCCTGAAGAGTTTCAGCTCTGCAGGAGGGATTTTGGTTATGAGCGGAACCTCTTGGCCCATAAGAAGAACAGGATATGCATGCCAGTATAATAACATTTCCGAAGGCATTGCAGTAATATCCGCAACAAGTCTTGAAACATCTGCAAAGAGGCATGACCATGAAAGAATCCAACACCATAAAGTTTTTCGGCGACAGCCCTTTCACGCGCATACTTGACGTGCTGGTGGACAACATCGGCGAGAGTTATTCGAAAAAGGAAATGCAGGAACTCGCAGGGCTTAGCAAAGGCGCCTTCTTCATGCACTGGCCGAAAGTTGAGGAACTCGGCCTCGTAAAAATTACGAAAACAATCGGGAGGACAAAGCTGTACACGCTTGACAGGAACAGCCAGTTCACAAAAGACATACTGAAATTCGAAATGAGGATGATAGAGGAAACCTCGCCGAAGAAAATGGCTGCAGCGTCTAACTAAAAGCTAATTAACCAAATATGTCAAAGTAGTATTGGTTGAAATGCCTGTCAAAAAAATCGATTCAAAACGTGGGAAACCACTGTTTTTCTTTAGAGGCACTGAAGATGGAATAAAAAACATGGGTGATTGGAGGACACCTGACAAATTAGAGGGAAATTTTAGAGAACTGGCCAGATATTTTAAACGCAATGGAGTCATATTCAGGCAGAACAGGGAACTGAAATATGAGGATTCCATTGCCTCACTCGGAAACTTTAGAGAACGGGTACTGCAAACGGTAAGGGAACTCAAAAGGTCAGGAAAAGGAGGAAATGCAATTGTGCCTTTCCTGTTCAATGACCACCATAGCATAGAACCACCGCATGGGTACAATAAAATCATAGAATTCGGGGTAAAAGTAACAAGGGCAGGAACGGTTTACATATACCAAAACCCCGTAGTTCACGGGATAACCAGCTACAACA
The DNA here is from genome assembly GCA_016202305.1 of Candidatus Iainarchaeum sp. Lineage (GTDB taxonomy): Archaea > Iainarchaeota > Iainarchaeia > Iainarchaeales > Iainarchaeaceae > UBA10205. The sequence continues at coordinate 3,743 of JACQPB010000055.1, read as the reverse complement.
TTCCACTAAGAGAGGACAGGGGGGACCCTTTCATTTCGCTAAAAAAAATAATGCACAGCGGATTCACCGGGCACACTGCACCAAACATATATAGCGTAGGGCTCGGACGAAGGAAAATGCCGAACCCCGACGCGGCGATTTCAACCTTAAAGGAAACTTTTGGGGACGCTTATACACTGGAGTTAATGCCGGTACAGGAAACTTGGGTGTATAGAGGGAGATTTGTCCCGAAAGCCCCCCCAAAGCAAATCCTGAGAATAACAATCAGATTAAATCGGGATTTAACCGAAGAGGAAATTAGAGACAGAAAAGATTTTTACTTGCGAGAAATACATGAAAAGTTTCGTGTGCCGCTCACATTTGTCAAGGAAGCAAAATAAATACTATTTCCTCGCAAACGTCTCCGCCACGAGAATCGGGAAAAGGATGGTCGCGTCGCCGAACACCTTAACGCTCGCGGCCTCTGGCAGTATCTTTCCCCAGGACACGGCCTCTTCGGGGAGCGCCCCGGCGTCCGAGCCGTCGAACTCCTGCGAGTTGTTGATGTAAACCGCGAAATCGGCGCCGTTGCGGAACATGTTTGCATTGAGGATTGCGTGCTTCACGACTCCCGCGCCGAGGATTATGAGGCCGGTCTTGCCCTGGTCAATTGTGGTGTCATTCAGGAGCCGCGTGTCCTCCGTGATGTCAATCGCGAAATCCGGGCGCCGGTACTTGAAGAAGTAAATGTTGTCGCCAAGAGCGCCGTCGGTGAGCGCAGGGCAGAAGACCCTGATTCTGTTCTTCCATGCCCAGTGGCAGATGGAGCGCTCGTCATTGATGCGCTCGCCCATGCGCCACACGAGCCCTGAAACGCTGATTGCCCGGCCTGTCTTCTTCTGCTCCGCGTAAAGCTCCTCGAGCAAAGGCTGGAGGAACTCCTCGAAGCGCACATACCTCGAATTCGGCACGTAAATGTTGCCGATGCGGTTGATGCCGTTTTTCCGCAGCACCTTCCCTGAAGCGCGGAAATCTCCGAGCACGAAATCGCCGAGGCACTTTATGATGTCCTCCTCGATGCCGCCCGCGGTAGTGACCACTACATGCACCTTCCTGTGCTGCACCAGATAGCGGAAAACCTCGCGCAGGCCGGATGAAACCATGTTGGAAGTGTAGCCGAGGAAAATGGCCGCCTTGGCCGAAATCATCCGGCCAGTGATTTCAATCGCCCTGGAAAGGTGCGAGGCCTGATAGCCCGTCGAGGCGAAGCTCTTCACAATACCATGATAATCGACGCCCTTGTCGAAGTCATAGCCCCTGATGGCCGTGCCCTTGACGTCCCCGCTCTCGCGCAGGATGTTGCGCCTCGCAACCGACTCACGTGACTCTTTGGCCATACAGGATGCCTCGGAAAACCTGAAGAGCAGGAAAGCCCACGCTCATACCTTGAAGAGCTGGAGCACTAGGATTACGAGAGTGAAAGCCGCCCCCACAATGACGACAAACTCGGGGCTTATCTTGGGGCCGCCAGTCTCGGTGTCAAAGCGCATTATGCCTATGGAAGAGCTCGGCCCTGTTTCGGAAGAGCCTGATGTGGTGAACTTCATGCCAATACCAAAACCTATCTTGCATGAAAAGGTTTATATACAAAAACGAGCTTACATATCAACAATAAAATATATAAAAGGGTTGAAACAACAATAATTTAACAAATTAATCGTAGAAGGTGAAAGATGGGTGTATCCTGAAGGCGGAGCCGAAGCAGCAGCCCCGGCAGGCGGAGAGGATTTCGGCGGGGGCTCAAGATGGGGAATGCACCTTGAAGGCCTCATACCATTGATACTTATCCTGATAGTAGGTTTTTTCCTCGCGGTAAAGTTTGACGTGATAAACCAGAACACGCCCATACTCGGCAGCGTGGTGGACGTGATAAATATCAGCAGCGGAAAGACAAGGATGCTGGTAGTGGGCTCCACGAGCCAAGAAGTAATAGACATACTCAACGACAACCGCGACTTCATAGAATACCAGCTGAAGACGACTGACACGCTTGAAAGGAACCCGACAGAACAGCTCGCGCAATACCAGATAGTGATGCTCGACCAGAGCCAGGAAGCCAACAAGGAAGTTTCCAAGAAGCTCGGCGAAGGGATACAGAGATTCGTGAAGAACGGGGGAAAGTTCATACTCGTCCTTGATTCCGGCATAAGGAGGCCTGACACCTACGATGTGATAGGGTGGAAGAACACTTTCGGCGACATAGTGCCCGTGGACTGCGACAGGATAGTCAACAACCAGCCGACATGCACCAACAGGATAGTCGTCAGCGGAAGGCTGTTCCGCGAGGACGAAAAGACCCCCATAATGAAGGGCATAGAGGTCTTCCCGGCCGATCCCCTCAGGAACGCATACTTCGAAACCTTTGACGTTGCAGTGGACGGCCGCGAGCTCGCATACATACAAAGCACCGGCCCGGACAAGAAAAGCTACCCGGCGATAGTCGAGAAGAACCTCGTGATAGGGAAGAGCATTTACTTCAACTACAACCCCGGAATAACGAGGGGAGTCTTCGAAAGCACGCTGGAATACCTGAGGTGAACCTCGTTCCTCCGCATATTGACAGAATGATTTCAATTGCGGTTTTGGTTCTCTTTGCCATTATCGCTTCAGGCTGTGTTGAACCTCAGCAGAAACAAGATATTGCACCACAAAATAATACCGAGAACCAAGGCAAAGACCTTCGAAGTAACGCTAGTGCAGTAAACGAATGCACGAGCAAGGGTTTCACTCTCGAAACAGAGACCTTGTGCTTAATCGGGAAAGCAAGCTCTCTGAAAGACCCTTCAATCTGTGAAGGAATATCTTTGCCATCCAGCCAATCTGACTGCTACACTTCCGTGGCCAAATCAACCGCCTCGGTGCAAATTTGCGACAAGATAAATATTACTTCATGGAAAAGCACCTGCTACATAGCGGTCGCAAAGAGCAAATCGGACGCGGGAATATGCGGCAGGCTCACCACGTTCCAGGGCGATGTCGATTATTCCGGCTCATGCTATTCGGAAATGGCTAAAATCACGAAAGACTACAGAATCTGCAATAAAATCTCATCTGACAATAAAAAGCCATGCCTGATTGAATTGGCAAAACTAACCGGCGACATAACCCCGTGCAAGGAAATAGTCGTCGAACCGGAAAAGACAGATGTCAGCAAGGATTTGTGCTATAAGGAAGCCGCCATAGCCTCAAATGACGAGGAAATATGCAGCCAGATGAGTGAAGATTCGTACGGCCAAAAGAACGAGTTTAAAGCACAGTGTTTGATGAAAATCGCTTACGAAAAAAACGATGAAAAAATCTGCGAAAAAATTGCAATAAACAGTTACAGGGCCAGCTGTATAGTGAGCCTGAAAAACTGACTGTTAGCATAGCATATATAGGCCATGAATTGTTAGGAGGGATATTGCCAAATGACACTGCGCCAAAAACTCCGCAAGGCTGCAATAATTGGCGGGATTTCAGCGGTCGTGACAGTTGGTGGGGTAAATGCGCTCAGGCATAACATGAATTCTGTCCCGGAAAACCTCAGGCCGACAGCAATAAAGGTTGTAAGGGCTTATGACATAACCTGCTGTGTTGCATGACTAGCTATTTTTAAGTAGGTGAAAACCCTGCTCATCCTTGATTGGGGGAGGAGCAGATGGTTTTCAGATGAAGAGGGATTGGAAGAAAATAAATAACCGGTTGATACAGCAAGGTACGAT
>JACQPB010000056.1 GCA_016202305.1 Candidatus Iainarchaeum sp. | reverse complement strand
GCGCAAAATCTATGGCTGCCTCCGCAACCAAAAAGGGACCCGCAACCATGACGTACTAACAAGCCTGATAGCCACATGGGAACAAAGAAACCTCAACCCATACACCCAACTCCAGCAAGCCCTAAGGGGCTAAACACGTACGGCTTCTATTCGGGCCCCCGCACAAAGGTAAAATCACCGCTCCGCTGCCGAATTCAGCCTCATGGGCAGTCCAGAGCTAGACGCTCCAGCCGCCTATGACTGTCAGTTCCATTTCCCTTGAGAGCTCCTGCAGTTTTTTCCAGCTCTCTTCGGTAAGGCTTTCGTGCCAGAATTCTTTTGCCTTCATTGCTCCAGCCCCATTTTTTGCCTTAGCGCTTTCAGGAATTCTTTTGCGTACCATTCCTTCAGGTTCCACAGGTCGGCAAACATCAATTCATTTGGGGCTATTTTTTCCTGCTTTATGGTCTCTTCCATCTTTATCGCTATAAGGTTGGCCGGCCCTTCTTTTTGGGGGAATCGCTTCTTTAGTTCGGATAGCTCGCTTTCACCTGCGTAAACGTAGACTTCGCTGTAGTCTGCCGGGGCCTCGTTGAACCTGAGCCTGTATGCGCTGAAAGCCGTGTAAACGACGCCTGATGGCATGAGCTTTTCTATTCCGCTTATTGTGCCATCTGCCCTGGTGCTGTAGGCAACATCTCTGGGGATGTTCCTTATGCTCGCAAAATAAGTTAGGGCCTTCTCCTTGTCAACAATCCTCATGCCGAATTTTCTCTTCTCTATCGCGCCTATGCGTGCAAGCGGCGCTATTGCATTGTTTACAGTGCTCAGGGAAATGCCGAGTTTTTCGGCTATACCTTTTTGCGTTTTCGCCCCGCGAATCGCTTCAAGGAGCACGAGTCCGGATTTTTTCATATGTAATATTTATCCAAGCTTATTTATATAAGTTTCGATAAACACCGAAACTTATATGTTTTCCTTTCTGCCGCATGCTCCGTTCAACCACTAATCTAATTCTTTAACTAAAGAAGGTTATTTATTCTGTTGGCCGCCTATACAATAACATGTGGTCCGCCCGTTTCAGGCTCAACCATGCCGATTGCCCCATAGTGTCAAGGGCCCGGAAATTCGGTGCCACGGTTTTCTCTTATCCTCTTGACACCCACACTTCCGATGGCAGCACTTACGTCTCGCAGATTTGCAAGGTCTTCGGCGGCGAGGAAAGCAAGCTTGACTACATCCTTGACCTGCGGAAGGACAGGCACCTGTGCCGTTTCGAGATGCCGGAAAAGGACGTTTTCGCCTACCAGTTCAGGCTTCGCGGCGGCGAGGAATATGCCCAGCTCTATTTCAACGACGGCCTCATGCTTGTGGCCCCTCCGCTAAATTCGCCAGACAACCACGAGTACTGGGAGGTCGCTTCATGGGACAAGGGCCGCATAAGGAAATTCCACGACGACCTCTCCGCGCACATGGACTCTGCGGAGATGCTCGGAATTGCCAACAGGAAAATGCGCAACATTTATTTTCCGAACGTGCTTCCTTCGCTCTCCCCTTCACAGCAAAAAGCGCTCGAGCTCGCCTCACTCCACGGATACTACTCATTCCCGCGAAGGGCCAACCTCCAGAAGCTCGCGAAAATCGCGAACGTGAAAGTGGCCACGCTCCGCGAGCACCTCCGGAAGGCCGAGAACAAGCTCATGCCGCTCCTCACCGAAAGGATTTCGAGGCCGGAAGAGGGCTGATACTTTTTTTATGGCCGCGCATTAGTATATAGTTGTTTTTTTCTCTATTTACTCTCACCAGTTGTCATATTGTCCGCTCTCCCGAGCTGGCATGCGGCGTACCATAAGCTTGAGCGAAAACCCCTCACATGTGAGGTGGAAAGAAGTAATCCCGCGGGCGCGCCTATTATTGAATGGAGCCTTCGCATGCAGCGCCGGAACATCCCAGCCAGCGCCTCACAAGGGAAATCGACATCACCAGCCTGTTTGCCGAGTCAGGGCTGCGCAAGAGGGCTAACGTCATGCTGAACGACAACACCTACGAAATCGACCCAAGTGACGTGAAGAACAGCTGGACCTACCTCGCTTTCATGGGCTTCAAGGCCGCGAGGGAGGAAAAGGCGGATGTCGGCACTTTCGTGAGCGTCGGAACAGGGCCGGGCATTGACGGCATCGGCGCGAATGAAATCTTCAGGCCGCGCAGCCTCGTGCTCACGGACATACACAAGAAAGTCCTTCCCGTCGCGGAAATGAATTTCCTCAACAACCTCGGCCGGGTGAAGCCCGACGTCTTCAGAGTGCTTCATGGGAACCTCTGCGAGCCGCTCGCGGGGCGCGGCATAAAGGCAGACATATTGTACGCGAACCTCCCTAACCTTCCTTTCCACGGCAGGGACATTTTCGGGGGCATCAATACCGCATCATTTTTTTCGGAACGCCCCGCGAAAGTGCCGCGCGAGTTCAGGGAGCGCCTCCTTGCACTGCAGCATGCCTTCCTCCTCGGCGGGCAAAAGCAGCTTGCCGATGGCGGCCTTCTCCTCCTCAATGTCGGCGGCAGGATGCCTTTCCGCGTGATTGAAAGGCTGTTCGAAAGCGCCGGCCTTTCCATCCTCAGGATAGTTACTCTCCTCAAGCTGCAATCCGAGGCCGACGTTATCCTAAAAGGCTATTCCGATGCGGAGAAAAAGTACGGCGTAGAGTTCGATTTCTATCCGTACGATGAGGCCGTCAGGAGCGCCCCGAAGCTCGCTTTCGATGCGCACAGCCAGAGGGCCGCGCTTGGCCATTGCAGGCTCAGTGCCACTGACGCTTATGGCGCGTGGAAGCGCGGTGCGAAAATCGCGCACCTCGCGCATCTCGTGATTGCGGAAAAATCGCGCGGGAAGGCGCTTCCCCCTTTCGCTTCCAGGGCGATTCGATGATGGCCATGGCTGATGGGGCAGTGAGGCTCGGCATCCTCAAAGCTGTCGGCAGCACTCCTCTTGTGGAGGTGGACTTCGGCTTTCGCGCTAAGGTTTTCGCAAAGCTTGAGTGCCTGAATCCGGGTGGGAGCATGAAGGACCGCTCGGCTCTCTTCATGGTCGAGGAGGCCGAAAGGAAGGGCCTGCTCAGTCCCGGCGGCACAATTGTCGAGTGCTCCTCCGGGAACCAGGGCGCTTCCCTTGCAATGATTGGCGCAGTGAAGGGCTACAAGGTAATAATAGTGTGTTCCCGGAAAATAAGCGCGGAAAAGCTCGATGCGATGAGGGCTTACGGCGCTGAAACCGTCATGTGTCCCGACACGAGGCTTGTCACGGACCGGCGGAACAGCCACAGCGTGGCTAACTCGCTGAGCAGGAAAATCAGTGGCTCTTTCATGCCGAACCAGTATTACAGCCTTTCCAACCCTGAGGCGCACTACCTTACCCTCGGCCCTGAAATATGGGCCCAGACCGGCGGGAAAATAACGCATTTCTTCGCGGCTGCCGGCACCGGTGGCACCGTGAGCGGCGCTGGAAAATACCTCAAAGAGAAAAATCCGCGCATCAAGGTGATTGCTGTGGATGCGGCAACTTCTTTCCGCGCCACGAAAGGGCGCCCGAAGCCGTACAGGCTCGAGGGCATTGGCCTCGATTTCGACACTCCTTGCTTCGACGCCGGCGTGGTGGACGAAACCCTATGCGTCACTGACAGGCAGGCCATCGGGATGATGCGCTCGCTGGCTTCGAGGCATGGGCTGCTTTGCGGCACGAGCAGCGGCGCGGTCGCCTATGCCGTCAACAAGCATGCGGAAAAGATGGGCCAAAACGACCTTGCCGTGATGGTGATGGGGGATTCAGGGAGGGCATACCTGTCGAAGGGTTACTTCAGGTGAATGTTTCAGGCGAAAGTTGAATTGGCGGCTGCGGCTTGTCATTCCTTCATTACTTTCCCGTTCACCGCGTCTATCAGCACTTCCCTTTCCTTGGCATCGAGCGATAGCACGACATGCCACACTGGCTTGTACAGCGGCTCGACCCTTTTCACTATCACGTTCCCCCAAAGCCTGCGGAGCGCCTCGGCAGCCTGTTCCTTGGTGAACGCTTCCTTTTCCACGCTCAGGGCCTCTGTCCTCACGAACGGCAGCGATGCGAGCGAGCCGAGCATTTCGTGCCTCTCGTGCGGTGGCAGGTCCAGCTTCTCCTTCATCCTGTAGGCCTTCCTTCCGCTGCGCGTGTCCGTAATATTCTGCACCGTGCCGTTTTCAGCCAGTTTCTGCATTGTCCTGAGCACGCGCGCCTCCTCGAGGCCTGTGCTTCCCATGATTTCCTCGGCCGTCATTTCCCTCTTCTGGAGGAGTTTCACGATTGCTATTTCCTCGTCATTGAGCTCGTTCATCCTTCCGAGGCCCCTGGATTCGATGAAGTTCCCTGCCTTGAAGTGCACGAATTCGCCTGTCATCGAGTTTATGAAGCATTCGCGTGCAATGAATTCCTTGCGCTGCGTCATCGAGTCGAACTTCACGTGCCATATCGGCATGTACTTGACCTTCACTGACTCAATCCTCTCGGCCTGCCCGATTATCCCGAGGAACCCTTTTTTCCTCACGCCGTCTATTATGCGCCTCGCCTGCTCCTCTTCTATCCTCTGCGGGAGAGCCAGCAGCTCGAGGCTTTCAGCGCCCCTGCGTGCCTCTTCCGCCACGCTTTCCATGCGCCCTTGCCCGCTTCCGCTTTCCTCCGTCGGCTTCCTCTTTATCGGCACGAGCCCTTCCTTGTCCATGCCGAGCGCGCGCCGTTCCTCCTCCGCCTCATCATCAAGAGTTCCTTCCTCCTCTTCTTCGCCGACCTTTTCCGTTCCCTCCGGGCCAGCCTCTTGCTCCTCCGTTCCCTCGAGCATCAGGCTGTTCTTTCCCGCAACTACGCCCTCCCCCTCAAGCTCCCTCAGCACGCGCGCGAAATCCACATTGCCCCTGTACTTGAGGTTCAGGGTGTCAACCGCGAGCCTTGCCTTGTCAATGTCTATTGCCTTATGGGCCTTCACGTCGCGCAGCAGCATCTCCGCGGCAATACTCAGCACCTGCGCGTCGTCAAAGGTTTCCGTCATCTGCGTGGTTTCCGCGTCCCTTCCCTCGTGCTGGCTCTTTCTCGGCCTTATGCCCATCACGAATGCCCTGCTCGTTTCCTCGCGCCTGTCTCCCGTGAGCGCGACTCCTACAGGGAGCGTCTTGATGAAGTTCAGTGCCCTGTATTGGCGCGGAATTATAGTAGGCGTCCTCTTGAAGACCGCCTTTATGTCGTCGTCGAAAATCAGCTTGTGCGTCATTATGACGTCAAGCTGGCTCAGCACCTTGGTGTTTATCGCGGATGGCTGCTGCGTCGCGAACACGAGCGAAAGCCCCGGCCTCCTTCCCTGCTTGACGTACTCTATGAGGCCTGCCGTCGCCGGTGTCACCTCGTTGCCGCTCGGTATGAGCGTGTGCGCCTCGTCTATGAAGAGCCACGTTGGCGGTATCTCGAGCTCAAGCAGCTCGTTCATGTTCAGCTCCTTGAACTTGTTCGCCGCCTCCTTCCTCGTTGAAATCTTCCTGGCGGCGAGCAGCCTCCTCGCCAGTATGCCTATCACGAGCGCGGTCACGTTGTCGTCCAGGAAAGACGTGTCGAGCACCGTCAGTTGGCCCTCGCGCGAGAGCTCTCCCAGAGGCGTTCCCTTCTCATGGAATATTCCCCAGTTCTTCGCGGCCTCGAACCTGCTCACTATCGCGCGTATAGAGTCCTGCTTGTAGCCCTTCTCCCTGCTGTTCAGTTCCGCATCCGTCTCGAGGCACTCAATGAGGTCATCGAGGGAATACCCAGGGCCCTTCCCATGCACCCTATTTTGGTTCGTGCGCCGCTTCTGCTTCCCCTCCCCTTCCTCAGGCTCGGTCTGCACATATCCTTTCTCGACCTTCTTGATGGCCTTTTCCAGCAGCAGGCCGCTCACGGAGAACCTGTCAACCCCGAAAGTGAGCGCCCAGTCCTCTCCTGTCAGGAGCGAGGGCGGTATAGAGAAGCCGGCGTCATAAGTGGATTTCGGCACTTCCTTTTTCATTCCCTCAGGTATGAACACCTTGAGATTTTTCAGGCCGTTCGCCTCAAGGCCCCATTCCTTGAGCTTCTCCAATTCCTTTTCGTCCTTGTTAGGGAACTTCATGCTCCAGAAGACTCCTACTGGGTCAACGACAATTGTCCCCACGTTCCTGTTCCGCTGCGCAAGCTCCTCGGCGATGACACCTAGGACATATGAATTGTGCACGATAACATCGTTTGCCACGAAGTTGTGGTGCTCCGGGACTGTAATGTCATAAACTTCCTTTTCCCCGTTTATTTCGGTTATTTCCTTTATTGTGTCCCAGTAAATGTCAGCGTTTGCTAGTGTTTGTATTCCGGCATTCTGCTCTATTTGCGCCATTTTCAATAGTTTTTCGCGCGAAGGCGCATAGCTCCTCGTGCTGCTGAACCAATTCCTCTTATAACCAAGTTTTTCTGACAATTCTTTTCCACTGTAAACCCGAAATTTCTCCCATATCTCTTTTGGTACGGTGTCGAAGTTCGGATTCCTTTTATGTCCTGCCATTTCGGAGAAGGCGGTTGTGGCGCGCCCCTCCTTTGGCCCAAAAAACCCTATTTCGGTTATGAACTTCAGTACATTTTCCCCGTAAACCACGTTCTCATAATTGTCGAATAGTTTCCCGTTGCATTTTGTCTTTTTCTTCCTGAACGTAGAGAGTATGCCAAACCTCAGGAGCAGGTGCTGAACTTCCCTTGTCATCCTTTCCGATGCGAATCCTATGGATACGCACCAGTTCTTGTCCCTGTTTACCTTATACACCGAGCCATCGCAGCTAAACATCCTGTTAAGGAAAAGGGCAAGTTGGTCTTTCTCGAGTTGCATTACTTCCTTTGGTATGAATTTTTCCGCCGAAAGCTTGCCGTAAAGCCCTACTCCTTCGAGCCACTGTCTAATCGAGCTTCTTTCCATTAGTATATAACCTTTGTCTGTGAATCTCCCTTCCTTGTCCCTTATAATGTGGCCGAGGTTAACCTTCTTCTTCACTTGTGCAACCCTAAAGCATCCGGGCTTTGAGTGCTGTTCAACCCTCAGGTTGGGGTCGAATTCCGCAATGCTCTGCCTGAAATCCGCGATTATTTTTTCATCCATGTTGCTGAACAGCACGAACTGGTTGCTGAGGTGCCCCTCGGCGATGAGGTAAGCCAGCAACTTCACATCGCATTCCTTCATTCTCCTTTTTCCAAATGCCGGGAGCACCCTTGGGGTTGCAATCCTGTCGTCTTTTGTGAGATTCTCTGCCGGCCTCCAGCCGTTCACTGTCAGAAGCGGGTGTTCAGGCGTAAGCTCTATTTCGCGCCCGCTCTGCAGCCTTACCTTGAGTGTCTTATTAACTGTTCTTTTGAAGAAGTCCATCCTTGCCGCCGGTGTAACCTCAAGGCTATGGCCAAGGGCAAATACCTTCTCCTGCCTTTCCTCAAGTTCCTTAATTGGAACTGCCTCACCGTTGTCAAGTGTAATCAGCGTGTTTCCTGTAAGGCACTTGCCGCTGCCTCTCGCGCCGCACACGAACACCACATGTGGGTTGAGCGAGTCGAGCCACACGTCATTGCCCTCGAACTCCTTTTCCGACACGCGGCCGATTTGCAGCGCGCCCTCGAACCCGTACTTCTTGTACAGGCTTCCCTTCCTGCCTATGAATACGGCTTTCTTTTCCTTGTCGGAAAGGAACGCTAGCTTCTCGGCCTGCAAAGTGCTGTCCTCCGGAAAGCCTTCAGCAGCCATCGAGGCCTTTGCGAGCAGTGTCTTCCTTATTTCCTCGCGCGGCGGCGCCTTCAGTTCTTCTGGCTCCTTGGAATCATGGTCAATGTCATAATCGAATTCCTCGTCGTTCCATTCCTCGGCATCCTTTCCGCTTTCATCCAATTTGCCGGCTGTTTCCTCCTCCTGTACAACTGTTTCATCTTCCAGTGCATTCTCCTCTTCCGCGCTTTTCTTCGCGGGCCTTCCGCGCTTTTTCTTCGCCGGCTTTTCCTTATCTCCCTCAGGCGTGTCCTCCGCGTCTTCAGGCTCCGCCTCATCCGCCTTGGGCCCCTTCCCGTCATTTGCCGGCTTTTCCTCCGCATCCTCTTCAGGCTCTTCCTCTTCCTCGCCCTGCTCTTCCCCATCCTCCTCTTTCGCGCCATCTCCCGAAGCTTCGGCCTCTTCCTCCCCCTGCGCCTTCGCGGGCCTTTTCACCGGGCTTTCTTCCTCATCGCCGTCCTCATCATCCTCATCCTCTTCATCAGAATCCTCTTCCGTGGCGCCGCCTGCCACTTCCTCGTCGTTCCTGTCCATAGCTGCTCGCGCCCTCTCAATGGCCTTCCTTTTCTGCCCGCTGAGAGCTTCCTCGAAAATGTCGGTTTCCTCGGGATTGACAGTGCTGCGCTCTATGCCCTCTCCTTCTCCGAAGCTGCGCGGCTTATCGTCCTCCGCCTCCTTGACTTCTTTCTCCTTGGCCATGCGAAACCCAATTAATTACAGAATTAGTCAATATAATAGTTGCTTTTGAAAAGGCCGGCTTATGCGGTTTACGCGTGTTTTTGCCGTGCATTCCGCAATGCCGTGTTCGGCCTTAATGCCCTTCATCGTGTCAGGCTTCCCGCCTTTTTTCCGCATGGTGCCTGCCTAAGTTTTCATTATTTCTTCTACCGTGTAATTGGTGATGTCGGATGTTATGTACCGCGTTGAATGTGTTTTGAGCTTCTTCACGAGTTCTATGGTTTCTTTTTTCGAAAAAACCCTTTTGCGGTAGGCTTTGAGCAGTATTCCCACCGTTCCGTGCGGTTCTAATCCCATTTCCTTCGCCGTCGTCCTCGCGTCCAGGCCGTCTGTGAGGAACAGCCTGATGCTCTGCGCTTTGGCAAGGGCTATGCACTGGCTTTCCGCCAGCGCAAGTTCGAATTCGTTCTGCAGTATCTGCGCAAGATTATTGTCGAAACCGGCATTCACCGCTGCTTTGGGCGGCCTGCCCCTGATTTCTTCATTCACAGCCGGCGGAATAATAATTTTGAAAATCCCCAACGCCTTCAGGGCTCCTATTTCCCTGAGGTGAATTATGGGGCCGGAGTCCGCCACCGCTTTCACTTCAGGCCCCATTCCACGTCCTCCTTTATCGCCGCGGCGAGGCGTTCTGACTTCATTTTTTTCACGAGTTCGCGCACCGCATCCCTTATGACCTCGCTCCTGTTGGCATACCACCCGTCTTTCACCAGTACGTCTATTTCTTCGATGAGTTTTGGCGTCACTTTCGCCGGAACAACTTCCACAGTATCACCTCATTAGTATTACCCGAGTAATACTATAAAAACATTCCTATTTTTGCCGCGTGTATTCTTTATGAATTTTTCTTGCTAATCATGGTTTCCTTCCCTCATGCTCGGACTCTGCCGCATGAATGTCAATTCGCCGGCCAGGCCTTTCGCGGCCTTCACTTGCACTTGAGGCATATCCTCTTGAGGTGCAGTATGGACTGCGATACCCCGGAGCCGGGCTCGAGGAGGTAATTCCTGTACACGGCCTGCACCGCCGGGTTGTCCATCGCCGTCCTTGCTTTTGCCGTGGCGTCAATCCCGTAGAGTGCGTCCCTCCTCGCGAGCAGGCCCTGTGGCGTGTATGCCGGCTGGCCCGAGCCGCCTATGCACCCTCCGGGGCACGTCATTATCTCTATCATGTCGTATGACCCGAACCTGTCCGCGTTGCTCAGTATGTCCTTGAGGTTGTTGAGGCCGTCCACCACCGCAATCCTTATTTCCCTTCCGCCTGCCTTCACGCGCACATCCCTCAATCCGCCAGAGCCGCGCACCTCAGGAAAATCAATCCTTGCGTTCCCGCCATCGAGCTTCCATGAGACGAACCTCAGCAGGGCCTCCGTGACTCCTCCGGTGGTGCCGAAGAGCTGGCCAGAGCCGGATGCCTTTCCCATGAGGCTGTCAAACCCGGATTCAGGGGCGTCAGCGAGGCTCAGCCCGCGCCTCTTCAGCAGCTCCGCGGCTTCCTTCGTGGTGAGGACGGCGTCAACGTGCTTCACGCCATTGAACTCCATTTCCGGCCTCCTTGCCTCGAGCTTCTTGACAATGCACGGCATTATGGAAACGCTGTAGATGTCCCGCCTTTTTACGCGCATTTTCCTCGCGCAGTAGGTCTTCACGAGTGACCCCATGGACTGCTGCGGCGACTTCACGGTGCAGAAGTGGCCGAGGAGTTCCGGGAAATTGTTTTCCACGTACAGCACTGATGCGCTGCAGCACGATGTCAGGAGCGGAAGCCTTTCGTTGTCCTTCATCCTCCTCAGGAGCTCGGCGCCTTCCTCTATCGTCACTATGTCTGCAGCGGTCGAGGTGTCGAATACCCTGCCGAATCCCGCGTGCCTCAGGGCGCCGACGAGCCTTTCCGTGGCCACGGTTCCGGGAGGCATCCCGAACTCCTCGCCTATGGAAACCCTCACGGAGGGCGCCACCTGGCAAACAGCGACTTTCCTGCCGTCCTCCAGCGCCCCTATTACCTCTTCAACGGCTCCCATGTACCAATAACCCGGAACGTAATATTTATTACTATGCAACTCCCAATCTATTGGTCCTCTCCATGAACGGTTTCCTGAATGCCGGCGTTTCTCCCCTGAAGTACGGGTTTTTGCGCATCCCGGAGTACCAGGCGCTCTCCATTTTCCTCGTCCCTTCCGTTTTGCTTCCCTTCATCATCCACTCCGCGCAGTTCCCCAACCAGCTCGTGGTCGGCACGCTGGTGAACGCGCTCCTCGCGTGCTCCGCCCTGTTCCTCACCCTGCGCTCTTCTCTCCCTATAATACTGCTTCCCTCACTGGCCGCGCTCGCATCAGGCATAGTGTTCGGCGGCTTCACGGCTTTTCTCGCGTATCTCGTGCCTTTCATCTGGCTCGGAAACGCGGCATACGTTTATGCGCTCAAGACCCTCAAGGTCGCCATGGGCGTGAATTACTTCATTTCCATAGCGGCCGCCTCGTTCCTCAAGGCGCTCGCCATAGGCGCGCCTTCTTTCGCGCTCATCTCTTTCGGCCTCCTGCCCGCGGCTTTCCTCGTGCCCATGAACCTCGTGCAGTTCGCCACGGCCTTCATGGGCGGCTCCCTCGCGGCAATCACCAGGCCAGCGTGGGAATGAATGCCGAAAATCCCGCATTGATGGCCCGGCGCTTGGCAGGTTGTCCATGGCCCATCATCGTGCTCGTGGCAGGCCATTCAGCAACCCAAAATGACCCCCCGCCATTCATGGCGGGGTTTTGCGTGGGGTCATTTTCCGTTGACGGCAGCTTGTGATACCCCGCGGGCTTCAGCCCGCGGTGCTCAGTTGGCGATGAGGTCACTTTGGGCATCCGCCTTGTCGGCAACAAGCGCGATGGCGTGATGCAGATACTTGGTGCGCACGAAACCTGCATGGAAGATGCGGCGCCGCTGATTGGCGGGTGAGTTTAGCACCAGAAAGTTTTATTAACCACCGAACACTTACTTTGTTCAGGCAGGGACTATGCTTACCGCGGGAAAGAGAAGGCCGAGGAGAAAGCCCTCTAGTGTTGCCTACAGGCGTGGACAGAGGGGTGATGCTATGCAAGCCCTTGGCTTCACGCACCCGCTATCCAAAGGCCAGAGGATTGCGGTCCGGCGGCAAATCGCCAGGCATCATGCCGAGTTGAGTGACAGGCCTTTTATCGAGCAGAGAAGAAGGAAAGGCCAGGAAAGGGCAGAGCAAAGAATGGAAGCGCAGCTTGGAGCGCAGCGAGCCAGGAGCGAAGACAACAGGCAGAAAAGCGCCAGGGAAAAGGTCTTTGGACTTGCGGCAAAGCAAAGGGAGTGGGAAGCAAAAGAACGCGCGCTAAAGCGGGCCAGTGACTATGAATTGGCGGATATGCTCGTGCAAACACAATCTTTCGACCCAAATACACAGGCCGGCAGAGCTGCGCGCAAGCTTGTTGGAGATTATTATGAATCCAGTTATTTTTCGGACAATCAGAGAGAACTTGCAATAGAGTGCTTGAAAGCCCATTTCATGAAAACCTGAAAAACCTATTTCACTTTCCCTATCGCCTCTGCACCCGCCTGCTTGCGGCGGGAAATTGCTTTCATATCTGTCCTATCCATCGGCCGCCCGATTGCCGCTGCTCACGCCTGTTACGTGCAGGCCTCCTGGCCTTTTCCTGTGCTTTTGTCCAGTAAGATTAAATAAGGCCCGCATGTTATTCTGAAAGGCGTTTGCTTTGGTTTCACCTGCTGTAGAGCTCCATGCGAGGCTGAAGGGCAAGCTCTCCGTGGAGCCCAAGATGAGGATAAACTCCAGGCAGGACCTGAGCCTCGCTTACACTCCCGGCGTCGCCGACCCGTGCATTGAAATATCGAAAAGCCCCGCGAAGGTTTACGATTACACCATGAAGGGCAACACCGTGGCAGTCATCACGGATGGCACCGCCGTCCTCGGCCTCGGCGACATCGGGCCCGAGGCTTCATTGCCCGTCATGGAGGGCAAGTCGCTGCTGTTCAAGGAGTTCGCAGGCATAGATTCTTTCCCTCTGGCCCTCAGGACGAAGGACGTGGACGAAATCGTGTCCATAGTGAAGGCGATTGCCCCTGTTTTCGGCGGCATAAACCTCGAGGACATTTCCGCGCCGCGCTGCTTCGAAATCGAGGAGAGGCTCCAGGGCATCGGCATCCCGGTAATGCACGATGACCAGCACGGCACCACGGTCGTGGTGTATGCAGCCCTCATGAACGCCCTCAAAGTGGCGGGCAAGGGCATGCGCGACATCAGGGTTGTCGTGAACGGGGCCGGAGCCGCGGGCGCTTCCATATGCAGGATGCTCTCCTGCACCGGGTATGACGCGGGCGTGTGCACTGGCGTGAAAGAGCTGATTGCGCTCGACAGCAAGGGCATAATACACCGCGGCCGCGCTGACCTCGACAGGAGCAAGGAGGCGCTTGCGTCAATTACGAACCCGATGAACCGCTCAGGCACGCTCTCCGATGCGCTGGAAGGTGCGGATGTCTTCATCGGCGTCAGCAGGGCCAATGTCCTCACAAAGGACATGGTGCTCTCGATGGCCCCTGGCGCTATAGTGTTTGCCATGGCCAACCCGGTGCCGGAAATAATGCCGCAGGACGCGCTCGATGCTGGCGCCGCGGTAGTGGGCACGGGGCGCAGCGACTTCCCCAACCAGATAAACAACGTGCTCGCTTTCCCGGGAATTTTCAGGGGCGCTCTCGACGCCCGCGCCTCGAGGATAACTCCCGGCATGAGGATGGCTGCCGCAATCGTGCTCTCCGGATGCGTCACCGCTCCAGCGCATGACAGTATACTCCCTAGCCCGCTGGACAGGGGCGTCGTGAAAAAAATCGCCGAGGCCGTGAAGTCAAGGGCGATTGCCGAAAACGTGTCAAGGCTGCCTATCGAGGAGAAAGCACAGTCAAAGCGCTGATTGCCGGCCGCTTGTCTTCGGTCAATGGCCCACGTTCCGCCCGGAAATCGGCCATCCGGGAATCCGCCTTTCACTTTGAAGCCTTTTTGCCGCGAAAATGCCGGTGCGCTGGCCAGCGTACCAAGCCTTGCGCCTTTAAATTGCTTTTGCTGAAAGTCAATTCATGGCCCATCATGACCTTACCGAGGCGCCGGTGCCAGAGCTCATAAAGCGGCTGGCTATTCCCGCGAGCATAGGCTTCTTCTTCCAGACGATGTACAATGTTGTGGACACTTACTGGGCCGGCGTGCTTTCCACGGAGGCACAGGCCGCGCTCGCCCTCTCATTCCCGATTTTTTTCATAATGCTTGCAATCGGCTCTGGCATTGCGACGGCCTCAACCGTGCTCATTTCGCACTCGCTCGGGGCGAAAAAGAAGGAGGATGCGGGCCACTATGCCGCGCAGGGGCTCTCGTTTGCGATTGCCGCGGCCATCATTCTGACAATACTCGGCCTGCTCGCAAGCCCGTTTCTCTTCACCCTGCTCGGTGCTAGCAGCACCTATCTGGAATCCTCGCTAGCCTACATGGACGTGATTTTGCTAGGCACTGTCTTTTTCATGGCATCGTTCATCCTCAATAGCTTCCTCAGTTCGCAGGGCGATACCAAATCATTCAGAAACGCCCTGATTGTGGGCTTTTTCCTAAACTTTGCCCTCGACCCGCTCTTCATGCTCGGCTACGGCCCGGTTCGTGCCATGGGGGTCGCGGGCATTGCGTGGGCAACCGTGCTGATACAATTCCTCACGGTCATTTACATGGGCCACAAGGTTGTCAGGAGCGGTCTGCTAGCCGGCCTTGCCCGCAGCGATTACGTGCCAAATCCTCGGCTCTATTTGGAAATCGCAAGGCAGGGGGTTCCCGCAAGCCTTAACATGCTCACTGTTGCAGTTGGGATTTTCGTGATAACATATTATGTGAGCCAGTTCGGAAAGGAGGCGATTGCCGCGTACGGGATTGCAACGCGTGTTGAGCAGATAATGCTGCTGCCCACAATCGGGCTAAATATCGCCGCGCTAACCCTTATCGGGCACAACCACGGCGCGAGGCAGTTTGAGAGGGTAAAGCAGGTATATGCTGTGTGCATGAAATACGGCCTCGGGCTGATGTCTATTGGGCTTGTTATTCTCTTTTTCTTCGCAGAGCCCCTGATGCGTCTCTTCACGCAGGACGAGGCCGTGGTTGCGATTGCGGTCCCCTACCTTCACATCGCCGCCTTCGTGTTCTGGGCGTATGTGGTAATGTTTCTCACAACCTCAATGCTGCAGGCCCTCAAAAGGCCGATGTTTGCCATATGGATTGGAATATACCGCCAGATTGTCGCCCCAATAATTCTCTTCTGGCTGCTCTCCAGCTACTTTGGCCTTGGCATAGCCGGCATTTGGTGGGGCGTATTTTTGGTGAACTGGAGCGGGACTGCAATAAGCCTCTGGTATGGGCACTCGGTGCTCAAAAAAGTCCATCTGCTCTAGGGCCATGCACTGGCGGAGTGCCGATTTTAGGCGCTGGCTGAGAATCGATGAAGCAAGAAACCACGCTTGTGGAGCGGTTGTCAGTGTCAAGTGACGCCAGCCCCCTCAGGGGCCGGTAGTTCACGCCTAAATGCTCCCATGCAGGTAAGCTTTCCTCTTCTTTTCCTGGAACCTCTCGATTGCGTACCGAAGCATCGTGCGCGGCATTTTTTTGTAGCGCGGTGCCAAAAACTTCTCCTCTTCCTCTTCGCTAACGCGCTTTCCCACTTCGCGCAGCATCCACCCAACCGCCTTGTGGATGAGGTCGTGGCTATCGCGCAGCAAAAGCTGAGAGATTTTGAAGGTATCTTCTGCCTTGCCTTTCTTTATTAACGCAAAAGTTGAAATTATTGCAATCCTTCTCTCCCACAAATTTTCCGATGCGGCTAGCAGGGGCAGGATTTTCTTTTTTGAAGGGTTTGCAAGAAGGTGCTCGCCCACAATCTTGTCGGCGGTGAGGTCTACCATGTCCCAGTTGTTCACCCTCCTGGCATTTGCGAGGTAAAAGTCGAAAATCTTTTCCTTTTCGGCTTCATCAGCTTTCCCAAACTTGTGCACAAGCACTAGCAGCGCGCAAAGCCTCTCTTCATGGAATCCGGATTCGAGCGACTTTTTGATTTCGGGAAGGCCAAGATGGGTGAACCTCTTTGCAATCGCCCGCGTTTGTGGCACGGTGAGTCCAAGAAATATGTCCCCTTCTCCATACTCGCCTTTGCCGGTGCGGAAAAAGCCCTGCAGAACTTTTGCCTTCGTCGGGTTTGCCGCAGCCTGCAACTCCTCTTTTAGGCCCATGCCCAGAACATGGCGCGAACAATTGAAAAACAAAAGCCAGCCCGAAGGCATGGCGTGTTTTTTTTGCGCATGAAAATTAAAAAAGGCATTTTGGCCTCCTTCCGGGGCCAAAAGGAATTAGAATGTTTTTAGTATCTGCTGCCGCTGTCGCCCTTGTGCTTCATATAGCAGTCCCTGCAGTACACCGGCCTTCCTTCCATTGGCTTGAACGGAACCTGTGTTGCCTTGCCGCAGTCCGAGCATGTAACGTCGAACATCTGCCTCGGGCCGGAGTTATAGCCTCCGCCCCTGCCGCCACCGAATTTGTCGTCGAATCCCATATGCTGTCTCTCTCCTGTTTGGATTATATGCCTGCAAAGGCATCGTGCTTTCGCGCTCCGCCTTTTATGGGCATTATAGCAAATTCCCCCCTGCAAGGATTAATAATGGTTTGGAACGCCCAAAAACGCCAGGATTCATGGCTTTTTGCCCACCTTTTTGGGCCAGAAGGCTCAAATAATAAAGTTATTGCAATCCATTCTTTAAAGCCGCTAAAAGCGGCGTTTTAGGGCCCTTAGCTCAGTGGTAGAGTGCTCCGTTCGCAACGGAGAGGCCGCGGGTTCAATCCCCGCAGGGTCCACCACAACTTTTTTCCTTTCGTTGCACGAAAAGAAAAACGTTGATTAAAAAGATAAGTGCAGTGAAAGACGCTGACGGAAAAGAAAGAGAATATCTGCTTTGCTGAAAGGAATCGGCCAAAAAAGGAAAGTACTGCTTTGCCGGGAAATCGCGCCAAAAAGTGCCGACTCTGCTGGCAGGCCGCGAAAAAATAAGGGCGCAAGTAATTTTCCAGTTCACCCGTAAGAGCTGAGTATCTGCCTTCCCTTCGTGTAAACGTAAACGCATGACGCTAGCGAGGCCAGGCTCGCGAAGTAGAGTATGGTGGCATACGGCGTGTTGCCGCCCAGCTGTGTCCTCAGGCCCTCGACAATCGTGGCTATGGACAGGCCGCCGAGTATCACCACCATAACATAAATGGATATTGTCTTGAGCGCCTGCCTCTGGAAGACCTCGAACTCCCTTGACATGCCATATTATACTCCGGGCACGTATATAATTCTTTCACCGGGCCCCTTTCAGGGGGGCAATGGGTAGCTTGTAATGCTTCGCTTGGCCTACATGTTCAATGCCGCGAATTTCGGGAAAAAGCGGTTTTACAGCAGGTGTTCCGCTATTTCCTTGATTGTTCTTGCCCTTCGCCGGATTTGTTTTGCAATGTTGAATGAGAGTTCCGTTCCATAATCCGCCTGGCTCTTATACCCAACGAGGAATTTGTAGGCGTCTGCGTATTTCTGGAGTTCTGAGCCCAGTGTATTTCTGAGTTCATCGAAGTAGCTCGTGTCGGAATGCTGCTTATGCGAGGGTATCTGTTTGAGAAATTTCTGGCAGATTGCATTCTGGTAATTGATTGCCGCGTTGATATAGAGGTGCGCTGCCGTGTGGTAATTTTCGCCTTCGAACTGTTCTTCCGCCACTTGATAGCGTTCGCTTGCGAGGTTAGCGTGATGCTTGTGCGTACTCAATCCATTTGCCCCCTTTGAGTGTCTTGCCTTCTGCCAGTATGTTTTGCAGGAACTTGTCTTTTTCTTTCCACCTGTCCTTGAAGTCCTTTTTGCCCATTATTACTGGTGAGAACCTTATGCCTGTTTTTCCAGATGCTTTTACTGATTCTTCCATGATTTTTTCAGACACATTGCTGTTTTTGTCATCTACCACAACAAGGACATCAAAATCGGAGTAATGTGTGAAGTCTTCCCTTGTCCTGGAGCCAAACACTACCGTTGCTTTCACTTCCTTGTTTTTCAGGCTCGGCATTTTCATAAGTTCTTCAAGCAAAGGCTTTTGGAAATCCTTGGTTTTCTTGAAAATCCTTTTCAGTTCAGGGAGCAAATAAAACTTGGTGTTGATGTAGACCATCTTGTTCCTGCCCTCACGTGTTGAGAGCACCAAGCCCGCTTCTTCCCATTCCGAAACTATATTTGAAACGGATGCTTTTGATAAATCCGCGAGCCTCCCAAGACCCGAAACTGAGAAAGACGCATCAGGCCTTTCAAATAATTTTTCCAAAAGCCTCGTCTTAGACTTGGAATCAACCAAGGTTTGCATCATTTGCATAAAAACTCATCGTTCATTAATGCTAAACATATGTTCATTGATGGTGAACAGTTTAAAAGGCTTTTGATTTCTTTTCGGGGAATCGTTGCATTCCCGTTATTACCTCGCTCTTTTCCACTCAATCTGGGCGGGAATGCGACAATGACTGTTTTAAATATTAATCCCAGAGAAGTTGCTCGAATTGTCCTCTCTTTTTCGGGGGCAAACTTTGTAGCAATAAAAACCTTTCCACGTCATGTTGATAATACTCTGTTGAGCCATCGGAGTTGATGCCGAGAGTCTGTCCTCTCATATGCTGGAGGAATTTTTTCCAGTTCTTTTTTCCTATTGCCTCGAGAGCCTCTTCTCTTTTCATAAAATTTATCGCTCCAGCATCCACTTCCACGCGGGTTTTACCCGCAGGGTTTTTCCATGTTTTTTCCTGTTCATTCGTTCACTCAAGGACTTGCCATCCTTTTTTCTTGAGTTTATCCAAATCCACTTTATCTTCCTGGTGGCAATCTATTTCAAACCCGCGTTTGTGCAGGAAATAGAGAAGTAAAATATCATTGGATGTTTCCGGCAGGCTTCCCAGAGAATCAATTACATTAAACATTTTTGCGATTGCTTTCGCCGAAAAATTCTTGGCATCTTCCGATATGTCCTCCACATATTCTACGTCTTCCCTTAATTTGCCATATTTGTCAAAGAACCTCTCTAACGAATCAAAATCATTATGAAGGCTGTCTTCGCTTACGCTCCTCAGGGAAAAAGCCAATTTCAATTTTGGAACCAAGAACACTCCATACCCGCCCATGCAAGCGCCCCTACAGTATTTTTCCCCTGTCAATCCTTCCTAAAAGTCTTCCAAATCGTACGCGAGGTAGCCCCCGTTTGTTATTTTTTGCTTGTTCTCGATTTTTTTTGCCACGAGCCCAAGTTTTGCATTAGCTATTTTTTTGTTCAAATGATTGGTTTTGCCTTCAAGGTTTTTCAGCACGCTAAGCGCTTCCTTGTACGAGAGTTCCTTCCATTTGAATTCGAATATGTATGTGTTTTTGCCCTCCTTTCCGATGCAGTCTATTTCATAAGCGTTTTCGCTTTTTTTTGCGCCTTGTATCTTGCCCCACTGTGCCCTTGCCTCTTCCAGGCCAAGCTTGTTTTTGAGGAACTCTTTTGCCGCTTTTTCAAAGGCCTTGCCGTAAAATCCATTGAGGTTGTTTTTGAGGCTTTCTATGAATTCTGGTTTTCTTGCAGCGTAGTCTGAATAGTTCTTGTATATCTGGGAGAACCAGAATTGCATGAGCGGGTGCTTTATTTTGTAGATGCCCCTTTTTCCCTCGAACGGCCTTTCTAGCTCTATTAACTCGAAATAATCCCTGAGTTCTTTTATCTGCCTTGTAATCGATGTGGGGTTTGTGCCCATGGTGCCCGCGATTGTGGATATTATGTTGTTCCCATTTGCTATCGCCTCAAGAATTGAATAGTATACTCCGCTTCTTCCGCCGAATTCCTGTGATAATATGCTATTTACCTCGTCTTCAAGGGGCGCGCCTTTTGAGAGCAGCAACGAATCTATTATTTCAAGTGCGTTCTTTCCTTCAAGCCCGAAGTCCTCTATTGAGGTAAAATATTTTGGGTATCCGCCAAAAACGCAGTAGAATTTTATGAGTTCTTCCTTTTCAAGCTTGAGTTCTTTTGCAAGCTCAAGGCAGGAATTCAGGTTCAGGGGCTCTAGTTTGATGCCTTTCTTTACCCTTCCGTAAAGTGGTTCTTTCGAGTTTTTGAACAGGTTCTTCATTAGCCCTATCAAAGAGCCTGAAAGAATCACAAGGCCGGGCCTGTTTTCATTCAAATCAATGTTTTTTTGCATTATCCCAAAAACCGCAGGCTCTACAGAGCTAAAATTCTGGAACTCGTCAAAAACTATGGGGGGTGCATTCCTTTTAATCAAGACTTCAAAGAATTTGTCCCAAGAATCAATACTTTCAAGTTCCCCAAGTATATTACTTTTTTTCAGGATGTCCCGGAACTCCATGAGAAGGTCACTTGTGGTCTTGTTCCTGTTCACAAAAAAGTAGCTACCCTTATCTTTCAGGAATTCAAGCAAAAGCCGTGTTTTGCCCACCCTTCTCAGGCCATACAGAGCCACGACGAAAAGCTTTTTCCGGGAAAGCGCCCCTATTTTGCGTAGTTCCTCCAGTTCCGCATCCCTGTCAACAAACCTCATATATTCACCAACTGAATTATTCAGTAACTGAATATATATTTAAATATATCTTAACCCGAAAATGGCGGCACTCCTGACAGAAGCGGTTGATGGCTTTTAGGATTGGCTGAAAAGGGGTTGGTTAGCCCATTTTTTGATGAACCAAAAAAGTTGGTGTGCTGCTCTGAGCAATTGTAGTAGCCTTTGTTTTTTGCTCATGCCTCCTGCATACTGTACGAAACCGTATTTTTGGGCAGGAGGCATGCCGATGGCTAGGTTGTTTCTGATAAAGTTCTTGTAATTCTGATACCTGTGGAGGTGAACGAGAGCTTTGTATATGCGCTTGAAGCCTCTTCGAGGC
>JACQPB010000054.1 GCA_016202305.1 Candidatus Iainarchaeum sp. | reverse complement strand
TAAGCATGGCATTTCCTCCTGCTTATCCTTTCCCTGATGAACAGCGCCACTCCCCCAAGGGCAACTGCCCCGCCCATACTCCACCAAAGCGGCTGAAGAGACAGGCCCTGCTGAAACGGGACCCCTGCAATAATCAGCCCTGAATTAAGGATAAGAAGATTCGGCGAAATGCACCTGTGACGGGCATACATGTAAACAGTAACTCCCAGCAGCGCCACAGCAGCCAACCACGCAGGCACAGCTATTTTTGTTAGGAAAAGAAGGGGCATTCCTGTGACAGTAATCCCGATTATCCCCAGCAGAGCTATAAGGCCCAGGCACACATTATGGCAAACCTGCCACGAGCCGAGTATGCTGGCCGCGCCTGAGGCAGCTCCTGCCGCAGTTGTGGTTTTTTGACCAACCGCCGCCTTCAATTCCCTTCCAGCCTGCGCTTTAGCGCCGTTTTTCATATATCTAAAATAGGATATATCGAAATATTTAAATATTTCGGTTTATGCCAGGCTTACATGCAGATCAACAGCCTGGTAAAGTTCTACTCCCTGCTTCTCATCGGAGAGGAGCCGAAGCACGGATATGAACTCATGAAAGAGCTCCAGGCAAAGCTGGACCGGGGGATAAGCCCGTCGCAGGTATACCCATTCCTCGCACAGCTTGCGAAGAAGGGGCTGATTTCCGTTGACTCAACAGGGCAGCGTGAGCGCAAAACCTACAGGCTTACAAAACAAGGGAAGCGCTTTGTGGCTGAATTCCTCGGAAGCCTGGAAGACCTTATCTCAGCATCGGTCAAAAGCAGCCTGACAGCCTGCGCACACTGCGGATGCAAGGTTTTCGGGAAATCCAAATCAAGGCTTGTTGGAGGAAAACAGCTAAGCTTCTGCTGCACTGCATGCGCAAAGTCCTTCAAACACAAAGCTTAGACCTTAACTATTTTTAAAACGCCATGCCAATTCCATACGCTATGGACATCTCATCCACAATATTGGACGCTGATGGAAACATGCATCTTTCCTTTTTGGACGGGTGGGTGCTGGGCCATCTACGCAGCGGCCAGGTTTATTTCTCAGGCCCCATCCAAAGCAGGCATTACCCTGATAAGGAAATCCGGGCAGTGAGAGCGCTTTACTGGGGCGAAAGGGATTACCTATGGACAGCGGATGAGAGCCTTGAAAGGGCTTTTGCTGAGCACTTACGTGCTGCTGCCGATGCCGCTGCTGAGATGCAGGCCGCCTATTCCTATGCCCTGTTTGAGGAGGCAATAATTGAAATTGCGGCAGGGCACATTCAAAACAGGCATGTCGGCTGATTCAGGGAACTGAGTGCTTACTATAGTCAGGTGGGCTGGCCAGGCTTTGCCGAACGAACCCCTGCCCAATTCAGGCAAACCGGCATCTTCATGCTAAAATATTTAAATGCGTGGACCGCTTTCCAGCTTGAGGTGACCGATAATGAAGGTAAGCGACTGCACTTTATTGAAGCCGCTGCAATGCGGCAGCGATGAGCCAGCTGTCAAAGTGGCCAAAATACTCCGGGACAACAAGCAAAGGAGGATTATAGTCGTTGACAGGAAAGGCAGCCCTGTGGGAATAATATCCACAACAGACATGAACAACAGGGTTGTGGCTGAAAACAAGCAGCCATCAAGCTTAAAGGCTAAAGATGTAATGACCTCGCCAATATACCTGGCCTGCGGCATAAAGGAAAACCTTGATGAGATATTCAAGAAAATGATAAAGCATGAATCATACTTCTGCCCTGTAACCAAAGACGGGAAACTGTATGGGGTACTGACCTACGGGGAGCTGATGAACAAGGTGAGGGGTGCGGATGCCAAGCGTAAAGGTTAAGCCCACAGGAAAAGGAAACCTCTTTGACATAGCCACCACAAGCCTGAGAAGGCTGTACAGCACCTTCACTGATGACAGCTTCGAGAAGGACCTTACCGAGAGGATAAGCAACTACCAGTTTAAGGACGCTGAGCTTGGCGAAAAAGGCACAATAAGGGAAGTTGCAAGGAGGAACGGCCTTGAAGATAAGCTGGACGCGTATATACAGAAGGACATCCTCGGCGGGACAAGAGGGAAGCTTATCAAGGCAATGGACGGCATAACCTCTGCAAAGGACGTTTTTGAGAAGGGCGCTGAGGCTGTGGAGGTCGCAGTAACCATAGGCGCAGGAGTGCCAACAGCAGGAGCAGGAGCAGTCGCAACCCAGGCAGGGGCAACTGCAATAGAGCTGCCTGGTTACCTGGCGCTGGCAGGGGCTTACCACGTGATAATGGGCGTTTTAGGATACCCGACAGGAGTCTACAAGCTGAAAAACCTGGGAACGGATTACATAGCTGACACAGGGGTCGGCCTGGGCAAGGCAGGGCTAAGGGCGGTTCCGGTTATAGGAACCCTGTCCGAATTAGTGCTCAGCGACGACATGAGGCCAAGAATAGCCGAGGCAAAATCAGGAGATGCAGCCGACTGGCTCAGGAATGAGCTAAGGAAGGCAAAAAGCATGCCTCCGATACCAAGCGAAAGCCTGTACATAGATGATGTAGTCAAACGGCTGGCGGCGCCCTCAACACGAAAAGCCATGAAAAAGGAGGACCTTGCGGACTACCTGAAAATGTTGGATTCCGCCACATGCTACGGGTCTGACCTCGCCAGCAAACCCGCATACAAGGCAGCAGCCT
>JACQPB010000053.1 GCA_016202305.1 Candidatus Iainarchaeum sp. | reverse complement strand
TATATACATATATATCATGTCTCGGATTATAAGCGTAGCTGACGACGTTTACGAGGAACTCACCGCGAGGAAGGGCAAGGACAGCTACTCGACAGTCATAAGGAAAGCGTTTGCGGAAAAAAAGACTAACAGGGATGCGCTTCAGGCTTTTATGGGCAAGGGCGGCGTTGACGAAAGAAGAGTGAAGGAGTTAGGTAAAGAATGGAAGAAATGGTCGGAAAGATATGCCTAGACTCGGATGTCCTCATAGGCATATTGAAAAACGACAAGCGCGTCGCTGACCTGCTTGAGACGGTTGACACAAGCTACTGCACCACCGCAATCAACGTATTTGAAATATGGGAAGGCAGGACGCATGGTGACCAAACAGGGGAATTTCTTGGGAAAATGGCAATCGTGCACTTGGATGAAAGCTCCGCAAAAAGAGCGGCAGACATGCACAGGGAAATGAAAACCAAGGGCGACTTATTAGACCTAAAAGATATCCTTATCGGAGCCATGTGCATTGAGAACGGCCTCGCACTCGCCACCTTCAACAAAAAACACTTCGAAAGGCTCCGCAGATTCGGGCTTAGAATGGTGGAAATTTGAAGCCGCACGAAGCAAAGGCCACGAACGCAAAGAGCATTCTCGAAAGCGGGAAAAAGCCGCTTGGCTGGAAACCGGAACCCGGACTCGTGAGGATTCCGGGAGAGCGCGAAAAACTTTTCAGGGAACTCTCCAAAATACCAGGCAGGACGCCACTCGTGGAAATACAGGGAATACCGGGCAACAATAAGCTATTCGCGAAAATGGAATGCGCGAACAGGCCGACAGGAAGCCACTACGACAGGATTTACCCGGTGCTACTCCACGCAATCGAAAGGATTGGAGTGAACCCGCAGGGCTTCACGCTCGTGGAGAACTCCTCGGGAAACGCGACACCGGCATTCGGATGGTTCGCGAGAAAGCTCGGGTATGAGACGATTGCATTCCTCCCCGCAGAACTCACGGAAGCGAGGCGCAGGCTGACATCCGAACAATGCGACAAGGTAGTCCTGGCAAACGAGGACGGGCACGGATGGGGAGTCTTCGGAGCGGCCAACGCCATGAAGGAAGCCCTGCAAAAGAACAGGGAGGAAAGGAAAGCAAGGCCGGAGCAAAAAAGGCTCTACTGCGTGAACCACTCGCAAGTGACGGAAAGCCTCGGCCCGATGGAAACCATGGCACGCGAAATAGAGAAGCAGCTCCGAGGAAAAAAACCCGACTTTTTCCTCGGCGTTGCGGGAAACGGCACCATATTGTACGGCCTTGGAAAAGCCCTCAAAAAAAAGTTCGGGAAAATGAAGGTCATAGCGGTCGAAACCACCGAAAGGCCAGTGCTTTACCAAATCAAGTATCCGGGAAAATACGAGAAAGAATACGGGAAAGAGCCGGCCTCCGTGGAAGACATGAAGGGCAAAGGATTCTTCGCACCGGGAACAGGAGCCCTCGGGATAGACTTCCCGCACCTCCGCTCCGCTGCAGGCATCATAGACAGGGCAATGCTCATAAGCAGGGAAGAAACGGAAAAGGCGGCAGGCGAGCTGAAAGCAAAAGGACATGAAGTGGGGCACACGAGCGCAATGTCCTATGCCGCAGCCAGGAAACTTGCGAAAGAAAGGAAAAACGCGGCCATTCTGATAATCTTTTATGACAACATGGACAGGTATTGAACATGGGAATAAGGGAAAACATCGCGTCCCTGCACGAGGAAATAGCACAGGCCTGCGGGAAATGCATGCGAAAGCCGGGAGAAATAACGATAGTGGCCGTGTCAAAGGGCAGGCCGGTGAACAGCATACGCGAAGCCGTCCTGGCCGGAATCATGGACATAGGCGAGAGCAAGGCGCAGGAACTCGAGGAAAAATACCCCGACTTGAAGGAACTGGGAGCAGACATACACTTCATAGGGCATCTCCAGGGAAACAAGGTGAAAAAAGCCGTGGAAATGGCGGATTACATACACTCGGTGGACAGCCTCGCGCTCCTGAGGAAAATACACTACACAGCGCTCGACCTCGGGAAAGTGCAGAACATTTTCCTGCAGGTGAACACGTCAGGGGAAAAACAGAAATCCGGCATGAGGCCGGAGGAAGTGGAAGCGCTCCTCACGACGCTCAAGAACCTCCCCTATGACAGCGTGAAGTTCACAGGCCTCATGACGATGGCACCGTTCACGGACAACGGGAATGAAATCAGGAAATGCTTCCAAACACTTTATGACATCAAGGAGCACCTCAACCTCCACCACCTCAGCATGGGAATGAGCAACGACTACAAAATAGCAATCGAGGAAGGGGCCACGGTGCTCAGGATTGGGAGAAGGATATTCGGGGAAAATGAATAAAGCAAAAAAAACAGCGCCAACGATTTTTTTGATGAATGGCGGAAAAGCCGCCGCTAATCCTGGCTCTCCCCGTAATACTGCGGGCTTATCCTGCTGAAACCGCAGCCGACATTTGAGGCCGCCCAGAAATCAAAAAAGGCATGATACTCCAGGAGTATGCTCTCGCACTTCCAGAGGTAGAATTCGCGGTCCGGATACGCGCGCATGAGGAGCACGTTCATGTTTCCCTTGCTCGAGGCATAAAGCACGCCCTGGTTGAAATCAATGCCGTTCCTCGTCAGGTCCCAGGATGGGGCATCACCGGAACTATACGGGCTGCCAGGAGCGGGCTCGAGGAAAACCAACGCATCCTTCAGGCCGACCTCCGAAGCCTGCCTGAAAGGCTCGGACATGGCCAGCACCTTCGAGTTCCAGAAGCCCGAGTATATGAAAAGCACCCCGAGGTTCAGCACGAGGAAAGCCGCGAGCAGGGCCATGCCGACCTTCTGGAACTTCGCCAGGCGGCAGAGCGCATCCGCTGCGAGTATGAACACCGCGAACGAGGCTGGATAAAAATACCTCGGCCCGAATGAATTGAAAAGCGGCGCGGCATAAAAGAAATAACCCGCTATGAACGAAAGGAGCACCAGCAGCATCAGCGCCCTCGGCCAAGAATCGTTCCTGCCGAGCACAAGCGACAGCGCAATGAAGAGGAAGCACAGCGGAATCCACAGGTTAAGGTCGATGACATTCTTGATTATGTTATTCTCTACGGCCCACCAAATGGATTTGCCAAGGTAAGGGCTGCCGGTGTCAAAACCCGGCCTGTCAAAATGGTCGTATTTCTGGAAAGGCATGAGAAAAGGGTCGCCTGTCTGGGCATAATCGTAAGCCAGCATTGCGGAAGCGCCGAGCAAAAACCCGATACAGGCAAAAGACACTGCCCTCGCGGCACGCGGCAGGCCGCCGCTTTTCATCGACACAAAAATGCGGTGAGCCGAAAAAAGGGCGGCCACTATGGCGCCATCGAAAGGCCGCGTGTCAAAAAGCACGCCGATGACGAGGCCGAGCGCGCACATGTAAAGCGGGCTTTCCGATTCGGGCCTCTTGAGATAGAGGTAGGTTGCAAGTGCCGTGAGGAGAAGCGCAGCGGGCTGGGAATAGTATGACGCGGAATACATAATGACAAAAGGGCTCGTGGCCATGAGGAGAGCCGCCACCCTGCCGACGGCCACTGAAAAGAAATCCCGCGCAATGAGATAGGTGATGCATATCGCCATGGCGCCGAACAGCAGGTTGACGGCCATCGGAATCCCGGCGAGAACCCCGAACATGAGGAAGAACGGCCAACCTGGAGGGTACTTGCCGTAGAACCTGCCGTCGTTTATCGCGTGCGCAAAATTGAAGAAACTGCTTTCCGGAGGGGAAGGCACCGAGAGCCTGCCGGTGGCGAACATCCTGGCGGAAAGCAGGTAATCGTACTCGTCAGCAGATGCCTGATAGTCGCGAAGGACCACCTGATTGGTGAAAATCGTGAGCGCAAAGTAAAGCAGCAGCGCCAAAGCCAGGAATTGCCGGCCGTGCACAATCGCGGAAAAAAAGCCCCCTCCGGCCCCTCGCTCCCTCGAATAGGCATTCCCAGTCATCCGAGCCCCTTCAACCAATAGGAGAGCCTCTTCCTCAAAAGGCTTATGGCATTGGACAGCCCGTCGCGCAGTGTCCTGAGCTTCACTTTCCCGACCCTTTTCCTGTAAGCTATCGGCACCTCGGCGCACCTCAGCCCCTTGGTGTAGGCCTCCAGCTTGAGCTCCTGCGAGAACGCCATGCCGTCAGAAGCAATCTCCAGCCTCGGAAGTATGCCCTTCCTGAAAACCCACATGCCAGACTGCGAATCCCTAATGTTAACCCCGAAAAGCGAGCGCACCAGAAAAGTGAGAATGATGTTGCCAACGAGGTTCACCCGCGAAATGGCGCCAGCCCTGAGCATGGAAATCCTGTCCGTGGTTATGAAGTCAAGGTTGCCGGCCTCGAGCTTCGAGACAAGGGCCGGAAGCCCGCTGAAAGGATAGCTCGAGTCTGCATCGCCAGTGGCGATGATGCTTCCCCGCGAGCGTGCGAAACCGGCCTTGTAAGCGAGGCCGTAGCCCATTCTCGGCTCCGAAACCACCCTTGCGCCTGCCAGCAAAGCCAGCTCCGCGGTCCTGTCAGTAGAGCCATTGTCCACGACGATTACTTCGACGCCATAGCCCATTTTGCCAAGCTCGCTGACAGGTATTTCGAGGATTGTGCGCATGATGGCCCCCTCCTCATTTAGCGCAGGAATCACGACACTGATTTCCACTGGCATGTGACGGCCTGGCCTGCGCATCAGATAAAATTCGCCACGCTCTTTATTAAAACATGGCAGCAAGCCCGGAATATGTTCTTTAACCCCTCAGCCGCTTGTTCTTGGCATGAACAAAAGCCTCATGGCCCAGCTTCTCGTAGTGTTCATCGCAACGCAGGCGCTCGGCCTCTTCGCCGGCAGCTACCTGATACAAAACGACTACCGCGCCGTGATTGTGAACGAAAACCCTGATTCGCTGGAGAACAGCATCGGCCTCATAGCATGGATACTGGCATCGACGGCGGTGATGCTGCTGATGATAAAGTTCGCGCCTGAATGGCTGTTCACCTTCCTGATAAAAATCCTCGAGGCACTCGCGACGATAGGCACTGCAATCATAGTCATGCTGCCCCTGCCCATAACCGCGGAGGAGGCGCTCGCGATAGCCTTGCTGCTGGCAGTCACCAGGATTGCGATGCCGGGACAGCTCGTGCTGAGGAACATTACAGGAATCGTCGCCGCGGCCGGAGCCGGCGCACTCATAGGGGCAAGCCTCGGGGCGATACCTGTCGCGGTGTTCCTCGCGCTACTCTGCGCATATGACTTCATAGCGGTATTCAAGACAAAACACATGGTGACGCTCGCAAAAGCCATAACGAAGAAAAACATCTCTTTCACGATAGCGATGCCGACGAAGGAGCACCAGTTCGAGCTCGGCACCGGTGACCTCGTAGTGCCGCTCGCGTTCGCGGTAAGCATACTCGGCGCGGAAAGGCACCTGCCGATGCCTTACGCCATGGTGCCGAGCATTGCGGTGCTCGCTGCATCTCTAGTCGGCCTGATGGCGACGCTGCATTACGCATCACTCCACAAGGGCACGGCACTCCCCGCGCTCCCGGCGCAGGGCATACTCATGCTGGCGACTTTCGGAATAACGAAGCTCGCGGGATTCTGAAAACACGGCTAGCACCGTAATGCATTGGCCGGCGCCCCAAGCAAACCTTTTAACATGAAAAGCGCATTCTAGTGCAATGGAAAAAAACCTGCAGGAACGGATTGCGGAAAAGCTTGCGGCATTGGCCCCGATAGTGGCATTCCTCCTCTTTGTCTACCTCATAATCACGAACATAGGGCTTCTGAGGGAAGTGGCGACAGGATACGGGCTCATCGGGATGTTTGCCGCAGCGATACTCGCGAATGCCACCGTGCTCCTGCCCGTGCCGCTCGACCTCGCGATAGTGGCAATAAACGCGGAGCAAAGCAGCCTCGCACAGGCCATAACAGTGGCAATCGTGGTGGGAGCGGGCGCCGCAATAGGGGAAATGACCGCATACTACGCCGGCCTGCTCGGCATCCAGACGGCGGAAAAGCTCAGGAAGGAGGAGTTCGCCAGGATAAAGGAATTCAGGGAAAAGCTCGAAAAGATGGGCGCATCATTCGTATTCCTCGGGGCCCTGCTGCCACTGCCGTTCGACATCATAGGCATAACCGCGGGGTTCATAAGGTTCAATCCCAGGAAATTCTTCATTGCCGCATTCTTCGGGAAAATAGGACGCTATATAGCCCTCAGCCTGCTCGCCTACTATGGATACGGCCTTGCAAAATCGCTCGGAATCATATGAAGGGCTAATGGCCATATATGCAACCGTGCGCTGCCCATGCACCGCAAAGGCCTGGAGCCGCCAAAAAGCCGCATCCGGGGGAGGGTTTATAAGAGTTTAACAGCGCAATGCATTCATGGAATACGAAAAAATGCTCAACAGGTTGTACATGTCGCTCCCGGAGAAAACCACTTCCAAGGAAAGGTTCGAGCTGCCGGTAATGGAGAGCTCCGTGCAGGGAAAGAAAACAATCATAAAGAACTTTTCACAGGCCCTGAAGACCGTGAAACGCGGAGAAAAGCACTTCTACAAATACCTCACGAAGGAAACCGCCACCGCGGCAGCAATGGACGAAGGCAAGCTCGTGATGAACGGGAAGTTCTTCCCTGACTCAATCAACAAGCTGTTCACTAATTACATAAACGAGTACGTGCTGTGCCACGAGTGCAAGAAGCCCGACACCGAGATAATAGAGAGGAACGGCGTCAAGGTGCTCAAGTGCACTGCGTGCGGGGCACTCAACCCGCTCAAGAAGATAGGGTGAAAACGTGTACGCAAAAGTGCACGAAATGCAGGGAACGACTGTACTTGCCTGCGCCGACGCGGAACTGATAGGAATGAACCTCGTGGATGAAAGGCATGATGTCATGGTGGGCGAAGTATTCTACAAGGGCGAGAAGGTGGACGAGGAAAAGCTCGCGGAGATGATGCGCGGCGCGCGGAGCATGAACCTATTCGGCCCCAAAGCGACAAAGGTTGCGATGAAGCATGGTTTTTTAACCGAAAGGGGCATCATTAGGATTGCCGGAGTGGAACACGCGATAATATTCAAGGTTTGAACAACGGGTGAATGCTTGGGAAAGAAAGACGAAGAGGAAGCATTGAGGCTCCAGGAAGAGCAGCTCAGGAAGATGAGGCTTCCGCGCAGGGATACGCTGGAAATGTTCGGAGTGGTCATGCAACTGCACGGCTCGGACCAGGTCAGGGTGCTGTGCGAGGACGGCAAGGAACGCGTCTGCAGGATACCCGGAAAAATGAGGAAAAAGACGTGGCTCCGCGAGCGCGACATAGTGATAATAAAATTATGGGACTTCCAGCCCACGAAAGCCGACATAACATGGCGCTACATAGGAATGCAGGTCGAGCACCTGAAGAGGAAAGGCTACCTCTCGAAGCTGCCTGTGTGAATGCTGAAAAAGCTTAACTAAAGTACACGACACAATAATGGCCATGAGGCATAAGCAACCAATTTTAACCCGCTACGCACCAATCTAATCCATATGCAAAGCGAAGAAATAGAGTACTCCGAATACGACACCGGGCTGCTCAAGAGGCGCATAAGGAACGAGTCAGACAGGAAAATATTCCAGGACGTGTTCGACTCCAAGACCCTTGACACCGTGCATAAGCTCGCGGAAAAAGGGCTCTTCGACGTGCTGGACCACATAGTGGCCACCGGAAAGGAAGCCCACGTGTTCATAGCGAGCAACGCTGGCAACACGAAGCGCGCCGTGAAGGTGTTCAAGAGGGAAACCTCCGACTTCAGGAAAATGTCGGAGTATATAGAGGGGGACAGGCGCTTCGAAGGCTACAGGAAAGACCGCAGGAACCTCGTGCTCGCGTGGGTGCGCAAGGAATTCAAGAACCTGAGCATAGCCATGGAAGCGGGACTCAGCGTTCCCATGCCGCTCGGCTTCGAGGAAAACGTCCTCGTAATGGAATTCATAGGCAACGGGGATAAACCGGCCCCGCGCCTCAAGGACACAAGGCCGAGCGGAAAACAGCTTTCAAGCTATAAGGGCCAGATTATTGACTTCGCCGCGAGGCTGTACCTCGCCGGGCTGGTGCACGCAGACCTGAGCGAATACAACATACTCGTGCAAAAGAAGCTGGTCGTGATAGATTTCGCGCAGGGCGTACTCCTCAGCCACCCGAAAGCGAAGGAATTCTTCGAGCGCGACCTGCGCAACATGGCGAACTACTTCACGAGGGCGGGGCTGCCGACAGAATTCGACGACCTGTACGCGGCCGTGAAGGAGAGGAAGGAAGAATTAAATAACAGGTGAACTTTACCTACTACATGAGGGGACATCCTGACAACAAATTCATGCGCAGGGCGATAGGGCTACGCAAGGACGCCAGCCGGGGCATGGGCAGGCTGACACCCGGAAAAACACGCGGAGACAAGCCCAACTTCGGGCCAGCGAAGCTCCCTTTTGCACTCAGGAACAGGGAAGAGTTTTGGGAGCCGGATGTCCCGCTAAAAAGCCTCAAGAGATACACCCCCCCACTTGCAACAGATTGGAAGCCATCGGCCCATAAATTCTGGAAGATGGAAGAGCAGCGCCGGGAACCGATTTCGGGAAGGAAAACACGCCCCATTGAATGGAAAAGCAAAGGGATAGCCGCACGACCGGAAAAATACCCTGCAAAAGAGGCCATAAGGGAGATAGCCGCTGAACTTGGCATTCAGCAAAGCCCTGAAAGGGCAAGGGGAAAAGTCCTCGAACACCTGCGCAGAGCAGCGCCTTCCGCGGCAAAGGCGCTATCACGCGCAGAGCCAATTGAGAGGGACGAAATATCCGGAAATTGGCGTCCCGTGAAGAAAACCCCGCTGATGTCGAAGAGCGGCGGAGAAATGAAAACAATTTTCAGCCTGCGGAATGAAACTGCCAACATTTTGAGAGACTTTGAGGAACTGGAGAGCCGCAGGAGATACGGCAAGTCCAAGGGAAACGCTTATGAGAGGAATAAAAACTCTCTTGCAAATAGGATTCAGAGCTTCGTGGAAGATTTGGACCGAAAGTCCAGAAGCGGGCAAATTTCCGGGAAATTAAGGGCCAGGCTGTTGCAGGGCCTGCCAAAAGTGAGAAAGGCAATAATCCATGGAGTTTAAAGCCGGGAACGGCAACCGGCCTACGCAGCGGTGAGCCCATGCAAAAACCTGAAACAGAATGGGCAACCGGATATTTAAGCCTCTCCACAGCTTTGCATAGCCCAGCCTTTTGCCAGCCGGAAACGAATATAATGTCTACAGTGCAGGGATAAGTAAATGGACGACTCCGAATCAATCCTCGTTCCCCACGACAGGATAGGCGCCATAATAGGAAAAAAAGGCGAAACAAAGCGCGACATCGAGGCCAGGACCGACACGAAAATAATCGTCGACAGCCGCGAAGGAGAGGTGGAAATAGTACGCAAGGGCGAGCCCATAAAGTACCTGCGCGCGACAAGGGTCGTGAAGGCACTCGGCCGCGGTTTCTCGCCGGAACACGCATTCCGGCTGCTCAATGACGACTGCATGCTCGAAATCATAGAGCTGCAGGAAGTGCTTGGCAAGAACCAGAGCAGGCTCAAGGCAAAGAAGGGCCGCGTCATAGGGGAGCATGGCAGGGCAAGGGCTGAAATAGAGCGCGACACGGGAGCAAGCATATCCGTGTACGGCAAGACCATAGGCATAATAGGCACGGAAGAGGAAATGGAAAGGGCAAGGCACGCGGTAGAAATGCTCATAGGAGGGGCATCGCACACGACAGTGTACAGCATGCTGAGGAAAGGGGAGCCGAGCAGAAAATTCGAGCTTTAGGGCCAAAAAACGCCCCTAAAGCACGGGTTCACAATTAAAAAGATATTGGAATTCTCTTTTTCTGGAAGTGTTTTGAATGGCGGAAGAGGAAAAGGGCGCGGAAAGCGAAAAAGGGCTGAGCGCAGAGGAAATAGCCAAGGAATTCAAGGAGCACAGCGTGGCGGAATTCTTCAAGAAAAACATGCAGATGCTCGGCCTTACAGGCAAAATAAAGACCCTTACCACCATTGTGCACGAATACTGCACGAACAGCGTGACAGGAGATACCCCGACAGTAACCAGAAAGGATGGGGAAGTAATGATAGAGAAAATAGGCACGCTTATCGGCTCATTGATGGAAAATAATGGTTTTGAATACTCTCAAAAGAATGAAGCTGAGTCTTTGCGTGATTTCCAAAAATTCGAGGTCTTATGTTTTGACAAGCAGACAAACAATCTGAAATTCAAGGAAGTTCAATCAATCCACAGGCACAAAATGGGATTGGGGGAAAAGATTTTTAGGATAAAAACCGTTGGGGGAAGGACTGTGGAAGCCACCAGGCACCATGGCCTGTTCAGCCTTAGAAATGGAAAAATAGTTGAGACAAAAGCGGGAGAACTGAACGTTGGAGATTATTTGGTTGCGCCGAGGAAACCGTGGATAGAAGAAACAAGAAAAGAGATTAACATCCTAGAACATTCCCTAAAGCTATCTAACAGCGAGTTGGGAGAATTTAGCATCTACGGAGTTAAAGACCTACTTTACGAAAACAAGGAATTAAAGGACAAGATAAAGTCACAGCTTGGAACAAAGGAAAAGAACCTGGATTTCTACAGGAACTATATGAAGTGCGACAGGCTCCCCCTACGGTTATTGAAGGTACTCAACCACGAGGAACTGAAGTTTTTCGTGCACTGCAAAGTTGGCAGCAGGCATTCCAAGTACATGCTCCCGA
Source organism: Candidatus Iainarchaeum sp. (assembly GCA_016202305.1). Classification (GTDB taxonomy): domain Archaea; phylum Iainarchaeota; class Iainarchaeia; order Iainarchaeales; family Iainarchaeaceae; genus UBA10205. Next base: position 11,730 of record JACQPB010000053.1, on the reverse strand, counting down.
CAGTAATCCCCATAAGTAAAGAATTGATGCGCTTCCTCGGATTTTATATCGCGGAAGGAAGCACCAGGAAAACTATGGCCGAATCCACGCTCTCGTTTGGCGCGCATGAAAAAGAGCACATTGAATACTCGAAATTTTTGGCAGAACAGGTTTTTGGCCTCAAGCCCATTGTCAAAAACTCCCACAGAACCGCCATTAATGTCGTAATGCCTTCAAGGACATTGTCATTCGTCTTGACAAAAATTTTCAAATGTGGGCTTGGGGCAAGGAACAAAAAAATCCCAAGCATTGTCTTTAGCACCTCAAAAGAACTATCAAGGGAATTCTTGTTCGCTTATCTTGCAGGAGATGGTTACCCATCCAAAACCCTTTTTGATAGCCTGATTAGGGGGAACTTTGACATTAAGCAGAAAATTACAATGGCCACCGCAAGCCAAGAACTCTCCACAGGGTTGCAGTACCTATTGTCAGGCCTCGGCTACTCTTATAGCTTCTGCCAAAATAAACCTGAAAAGAGGGTCATTGCCGGGAAACTGGGCATGTTCGGCGAATCGTACACAATCGAGTTTTACACAAACCAGAAAAACTCCCCACTCAACTTTTACCCGCTTGAGATTGGAGGAGTCGAAGCCATTGTCGAACCAAAGCTGAAATGGGCAATAAACAAGAGAGGACAACAAATCGCCAGCTATGAAAAAATTATTTCATTAAAACTCAAGGAAGCGTCAATACCTAAAGACGCATGGAAGTTCATAAGTGGCGATCTTGGTTTGCTCCAAATAACCAGCGTAGAGGAGCGGGAGCCGGAAGAAAACGAGTACGTTTATGACTACTCTGTAGAAGGGGACGAAAACTTTGTGGGCGGCTATGGGGCATTTTGCCTGCACAACTCCCTCGACGCCTGTGAAGAGGCCAAGATACTCCCCGATATCGAAGTCCAGATAAAAGAACTCGGAGATGAATATTACGAAGTCACGGTCAAGGACAACGGACCCGGCCTAACGCAGGAAACCGTGGGAAAGGCGCTCGGAAAGCTGCTTGCCGGCACGAAGTTCCACAGGATGATGCAACTGCGCGGACAGCAGGGAATAGGGGCTTGCATGAAATCAGACACTTTGGTGCCACTTGCTGACGGACGGGTCATGGCAATCAGGGAAATTGTGGACAAGAACATGGTCAATGAGGGGGCCTTAAGCATAGACTTGAAAACATTGAAAGTCTGCCGCGGAAAAATAGTAAAATGCTGGAAAGTAAAAAATCCTTATTTTGTCAAATTAAAAACAGCAAAAGGTTTGGAAATCTCTTTGACCCCGGAAAACCCGGTACTTACAGTGAAAAACGGGGCTTTGGAATGGATTAGGGCAGACGAAGCCGAAAAGGGCACGAAAATCGCCGCACCCAACAAAATCTTCGCATTCACCAACAGTAAAAGAACACTTGACATTTTTGACTCTGCTAAGATACAGGTTGATGAACCAAAATTCATGAATGAAATAAAAACAATACTCATGGGAAAATACGGCTCAATTAATGCAATCGCGCAGCGATTCGGAGTAAAAAAAGACACCGCAAGAAACTGGTTTTCCAGAAAAATGCCGAATGGCAATACAAGAGGCAGAATAACCTTTGAAATTTTGAAAAAAATGGCGCATGACGCTGGCTTTTCAGAAGAAGAAATATACCAAAGGATTTCAAGGATTGGAAGGAACGGGACTTTTTCAAAAATCCCTGTATATATTGAAGCGGAAACCGCATGGATTGCCGGACTGATTGCCGGAGACGGCCACATGAGTTCTGAAAAAGACGATAAATGGGGAGTCAACGTAACATTTACAAACAAGAACAAAAAACTTATTGGAGAATATAAAAGCATAATTGAAAAAAAGTTCGGCCTCAAAACCCAGACTTATCTCCATGATACAAAGAAGTATTACACTGTACAGTGCTCATCAAAAGTCCTTTCTGAAATATTTGAATTCTTCGGCGTTAAAAGAGGTAAAAAATCGGATTGCTTTGTGCTCTCGGACGGCTTATTCTCACAGAATGAAGAAATTATTGCGGCATACCTAAAAGGCCTGTTTGATGCTGAAGGAAGCGTAAGCGTTGAAAAAAGAACAATCACCCTAACCCTCTACAACAAGTGCGCTATAGAGCAGGTCTTCCATGCCCTGCTACGCATCGGAATTCATGCAAGCATTAATAAAGATGGAAATCAGAAAAGAATTTCGATAACCGAAAAGGAAAACATTTACAGGTTCCTGGAAAAGGTAGGGCTGAGCGACGAATCAAAAGCAGATAAAGTGATTAGAATAATAAATTCGGGAAAGCAAAATACGCAAACCGATACGATTCCCGGAATAAACAGGGCTATTGAAAGCGAAGTGCGGCGCATGCAGCTTCCTCTCACCGTATTGCCGTCCATGTCATACTCTGCAATACACTCAAAAAATGTAAGCCGAAGAGCACTAAAGCAGGCAATTCAGGTAATAAACCTACAACAAGAAAACTGGTTTTTGCATGCTCTGGCAAACGCGGAAGTTTCTTGGCTTGAAGTAGTGGAGACAAAACTTGAAAAAAACACCGAAGAGTTTGTGTACGATTTGGAGATTGAAGAGCATCACAACTTTATTGCTGGTGGAATAATTTGCCATAACAGCGGAGCCACTATGCTCTCGCAAATCACCACTGGAAAAGCCACGAGCGTCCTGACAGGCACTGGAAAAGGGAAGCCTTTCAGCGCCGAGATAACGATTGACCCCAAGAAGAATGAGCCAAAGCTCGCGAACCTCACGGAAATAGCTAGGGAATTCCACGGCACGATAATCAAGGCGAAGTTCAAGGGGGTCAAGTACGTGAACTCCGAGCAGGCGCCGCTAGAATACCTCAGGAGGACGGCAATTGCAAATCCCCACGCACAGATAACGCTCATAGAGCCAAGCGGCGAGAAGACAGTGTTCAAGCGCACTCTCAAGGACATACCCGGAAAACCCACTGAAATGAAGCCGCACCCGAAAGGCGTGACAATCGACGACCTCGTTTCGCTGGCGAAGTACACGGACGCGCGCAAGGTGGACACGTTCCTGAAAAACACCTTCGACAGGCTCGGGGACAAGGCAATAGAGGAGCTCGCAAAAGGCATCTCATTCGACCTCAAAAAGGACCCCAGGCAGCTCACGTGGGAGGAAGCTGAGGAGATAGTCAAGCAGTTCAAGAAAATCACCTTTATAGCGCCCAGGACAGACGGGCTCATACCGATAGGCGAGGACAGGATATCCAAGAGCCTCAAGAACATCGTGAACCCCGAATTCCTCGCAGTGATAACAAGGAAGCCAACCGTGTACAGCGGCGGCTTCCCCTTCCAGGTAGAGGTCGGCATAGCCTACGGCGGCGAAGCCGGAAGGATGGGCGACACCAACGAGGAAGGCGTACAGCAGAAAAAAATCGAGATAATGAGGTTCGCCAACAGGGCCCCATTGCTCTTCGACACCGGCGGATGCGCAATCACCAAGGCAGTGCAGTCAATAGACTGGAAGCGCTACGGCATGAGGGACTACGAGAACGCGCCGCTCACCATATTCGTCAACCTGATATCGGTGCACATACCATACACGTCGGCAGGAAAGCAGGCGATAAGCGACGAGGACGAAATAATGGAGGAGCTGCGCCTCGCGCTCATGGAATCAGGGAGGAAGATTTACACCTACATCGGGCACCAGAGGAGGCAGGCGGAGAAGGAAGCCAAGAGGAAAATGTTCTACAAGTACGCCTCCGAAGTCGCGGGTGCAGTAGCAGACCTAACCGGGAAGGTGAAGAAGGAAATAGAAGGAAAGCTCCACAACCTCGTGCTGCGGCACCTCAAGCTTGAGGAGCAGAAGGAAAAGCAGACGGAGGAAAAATCCGAACTGAGCGAGGAAGAGATAGAGAAGGACTACGAGAAGCACAAGGATAAGGAAAAGAAGAATGTGGAGAAAAATCCGAAGAAGAAGGGCAGGCTCGAATCCTTTGCAGGCGATGGCACGGAAGGCGGTGAATGAGCATATGGCTGACAGGGACAAGGAAGTCATAAAGAAGCTCGAGGGAATAGGCGAGCAGCTCCTCAAGCAGATAGAAAAGAGCCAGAATCCCACGGTGGAACTGCCAGTCAGGACGCTGAACAACATCTTCTTCGACAAGAAGACAGGAACGATAAAGCTCGGCGACAAGACGAGCGAAAGGCAGTTCCTCAACGTTGCGCACAGCAGGAAATTCATGCAAACGGCACTCGTGGCGGCCGAAATAAAGAAAGTCATCGAATCAAAGGCGACGGTCAGCATAAGGGATCTCTACTACGCGCTCAAGCACACCATAGAGGGAACGCAGGAGAACAGTTTTGAATCCCAAGAAGAATCTGACCCTGTGATAGAGGACATAGAGGCCTCGCTTGATTTGCTGCGCGAAGAACTGCACCTTGCCGCAAGCGCGAAGGGAATAATCGCGGGCGACGTGCAACTACGCGACGGCAACGACAGCATAGACCTGAGCAAGATGGGCTCCGGAGGCTGGAGCGTGCCGAGCAACGTGGAGCCCAACAAGATAGAGTTCAAGAAAGTCAAGGCCGAATACGTGCTCTTCATAGAGAAGGACGCCGTGTGGAGAAGGTTCAACGAGGATCAGTTCTGGAAGAAGAACAACTGCATAATACTCACGGGAAGAGGCCAACCTGGAAGGGGCGAGAGAAGGCTCGCGCAGAGGCTCAACAAGGAATTCGGCCTCCCTATACAGGTGCTGTGCGATGCAGACCCCTGGGGGATGTACATATATTCAGTCATAAAGCAGGGCTCCATATCACTCTCATACTCCGAAGAAAAACTCGCGACACCGAGCGCGAAATTCATAGGCCTCACCACGAAGGACGTCGAAACATACAAAATCCCGAAGGAAGTCACGATAAGACTCAACCAGCTCGACGTGAAAAGGCTCAAGGAAATGGAAGGATACGAATGGTTCCAGAAGAAAGAATGGAAAGAGGAGTTCGCCAACATGAAGGAAAAGGCCTACAAGCTAGAGCTCGAAGCGCTCAGCAAGAAGGGCATACGCTTCATCACGGAAACATACGTGCCGAGGAAAATCAAGGAAGAGGACTACCTGCCGTGACTGCAGCAACTTGAGGCCGGTAAAAGCACACCACAATAAATTGTTAAAAATCCGCTCAAGAACAGGGAACCCGGATTTACCGGCCTAACCTATTCTCCTGCTCAAGTGGCCCGTGAATATTGCAACAGCCAGAATGACGCTATCGGTCACGAAATCCATCACGCTGTAAACGATGTTAGGATGCGAATTAGTCAGCCAGTAACCGATATTGTGCAGAGCAACTGCGGCAAAAACAACCGGCACAATCATCTTCAAATCAAATTTTTCGGTATTTCTCCCGAAGAGAATGGCAAGCACGCCGATGAGAACGTGCATTGCGGAATGGAACCAGAAATCGAAGAGAAGGGCGCCGTGCGGGAAGGAGGCCGCGCTGAAAGGCAGGGCTTTCCCATGCCCGAACACTGCGAAGAAGGCCGCGGACTTGGCCCAGATGATTGCCTGGAGCGCTGCGTAAGCCTTTGCAATCCGGAGTTGGCCGTGTGAAAGCATTACACGGACATGGATTGATAGAATTATTAACAGAATATACAAAACTAATGTGATGGCAGCGAAAAACCTCGACACATTCTTTTATCCCCAGACGGTGGCGGTGATAGGGGCTTCAGGGAGGAATGGCAGCGTCGGCTTCACGATTTTCCAGAACATGAAGAGGGCGCGGATAAAAAAACTGTTCGCCGTCAACCCGAAGCACGGGAAAGTGCAGGGCATCACCTCATATGAATCTATAATGCTTGTGCCGCGAAGAGTCGACCTGGCAGTGATAGCGCTCCCTTCATCGAAAGTCCCGCAGGCCCTGGAAGAGTGCATGAGGGCCCGCGCAAAAGCAGCAATCATAGTGAGCGCCGGATTCTCCGAAACCGGGGAGAAGAAAGCCACTGCAAAAATAGAGGAGCTGCTGAGGAAAAACATGGGAACGCTAGTGATGGGCCCGAATTGCGTAGGCGTCCTGAACACGGCCAACAACCTGGACACCACATTCTTCGAGCGCGACAGGATGAGCGCCCCGAAGAAAGGCACGCTCGCATTCATCTCTCAATCAGGGGCGCTCGGCTCCATGATACTTGACTGGAGCGGCACCCAGAGATTCGGCATAAGCAAGTTCGCCTCTTACGGGAATGCCATGGGAATAGACGAGGCAGACCTGATAGAATACCTCGGCAGGGACGATGAAACGAAAGTCATAACGGCATACATAGAGGGAGTCAAGGAAGGGAGGAAATTCTGCAGGGTAGCCAGGGAAATCTCCCGGAAAAAGCCCATAGTGGTACTGAAGGGCGGAAGATACGAGTCAACAACGAGGGCCACGGCGTCGCACACGGGCTCGCTCGCGGGCTCGGCGAAAGTGTATGACGCAGTATTCCGGGACGCTGGAATAATACAGGCCGATGACCTGACAGACCTTTTCGCGGTTGCAAAGCTGCTTGAGCAGCAGCCCCTGCCGAAAGGGAAAAGGGTGCAGATAATAACCAACGGCGGGGGATTCGGGATAATAGCTGCGGACCAGGTGGTCGGAGAGGGGCTAAAGCTGGCAAAACCAGCGGCAAGCACCGCGAGGAAACTTGGAAAAATCATGCCGCGGGCCACAATTTCCAACCCTATGGACCTTTTGGGGGATGCGGATGCACGGAAATACGAAGCCGCAATAAACGCGGCGCTGAAAGACAGGAACAACGACATAATCCTGGTTCTGTGCCTCTTCAACCTTCCGACACTTGATGCGGGAAAGCTGGCCCTGGCACTGAAGCGCGCCCGGAAAAGATCCGGCAAGCCCATTGTCGCTATCGCAATCGGGAGCGAATATACCGAGCGCAGGATGAACCAGATAGAGAAATCAGGGGTGAGCACATTCAATTACCCGGGAGTGGCGGCAAAGGCGATAAGCAAAATGGCGCAGTACGCGCAAACAAGGAAAAAGTGAACGCGGAATCAGGGCTTTGAGAACATTTCCATGGCCGCATCCAAATCATCATCCACAAGGAGCGCGAAAAGCCTTGCTGACTCGAAGCCGGAGCCGATATCTGTTTCAGCGAGGTTCTTTTCGAGCATCTCCATGCCCATTGCCGCGACGGAAAGCCTTGATTTCTGCATCTCCCGCAGTTCTGAAATCCTGCGCCTGAATGAAAGGTTGGAGAAATTCTTCGAAGCGGATATTATTGCGCGGCCGGAAAACTCGGCCAAAAAACCTGAAAGGTCAAGGTCGGAGGAGGATAGCCCCTTCTTCAGAGTGCCCTTCAGGTTCAGCCTTACCAAAGGCTTCATGCCCTGAACGGAAGCGAGGTCGGCAAGCACCGCCTTCCTGCACGCGGAAAGCACATCCACTGGCTCCGCGGCCGCAAACTCGAGGCGGTGATAGAAAGACCTGCGCTGCGAATGGAACGGGACGAAGGAAAGCCCCCTCGAAGCGGTATCGAAGAAATAAACCCCCTTGGGCTTTTCAGCCTCAAGCTTCTTTATCGAAGTGCATATCGTGGAACCTGCAAGGACAAATGTACAGCCCTTGAGCTTCTGCTCGCTCCGCCAGTGCAAATGCCCATCCACAACCAAATCAAAGCCTTCAGGAAGGTCATCCAAGGAAAGCGAAGCCACCATCTCGTCATCAATCGCCATGAACTCCCTGAACGCCTGGTGAACAAGCATTATGTTGCACGCTTCACGGACAGGCTTAGGGCCCCAGGCACGAAGGACCTCGAGCGCACGCTTCTCCGGAACAGCGCCAAGACAGTGAAGGAAAGCCCTCTCGCCACCCTTCTCAATTGCAGCCGAAGCGGCATGCAGGTAAATCACGTGGCCCGAGGCGTTTAGCACGTCAAGCGCGGTGCGGGTGTGACGCCCCAAGAACTCGTGGTTTCCATGGATTACTATCACAGGAACCCCGCTGAAATGCACCTGCGTGCGCACACCATTCTTCCCGGCAAAAATCTTCACCGGAGAGCTGCCCTTCAGGGCAGAGCTGAAGGAATTCACCGCCCTGAAAAGGGAATCGTGGCTCGGGACCGCGGCGTCGAATATGTCACCGGCAACAGCAATCGCATCAACGCCCTGCTCTATGCACAGCCCGATGGCCTGCTCAAGCATTTCGAAAGACTCGGAAACGCGCTCGCCCTTCTCGTCAAAGCCGAGGTGGGTGTCTGAAAAAATGCCAATCTTCAAAGCCAAAGCCCCCTAATCCTCTCGAAGCTAAGTTCCTTAAAATCCTTCACGACAATGTCCGCGCCCTCGAAAGCGTGGCCGGCAGCAAACCTATTCGGCATCGCAATGCACTTCATGCCGGCGCCCTTTGCCGACTCGAAACCGGCGAGAGTGTCCTCCAGCGCAGCACAATGGGCGCAGGCAACACCGAGAGACTCTGCAGCATTGATATAAATCTCTGGGGATGGCTTCGGCACACTGGCATCACTGTAGGACAATATGGATGAAAAACGGCCCGCGATGCCGAGACGCTCGAGGAAAGCGAGGATGTTGTGGCGTGAATTGCTGGAAGCGATGCCTAAAGGCAGGCCGGCCTCATCGAGCTCCCCGAGAAGCCTGAGCAAATCAGGATTTGGTACGAGAGAGCCGAGCATCTCGGCCCTCACTTTCTCGTTCATTGCCTTCGCAAAATGCGCCCTCTCAATCCTGAGGCCGAACTTCTGGTTTAGGGCATTCACCTTCGCATCAAAAGTGTGACCTATTAGTGGCGCGATGTCATCGTCAGTTATTGCCGGGTGGATGGCGCGCAAATAGGACTTCATGTGCTTGAAGTAATACTCTGGCGTATCAACGAGAATGCCATCAAAATCGAAAATCACAGCCTCAAGCACGGAAAAGCGCCTCCAGCCGTGCAATTTGGATTTCCGCAAGGGAATCGACAATGAGGTCTGCATCTAGCAGGAAATTCCTGTCGTAAGTATTCGTGACCGCAATCACTTTCATGCCGGCCGCCTTTGCAGACATTATGCCGTAAAGTGAATCCTCAATCACCAGGCACTCGGCAGGCGCCACCCCTAGCTTTTTTGCCGCGAGAAAATAGCCTTCCGGGTCAGGCTTTCCCTTTGAAATGTCATCCCCGCCTAGCAGGACCTCGAATGACCCGGTGATTGAAAGCTCCGACATTATGTGCTGCACAAAGGCCTTCACGGAACTGGAAACCACCGCAAGCCGGTACTTCCCTTTCACGAGGAAAAAGAATTCCAAAAACCCGGGGATTGGCTTTAACCCGCGAGACCTGGAAAAAAGCCATTCATACTTCTCGGCAACAAGCTTTTTGATGTCGTCCTCGGATTTGCCCTTCAGGAACCTGCGAAAGCCGTCTGCCGAGCGAGTGGAGTCGAGCCTGCTCACTTCCTCCCTCGAAACTTTTGCCCCTGCCCTGTTTAGCACGATTGTCGCCGCGTCAAAGTGCATGTCCATGGTGTCCACCATGACTCCATCCATGTCGAAAATGACTGCACGCAGCATAAATCAAAAATGAGGCTAAAATCATTTATAACCCTGGCATCGCACCGCGGCTTCGCCTTTTAACACTTTTCATGCTTTTTCCTTTTCAGCAAAGCATTCCGCCATGAGCGGAAAAAAGAAAGGCCGCTGGGATGTCAGAGCGGCTATGTACCCGCCTGCAGCAACAGTTTCGGCTGTTGGGTGCGACGGTTATCCCCTTTAGCAAGGGGATAAGCCTGAGCCCCTAAATGGCAAAGGAAATGTTCACGAAAAGGAAAAGGAAGTTTCTTTTCTTTTTCGTCAACGTTTTTCTTTTCTTTGAAAAAGAAAAGAAAAAGGTTGGCAGCGAGCGGGCTAGGAGGGTTCGACTCCCTCTCCCAGCTTAGTACTTCAAGTTCGATTCTCTCCGTTTAAAAGGGGTTCGGTTTAGGAGAGGACGAACTATGAACGGGCTATATGATTTGGAAGGAAAACTACAGGATGAAATTTCAAACCTCAAGGATTCAGGGATTTCTAACCGGAATAAAGAGCTGATTCTGAATTACCAAAGGCATAACATAATGAGGGATTTGAGCATTTGCAGGCAAATCAAATACATTAACATGCTCAAGACTGCTGCCGTGCGGACAAAGAAGGACTTTGACAAGGCAGAGGCCAAGGATTACGAGGACCTTGTGGTGATGCTAAAAGGCCTCAAGCTATCACCCTACACTATTGGCACATACAGGGCTGTATTAAAGACGTTCCATAAGTGGCTCAACGGCGGCCAGGAATACCCTCCGTGCGTGAAGTGGCTGAACGGGAATTATAACGGAAAGAAGAAGCTCCCCGATGAAATGCTCACCCAAGAAGAGGTAAGGGAGATGCTAAAGCATGCCTGCAATTCCCGCGACAAGGCGCTTATCTCGGTTCTTTGGGAGAGCGGAGCAAGGATAGGGGAAGTCGGGAACCTACGGATAAAGAACGCTACCTTTGATGAGTTTGGGTGCTGTATCATGGTTGACGGCAAGACCGGCATGCGCAGGGTAAGGCTAATCAACTCGGCTCCCGACCTTTTGGAGTGGCTCAATAAGCACCCTCACAATAATGACCGGGAGGCCTTCATCTGGGTTAACCTTGAAAAAAACCGACTTGACCAAATGGGGCACCGCTACATCATGAAAATGCTCCAAGTTAACGCCAAAAAGGCAGGTATCCAAAAGCCGGTTAACCCACACAACTTCAGGCACTCCCGCGCAACCTACATGTCCCAGTTCTTGACCGAAGCCCAGATGAAGGAATACTTTGGATGGACACAGGACTCAAAAATGGCCGCCCAATACGTCCACTTGTCCGGCAAACAGGTTGATGATGCAATCCTGAAAATGCACGGGCTGATAAAAGAGGAAAGAAAAGAGGACATACTCAAAAGAATAACCTGTCCCCGGTGCAAAGAAGCAAACGATGTCAACGGCAATTATTGCGGCAAATGCTGGCTGCCCCTAACCCAACAGGCGGCAATCGAAGCCGAACAGAAAAAGGAGAAAGACCAGAAGGCAATGGTCGCGGTAATGAAGCTCATGGAAGCAGTCGGCAACGACCCCGACAAGCTCCTGAAAACAATTCAAACCATACAGGGGGTGGCGTGAATGGGATTGAGCATAGTGGACATACTTTTAGTCAAGGACATCAAGCTGGTGTTGGAAGAGAACAATCGGCTGCTCACGGAACAAAACAAGTTATTGAAAAACATAGGCGAAAAAGGAGAAAGAGTTATATAACTTTCGAGGTTATAGTTGAAAAGCGAAAAGGCGTGAAAATATGGACAATGACAAAAAGAGAAGGGAAATCCAGTTCACACAATACCTTGACCCTCCCGCAAACCTATCCGAGCTCAGGGTTAGGGTAAGACTCTCGGAAGACCATAAAGGGGTAGAATCATTCTCAGTATCCCAGCGGTCCGCGGTTTGGGGTGAAATTCAGGAGATAATAAGATTTGATTGCTCGGCAAGAGAAGGCGTCAATGTGCATAAATTCTTCAAAAAACCAGCCGAAAAACTCTATCTTGACAAGGAGAAAACCTACGATACGGTTTTTGAACTCATGGATGATATAGAAAAAAATTGGCAAATATACAAATCAAGATACGAGGAAAAACGCTAAGTGCCTAAAGAAATTGTATAACCTATAGAGTTATAAAGG
>JACQPB010000052.1 GCA_016202305.1 Candidatus Iainarchaeum sp. | reverse complement strand
TCCTGATTGGTTATACCGTTTGCCGCGCAAAACAATATCAGAACCGCCACATTTTGGACAATCAATAGACGACATAACATCACCTCTACACAGACCTAAGAAACAACTACTATATAAATATCCCGTTTATTGGACAGTATCGGTATGTGGAAAAGTATAAATAGCTTCCAGTGGCCGATGGGTTCTGATGAAAAGGGGTGTTTCTGCTTCAAATATTGCTCTTATTCTGGGTGCACTGATTATATCAGGTCTCATTGTTGCTGCTCTGGGCCGGGTTCTTGTTTTCGGTAAGAGGGATTTGGCTGCGGATTTTGCTCAGTCAGTTTTCCAGCGGATAAATGAGGCTGTAATTGCTGCGTCGAGCTACCCTATGGATGCAAGGTATACTGTGGCTATTCCTTTTGCAGGTCACTATGATGTTAAGATCAGGGGCGGTGTTCTTGCCCTGCAGGTTGGCGGGCAGGATTACAGGTATGCTCTTCCTCCTGGCGTCATGGATTCAGAGTTCTCTGATGCTGGTGAACTCGTGCTCGTTCGCCTTGGAAACAGGTATTATATAGGCCCTGAGCCTAAGTGTGATGACTGCGGCTTTGGCTGCGTTATTGAAAAAAGGTGCCCGGATGGCTGCGCTTCCAGGCTTGACTTCTGCAATCCATACTGCATTGGCAGGAAAAAGTGTGTTCAGGCTTGCAATTCCAACCTGAGGGACACATATTTTGACCCGGGCTGCGTGTCATCTGGCGATGAGGTATGCGACCCTGATGCCCCTCAGGACGGGATATGCGATGAGGATTGCCTGGGCAGGAACGGCGTGTGCGACCCTGACTGCACAGAGGCTGACATTGACTGCCCGTCTGAGGGCAACGGCATCTGCGAGCCTGAGAAGGCAGAGTCGTGTTCAACCACTGATGACTGTAAGTGCTCGGCTGTGTGCAGGCCGGGCTGCCTGCTGGCTGATGAGAAGGGTTGCCTGAGCCCCTCTGCCAGTGAGGGCGCCGCCTGTTCGTCAAGCTGTGACTGCCCTGGCGGCTCGGTTTGCGACTTCACTTCGCATTGTTGTCCTCAGGGCAGCTATTATTCAAAGGGAAGGTGTATTCAGGCAGCTGGTGATGGAGTGTGCCAGCCTGAGTTGGGAGAGAGCTGTGCGAATTCAGCTGACTGCTCTTGCGGCGGTTGCTGCCCTGGCTGCCTTGGCAGTTCTAGGAGCGGTTGCTGCCCTTCTGGCAGCGTTCAGTGCGGCTCAAAATGCCTGCCTGTTTCAGGCCAGAAGGCTGGAAGGGGTGAGCCATGCGGCTGCGATGCCGAGTGCGGCAGTCTTAAATGCTCGTATGACGGCCAGAGTGCAGCGTGCTGTCCCGAAGATGAGGATTTTGACAGCAGGTCAGGCTTCTGCCTGAAGAAGGATGTGTGGACCATGGTTGTAGTCCCGATAAACTTCAACATGGATGATGACAGGCAGGAGTATGAGGCAGTTTCTCAGGCGGCTATTGGCCTCTGGAAATCTGAGAGTCCTCTTCGGGAATGCGGCGGCAGGGCCAGGCTTTTGCTGCTTGGTGAGTCATGCGAGGAGGCAAGGAACATTTGTGGCGGGGATAGGAATGCGTGCATGCCTGAGTGCGGCTTGGCGGTGATAGGCTGTGCAGAAAGCCAGCACGCTGATTTTGACAAGGCTGTGGGTGTTTTTAAGGGAAGCCTGTCAACAGTTGTGTACGGGTGCGCCTCCTTGGTAAGCTTTGGCTCAGGAAGCCCAATGGGCGGCTCTGTCCATTCCACCCTGAAGAATTCCCAGGGAGAGGGAACAATGCATGAGCTTGGCCATGATTTCGGATTATGTCATTCCATAGGCTACACCTCGCTGAATTCGCGTCCGCCGTCAGGGTGCCCGAACAATGACTTTTCGACTATGGATGATGTCATGACTCTTCTTCCGGGCACTGTCCGTTTCAGGTTTCTTCCAGAGGCTTATCAGCATCTGAAGGCCCATCCGTTGTTATCGCCTTATTTGGAGGATTGCAAATGAAGTCCAGGGAGGCATTGATGGTTGTGCTTGCTGTGGTTGTCCTGCTGCATTCAGTGCAGGCAGCAGCGTATGGTGAGGTTCTTGTGCTTACTTTTAAGGTTACCCCGGGCTCTATTGATGTTGCGGATGCCAGGGTGAGGTATGGGGAGAAGTACGATTTTCCAGGGAATTATTCGCATACTGTGGAGGCAGTAAGGCGTGATGGCATCATAATTTCCAGTTCAGGCTTTACTCCTTATTTCTATACGCTTGTTGAGTATGAAAATTCTACTGAGGCAAGGAAATTCAATTACACTTATGCAGTGCTCAGGCTTAAGTATGAGCCCGGAATGTCTTCAGTGCGTGTTGCGGCTGGTGGCCGGGTTCTGCGTGAGTATAATGCCTCGCTGCTTTGCAACCTGGATGGCGTCTGCGGCGGCTTTGAGAATTTTCATTCCTGCGGTGACTGCGGGCCTGGAAGCAGGGATGGCCTTTGCGAGGCATTGGCTGACGGGTTTTGTGATGCTGACTGCAGCGCTGATGTGGACTGCGGCGTCATTGACACCGAGGCAAAACCGCCTGAAATCGGTGTGGAGGCCCCGCAGCGTCGTGATGGGGCTGGATGGGTGAAGTATGCGGTTGTGCTCGCGGTTGTGGTTGTGGCCTTCCTGTTTGGCTTATGGCGGTTGAGGTCAAATGCGTAGCGGTACCATGGTTATGCAGGCAGTGGTGTACTGCTTTATTGTGGTGCTGGTTCTTCTGCTGGTTTTGCTGTATGGCGGTTCAAGGAGCAGCCTTCTTGGGGACTTCAGGCTTTTCAAGACATATGACGATGCATACGCATATGCGCACCAGGCGCTGTCGTCAGACTGCCTTGTGGCAGATCAGTGCAGTGGCGGAAAATGCAGGGGAATATACGGCGTAATTAGTGTGGAGAAAATTGGGAGGATGGGGAAGGGCTATGATGAGTTGCCATGCGAGAATATTCTGCCTGTGTACAGGCTCAGGTTCCGCGATTCGAAAAGCGGAAAGGTGTGGGAGATAGGCCCTAAGGCGGAATTGGATTCAGAGCAGCTCAGGGTTTCTTATCCTGTCAGCCTTCAGTATGGCGATTTTGAGGTGTCCCGGGGTACTGCTGAAATGACAGTCTACGATGGCTGGCTCTCTGACTTGAAGGCTGCGATTGCAAGGGTCTGCCAGACTAGGGAGAATTTGACAGTGCGGGTTGCAGGCGTGCCTGCAGTGGAATATGAGGCGAGGACTAACAGGTACAGCTCAGGAGCCTTTGTTATGAGGCCCCTTTTCGGGTGCCCTGTTTCGGATTTCAGGATTTCAGGGGACACTTTGGTGGTTTTGCTGTGGGACGGGAAAAAGCTTCAGGTAAGGCAATGAAAAGGGCGGAGATAGATGATTTGCTTGCTGTGGCGCTGCTGATTACCTTGCTTTCTGCGCTGCTTGTTGTGTCCATGGCTGGCAGGCAGAGCCAGCTTAGGTCGCAGACACTTGCCGAGGCATCCCGTGCTGAGAGGAATCTTGTTTCCGCTTCTGCAATTACGTCTGCGTATGTGACTGACAGTGGCATCCCTGTTGCCGAGCTTTTGGGCGACTATCTTTGCTATGGAAGTGAGTCTCCTGACTATGGCGCTGGCATAAGGCCGAATGCGTTTGCTGAGATTTCAGGGCTGTTTGATTCAGTGCACGGCAGGGGCAACTGGATGCTGGAGATTAAAAAGGCCGAGGCAGAGGCAAAGCAAACGCCTTATATGTTTTTCATTGACGTTACAAGCAGCATGACTGAGCCTCATTCTTTGGGCCAGCCTTCAAATTTTGAGGCGGTTTCGCAGGCAGCGCTGAGGATAGTTGATGACCCGGTGATTATCAAGAGCAGCTCGGTTACGCAGCACGCGCAGGTGGCGTGCAGCATCCAGCCTGAGCGTTTTACCGACTTTGACAACCCAAGGCAGGCTGAGGAAAACTGGCCTGGCTGGGTGACGCTGGTTGCTGAAATTGGGCCAATAGACGAGAATGGGGGGAAAATTGAGGCAGGCTGGGGTGATGAGATGCTGGTTTTCATTTCAAGCGATGAGCTGGCGTGCAGCACAGGTCCCACTTCGCGTTATGTTGAAACCGCGGTGGATAAGGCGTCCGCCGCAGGTATTAGGGTGTATTTCCTTAAGCCTCCGAGGCCGATTCCTGGCACGAGCCTGTCAAATCCTCTGGGGACTCCTGAGGACATGCGGGAGTATGAGGAGGGCGTGGCATCAATTACTTCTGGGACAGGTGGAAGGATTATTGAAATAACTGACGTTGATTCGCTTGCTGAGGAGCTTCGGAAGGTTATCAGGGCCAAGACCTCCAGCAAAACGGGTTATCTTACCTCAGAAGGCATCGTGTCCGAACAGCCAGCGGTTGGCGATGGCTCTGTCTTTGAGTTCACGTTTCCCCTGCCGTGCTCAGCCGCTGGCCATGGCAAGTACAGGCTGTACGTTAAGGGATGACCCTGCGGCCAGTGACTTCCACCTTTCTTGCTTCTGGTTTTTTTATGTCCAGCACGAAGCTGGCGGAATGCCTGGAGGGCATGTAGTCGAGGAGGCTTCCCTTTCCTCCGACATTTATGCCGTCTGCGCTCACTGAGCATGGCGCGGTGGCGCTGCATAGCGGCTGCTCCTTTTCAAATGCAAGGCACAGCTTGCCTCCGTCCTCTGTTGAGTAAATTGATTCAGCTCCTTTCGGGAGGCTTATTTCCGATGACTGCCTGGTGTTGAGCCCGCTTGAGCATACTACGGCCACGGCGAGGCTAAGCCTTTCAAACTCTGAGGATGCATGCTCAAGGTTTGAGTTGTGGAAATATTTGGCCATCAGCGAATACGCTCCCACCAGGAATAGGCTGGCGATTATGATGCCTCCTGCTGTCCACATCCAGTGCTCGACAGTCTCCACCTAGTTGACCTCGACCATGCCGTTCCTGTATGATATTATCATTCTTGGCTGGATGGATTTTACATTTACTTTCACGCCGCTGCCTGCAAACTGGCTTTCAAGGGCGTTTTTGCTGAGGCCGCATGTCCCGGGAAGTGTGAGGACAAAGCAGATTCCTTCTTTCATCCCCTGCTTTCCAAGTTCGCTGCATATCTCGATGTGCTTTGTTGCTTCTGGCATCGCCTGTTGGCAGTCCTTCACTTGGACTATGTCATTCAGTGGAATCTCCGGCTTGTTGCAGTCTCCGCGAAGCGTGCAAAGCGCGTTTTCAGCCCTGAATGACCATTTTGTGATTAGGCCGACTATTACTATCGTGGCGATGACTCCGATTACAATCAGGAAGACGTGCTCAAGCGCCAGGTCTGCCTTCTTCATTCCAGCACCACCCTTCCCTTTTTTCCATCGTACCATATTCTGTAGTTGCCGCCGGGTGAAAGCCTTGAAAGCCTCAGCTCGTAATTGGCTGGCGAGCATTGTTCGCTTTGCCCTGCGCAATTCTGCTTCAGGTAGGCTTCGAAAACTTCCCTGCTTAAAATCTTTTCCTGGCACGCCTTGGATATGGCTATGGCCGCGCATCCATTTTTCCTTTCAATGCAGGACAGGGCCGCCCCGATTGTCCTTTCAATGGGAAAGCACCTGCCATAGTCTATTTTTATGCCCACTTCGCCTGGGGGGTCAGAAGTTGCTGATATTTTGCATTGCATGTCGTATTCCGGCTGGCATCGGGGCAGATATGCGCGTAGGCTTTCTGAAAAGTCAGGGCCTGATGTCACGCCCCCCAGTTCCACGCGTCCTGCGGGTGTCCTGAAGAGCATCTGGGCTTTGTCAATCTCAGCGTCCTGGTAAACGTAGAACTGCATTGTCCGTGAGCCTTCTGCCATTTTTTTGCCGTCAGAGAATACCGTCACTGATTTTGCTTCCTTCTGGACCTGGATTATCTCAAGCCCTTTGTCGCATTGCTGGAAAATGCATGGCGCCCCTGCTATGAGTCCCGGGAAGGCCCTGGAGGAGAATATGACCGCGAGAACCACGCCCACCAGCGCTATTGCCATGATGAAGGTGAGGTCAACTGCAAAGGAGCCTAGATTCTTTTTGCCACGCATTTTTCCCTCCGGATTATCTTTGCAAGCCCTTCGCCCTGTATGCTCCCCTCAACTTCAAAGTTGTCGCCGAGGTCCTGCGCGGAGACTGGCTCTTCTGTCCTGTATTTTATTATTGTGCAGTCCTGCTTTTGGCAGGCTTCGCAGGCTTTTTTTGCTGTTGATACAAACGCGTCTTTGCCTTCGGTTGTGTATTCCTCTTTTATGCTTTCTGCAATGAGCCCTGCCTTGGAAACAGCCAGGAATAGCAGCAATACTGAGAGCAGGGCCGCAGCGATCATTAGGGGCTTCGTAATTAGGTATTCGCTCATCGGACCCTCACTTTTCCTGACTCTGCGTCATATGAAATGATGAGGTTTTCCTGCGAGCGCACTTCGCCTTCAAAGTCCATAAGCTGCCTGATGTCGCATCCGGTCGCCATGGCAAAGGCAGGGCAGAGGCGCCTCTCGTTCACCCTGTCTTGGATGCTTTGCATGCTTAGGGGGAATTTTGGGCTTACCGATACTGCGGAGCACATGCCGCCAGCGGCAGTCCTTCCGTTTGTGATGCAGTCATGCGCCCTTTCGAGGATGAAGTCCTCGGAGTCTGTTATTCGGCCAGCCACTTTGAGCTCTTCCGCTGCAACGTTGTTTTTCCTGCCCTGGATTTTCAGGGTGTGGCTGCATTTTCTTGATTCGCATTTGTCATGCAGGCTTTTCAGTTCCTTGGCGAAGTCAACTGTGGCAGGGCTTCCGATTACAGGATAGGAGGCCACTTCCACGCCCTCAAGGCTTACCTTGATGTTTTTCCCGGTAAACCTGTATCTTACGTCAAGGCCGCTTGCTTTTACTGAGCCGTCTCCTGGAAGGTGCAGGCTCATGGGGACTGTGCAGTCAGATGTGCAGGAATCTGCAAATTTCTGGAGTGCTCCCTTGAAGTTGGCCTTTATGCCTGCTTCAGGGAGCTCTGCCAGCTTGCTGGCCTGGTCCTTTCCTATCAGGAGCTGCGCCCCTTTTGGAAGTTCGCCTGAGATGGCCTGTATTATGCTTCTGGGCATTGTTTCGTCGCTGTATCCGAAGGTCCTTCCTCTTGTTGAGCTGGCTGCCTTGTTCATCCAAGCCAGTATTTTGCCGCATGTCCGGCTGTGTGTTCCGAGGCATTCTGCTGCGGGGATGCCTACATGGTAGCCTTCGGGGTTTTCGCTTGTGCTGTCATCCCCGTATATGGGGAAAAGGTAGGTTGATTGTGCCTTGGCCCTTTCAATGGCGAGGGAAACCGCTTCATCCTCGTTGCCTGTGAATGCCGCGTCTCCCTGGGGTATTGCGTTTTTGTCAGGGTCGGCAACCGCCCTTGTCTGGCCTCCTCCTGTGGGGTCTGAGTCGCTTATGGGGAATATTATCCTTTTGCTGTTCTCGCGCCATTCATAATTTTCGGCAGCCCATGCAACTCCGAGTGCCCATGCCTCTGCTGGGTCGTCGTATGGCTCGCTTGTCCATACCAGCCCTGATGGGTCCTTGGCGAATTTTTTGGGCTTTAGGCTGACTGGCGGGAGTTCATCCGGCGCGATTTGGCCTGTTGCGCAGTATTCATAGGTTGTCCCGTCACCCAGCCTGAAGATGTCCACTTTTACGTCCACACCTGCCTTCTCCAGCTCGCCTATTATTGATGGGATTTGCCTGCACAGGGTGTCCCATTCCTGGTGCATGCTGTCTGAGGTGTCAATGATGAAGACCAGGTCAGCCATTCCTGGCACAGGCGAGCCTGCCAGGGTGATGGAGGCCTCGAGGACTTCTATGTCAGCGGGTATTGTGAAGTCCAGCAGAGCCTGGCCGCCTTTGAAGCCGAAGTGGAGTTTTTTCTCTGTGGCGCCGTCACTGAATTGGTGGGTGGCTCCCTTAAAGGGGGCGTCCAGGGTGAAGGTTGCACTGTCAATCTCCATGCCGCCGGGCAGGGTAATTTCAAGAGTGTCTGTGTCGTCGAGGAGTATTCTGCTTCCCTTGCTGAAGCTGTTTGCTTCAGCAGGAGTTACGTCAGGTTTTTTTGCAGCTGGCACGGGTTCGCAGAAGGCTGGTCTTTTGCCTGTGCTTTTGAGCGCCTGGCTGCACAGGTAGTCCTTTACATCAACCTTTGAGGCCATGCCGATTATCAGAAACAGGCTTATTGCTGCGAGGGCTATGGCGAAGAATGCCAGAAGGGATATTTCGGCTCTGTTCATGCGTTGCATTTTTTTCAGCTTATTGAAGGCGGGTTTGATGATGGGGGTGCAGGGGGAAGGGGTTCAGGGGTAATCGGCCCTGCTGGCTCTGGCATTGGGATGCCTATGCCTGGCCCGTAGATTGGCGGCAGTGGGGCTGGCTCTTGTGGATACGGCGGCTGTGGGACTGGCGGGAGTGGGCAGGACACCGAGCAGAGTGAGGAGTCAGGCTGTGCCTCGTGCAGCAGGTAGACGTGCACGTAAAATACGAATTTCATCTTTTCAAATTTATTCTCAGCAGGGTAGTTGTACTTGTTGTCAAGGCATTCAAACCTTGCGACAAAGCTAAGCTCATGCCTTGTTCCAAATCCGTAGCATTCGCCGTTTACGTTGCCGCAGTTGCTTTCAGGCTGCCATTGCACTGGCACATATGGCACTGTTCCCTGGACGCATTGCATTCCCTTTTCAGATGCGTATGGGTCAGGGCATGGGCCTGACGGGCATGGCCCATCATCTGAATCATACTGGCATCCTATTGCCGGGCAGGTGCAGGCGCAGCCTTCAGGGCATGTGGCCTTGCATATGCTGTTGCCTGATTTCAGCACTTCTGATTTGGCGTGCGCGCTTAGTGTGGAGTAGGAGCAGGATACTTTGTCGTCAAACCTTTTGGCAAGCTCCTTTGCGCTGTACTCCAGGGCTGCATCTGCGGCCTTCTCGTCAATGGACGGAAGGCAGCAGGCTCCTGAGCCCAGGCCTTTTACGGCAGGCATTAGCTGGCATGCTGCTCCTCCAACTATGTCATCCATGCTCCATTTCCGGATGACCCTGTACAGGTACCAGAACCTGTTCGGGTACACTCCCACCCTGTAGTCGTGCATTCCTGAGTTGGCGTCGCCCGCATACCCTGTTGCCTGGAATTCCTCGCTTCCTTTTGTCTCAGCCAGGAAGTGGTCGTCAAACTTTCCTGCCTCATCCTCTGGTAACAGGTCGTCTTCCTCAATCATTATCTTTACTGATGCGACTTTTCCCTCCTTTATCCGCACTGACTCAAAGTCAGCCGCTGGAAGCTTTCCTAGGTAATTGCTTACTCCGTCAAGGGTCTTGAGGCCTAACGCCTCTTTTGACGAGATTAGCTGTGGCGGCGTGCCGAGGCCGTATTCCACCCAGAACCGTTTGGCCGCCCCTGTTTCAGCCTCCTTGATGCTGGCTTTGGCAGCTGAGAAGCGGGATGAGGAGTATCCGTATGACTTGATGATTTCGCCTGATTCTGCTGCTGACACTCTTTGGAGGCCTGCTTTGAAGCCTTCCTGCCTGGCCTGGAAAAGGTTGCCCCTCTGGCTGCTTATCATAAGGAAAATCGCCATTGTAAGGGCTACGAAAAACAGCACTTGGAAGGCCGCTCCTTTCTTCATCTTACGCGCCCAGCTGGCTCCCTCTCACAAGGAAAATGTTGA
>JACQPB010000051.1 GCA_016202305.1 Candidatus Iainarchaeum sp. | reverse complement strand
CGACTTCAGGTCTTTTTACGTTAAGAACCTGAATGTAAATTCAAACACCGCCCCGAAATGCACAACCCAGGTCTGCTGCTTTGACGCCTCGCCAGTCAAAGTCACCTATTTTGGCTGCGGAGACCGGACCATGATAAGCACTGCCATAACAACAGCAACGGTAAACTATGAAAATTTTGATTTCCATGCCGCATGTCCTGAGTGCGATGCATCAAACCCTTGCCCAGCTACAAAGACCTGTATAAATCGCAGATGCGAAACTATAGGCCCTTAACTTTTAAAATGCAAAAAAAAGGCATGATTGGTGAGCAGGTCAACTGGATTTACGTTCTTATAGCAGGCGGCGTCATCCTCCTTTTCTTCGCAGGCGTTGCCATTAAGCAGAGGGAGGCTGCCAAGAAAAGCCTGGCAGAGGACTCCCTGAAGGTTGTTGACTCGCTTACGTATCAGCCTTCAGGCAGCTCGCAGATGATTGACTTCCCAAACCTTGAGATGAAGCTTGCCTGCAGTAAGGGTTTGACTTCAATTTCAATAGGCGGCGCCCAGCAGCTGCGGCCCTTAATGCCTGTCTTCGGCTCATCCACGATAAAAAGCGATGAGCTTCTCACCTTGACCAAGCAATGGCAGGCTCCTTTCAGGGTTGCGGATTTCGTATTCCTTACATCAAAGGATACGAGGTATATTGTTGCATTCAGCAGCACAGATGCAATGTCCTTTGCCCTGAAAGAAAGGATTATGAAGACGCTGCCCGAGCAGGCTGTTAAGGAGGCAGTGGCTCCATCTGCTTCAATTGCAGACAAGAGCCACAGGCGAATCGTCATCATAGGCGCGAATCTGGACCCTTCCGCGCTTGTCAATGCCAATGCCTGGCTTACGTCCTCTAAATCAAAGGTAACTGTTATTCGCATACAGTCAAATGACAGGGTAGCCTCGGCAAGCAAGACCTCCCGCCGCGGAGAGCTCGGCTATTGCAGCCTTTCCACTGGCTGTCCTGCTCTAACAGGCAATTTGAATTACCTTGAGGATGCAATGCTCTTCGCAGCCATTTATTCCGAGAATCAGGCATCTTTTAGCTGCGGCATGGAGCGGGCCTTTGAAAGGCTGAGGGATGTGTCACAAGTGTACTGGACGAGAACGAATAGCCTTAAGACTTATTATCAGACTGATGCAGTGTGCAGAGTTAAATACGCCTCGGCACCAAATAAGGTAGATGCCATAAAGTCTGCTGCTGCGGCAAAGAATGCGGGTGTCCTTACCACTGCAAGGGACAGCTTGGAGATTGTAAACGATGAGGCGCTGAATTCAGCTTGCGCTACGATTTACTGAGAATGGGAAAGGCACAGGTCAAGATGTTCGAGTCCATTTCGGTTCTTATAGTCTTCTTTGTCCTTCTGGCATTTGGCATTATAATCTACGCTTACTTTCAGAAGGATGCTTCCAAGGTCAAGTTTGAGGAGCAGCAGCAGGTCAGGGCAATGAGGGTTGCCCGCATCGCCATCAGCCTTCCCGAGCTTCAATGCAGCAAGCGGGAGCCGTCTGAGCATTGCCTTGATACAGAAAGGATTGCTGCTTTTAGGAGTTATTATTCAACAAGTGATGCTGTCAAAAACAGGTACTACGACCTGCTTGGCGACAGCAGGGTTTACGTTGTTGAAGTTTATCCCACCCCAGCCTGCACTGCAGATACACAATGCAATCAGGGCCCTCCCCTGCCTAATCCTGAGCGAAAATGCATCAAAGGCGCCTGTACAGTAGAAGTCTACAACCGCCTTGACTCCAAGAAGAGCATAATCCATACTTGGAGCCCTGTGGCTGTCTTTAACCCGAAAACAGATTCAAGCAATTATGGGATGCTCGTGGTGGACGTGAATGAGTAGGAAAGCGCAGACCGAGGTAATCGGCCTGGCGTTCATAGTGATGCTGATGATAATCGGCATAGTCCTTGCCGTAATCTTCCTGAAGCCTGCAAAGGTTGACACCGCTTCCAGGAACAAGCAGCTTGCCAACGCCTTCCTTAACGCCCTTACCTCTGAAAAGCTGGAGGTTGCTGACTGCAAGCAGGGCGTTGTCATGAGGGATTTGCTGGTTGACTGCGCGGTTCCACCCCCTGCTGCGGGTGCAACTGACATGCGGACCAAATGCCCTCCTAAGCCTCCGGCAAATCCAACTCAAAAGGAGTACTGCACCAAGGCAGAGGAGGTTGCAAGAACCATCCTGCAGCGCACCTTTGAGGCCGAAAGGATTCCATACAGGTTTAAGGTGTCAGGGGGCTCAGCCTCTGGCCAGGGTTGGACTGTGCAGCCGTCATCCGGCCAGCAATGCTCTGGAGGCTCTGACAGGGTTCAGATGACTTTCTTCCTGCCTCCCAAGCAGCCAGGCCCTCCTGTTTCGCTTGAGCTTCAGCTCTGCGAGGCCAAATAGCAACATTTAAATATTAATCCCCTCAGCTTTCCATGCATGTATAAAACAGGTGCCAGGAAGGCGCAAGGCCTTTCCCTTAATACTATTGTGATTGCTGTTATTGTCCTTGTCGTGATGGTTGTCCTGATTGCGATTTTCACTGGTAGGATTGGCGTTTTTGGCACTGGCGTTACTAAATGTCCAACGCAAAATTCGGCATACACCTGTCCGGGTGGCCAAAGTTGCCCCAGCGATGCGCAAAAGGCTCCGTTTACCTGCTATGGCCCGGGCAATGCACAAACTTCGCCAACCGATGATTGGTGTTGTGTTAGACTTTCTTCCTAAAAGACAACTTATTATACCTCTTTTTCTTTCTGCCTCTTTATGTCATCTTCCAACCGTTTCGCCGCGGCTAAAGCCGGGAAAAAGCAGGCGGCCTGGGAGGAAATCCGGGCTTTATTCGAAAGCGCAGCCGCAGTCTTCCCCTCTTCTCCGAGGCTTGCTGACAGGCATGTCAGGAAGGCCAGGCGGCTTGCAATGAAGCATAAGATAAGGCTGCCTTCCTCTCTTCAGAGGCGCTTTTGCAAGCACTGCTACCGCTTCCTCGTTCCTTCAGTAAACTGCCGCATCAGGCTGGTTAACGGCAAAGTCTCTTGTTTTTGTTTTGGATGCAGGAGTTACAGTAGGTTCCCTTACAGGAAGGGCCGCAACCCTGCGACCTCTTCTTATAGAAAGCTTTAAATAAGATTACTTCACTTCTTAGTAGTAAAATGACGAATGGTTTGGGTGGG
>JACQPB010000048.1 GCA_016202305.1 Candidatus Iainarchaeum sp. | reverse complement strand
CTTGGTCATATATTCCTGACCTGGCCGCACGTCAGCATTAGACTTAAAGTCTCCGATATGATACCTTACCCTCACATTCTCTGATTGGAAGGTCGCGTAGTCATTAACCTTGATATAGTCTATGTTCAGCTCCCTGCCATTGTCTTCATCTGGATTTGTATAAACAACGGCAACCTCTGAGCCATCCCTTATCAGCGGTTCAGAACCCAAAAGCCACTGAGTGGTGTAATCAGCATAACTGCCTGTAATGGTAAACGTATTCCGCCTTACCCAAGGCTGAGAGGAAGACTCCCTAATCCAGACCTCAACAACAGGCATAACACTACCAGAATAACCAGGATAGTAAGAGCCCTTAGCCCTCACAATAACAGATTTGTAAAAGCCACCCAAGGCGTTTGAGTCGCAGATATTGCCCGAACAGCAGTCCGCGGTTGATGAGCAAACGTTTGAATTTGGGCTGCATGCTTCAGTTACCTTAGGAGTGTCAACATTTACTGCGCTGGTTGCATCACAGTCGTCATTTGTGGAATCAAGCTTTACCAAATACTGTCCCCTAGCATTAGGCACATTGCCTGTGAAAAGGTCAGTATAGCTGGTTATTGGGCTGACTGGTGATGCATAGCTGATGGATGTGGCGCTATCAGAGCTGCGGACTAAGGTTGACTGCAGATTGCCATTCTTGTCAACTATCCGGACGCTGAAGCTGCTTGCCGCGCAGCTGCATGAGACGAGCGTGGAAGCTGAAATATACTCTCCGGTATTAAAGTTGTTCTTATTCGGCGTAATGGACTTGCTGTTGGCACACACATTAATTGAAGTATACCTGTCACAGCCGTTATCAGGCGAGTCCAGAATCACATTATAAGTCCCTGCCCCTGAAGGGGCAGAGCCGTAGAAGGTATCGCCATAAGCTGTTGAATCTGAGGAGGCATGAACCCCACTGCCCAAGCTGCTTACAAGAGTGCCATCCTGCTTAAGAATCTTCACCGTGAAACTGTTCCTAGTGCAAGCGCAGTTCGTACTCGTAGTTGCTGTAACCGACTCGCCCGGGAAATAAGTGGCCTTGTTTGTGCTGAGAGAGCTTGACTTGCCAACAACACTGAACGACTGAACCGGAATCGTCTGGGATGTATCCTTCAAACGCCACTCAAGGCACTGGGTATCCTCGCCCCTAACATTCCAGTCAAACTTGACGTAGTAAGTGCCAGCTGATGACGGGGCACTGAAAGACCGCGAGCAGGAGCCGCCGACAGCATACGCGCACTTATTAGTCCCCCAACTGCCATCCCAGCTGCCACAGTATATTGAAGGCTCCTTGCCAAAGCCAACAGCAGTCACAAAACCGCCACCAGAATTGTAAATGCCCACCTTACCCTTGTTTGAATCATCATTAGGAAGGCGAAGGGTGGTAATGGCAGCGGAGTCAAGCTGGTTGCCGCACGTGGCTCTTCCTCCGTCATTGTAAGTCAGAGTAACCGTATCGCCAGGGCAGAGGTTGTTAACCGGAGAGATGGAGATGATTGGCTCAGTATAAGTTATCACGTGCCCGCCAGGCTCGTAATACTCGCCCTCGCTGACTGCAAAAGTCAAAGCCAGGAGAAGCGCTAAAACTCCAAAAGCCAAAAGCCTCATCTTACCCTCTTCTTCCTGGACTGAACCTTAGCAGGAATTGCCGGAGGCCTCCTGGAAAGCAGCCTGGCACCTATGAAGGCGGTAAGCGCAGCTACCAGCAAGCCAGCCAGATACGGCCACAGGCCCAAGAAGTTAAAGCCAGGCTTCCTGAACTGGAATGGCGTTGCATTAATGACCTTTGAAACCCTTCCGCCCGGGTATTCTGCAGTAAAATTATAGGAGCCTGCCTCAAGGCGAAGCTCCTGAACAGTGCTCAGGTCAATGGGGCCGACATTGGAAGGGCCATTAGTATAGTAACCGGTTGCCGGAACCCCATAAACCAGCTTCCCATTCTCATCCGAAATCTTCAACAGCACATAAACAGGCGTGCCCTCAACAAACGAATCCTTTGACTCCTTGAACGACTGGTCTGAAGAGAAAACAAGCGAAGCCGAAGCGATTAAAGGAGCGAAGCTGGAGGATTTTGAAGCAATAGTGTAAGAATCAATCACCATGCCTTCAGAGACTGCCTCGGCAACCACTGAAAACTCACCCAACGCCTCCTTAACATTAAAGGTAAGGACAGCATCATCCATGTTCGCATCGGCATTCGCCCCTGTAATGTCATGGGCAACCCTGCCAAAGGAAAAATCCTTGCCAGACTCAGCAAGAACCTTGCCCCCCTTATTCAGGAATTTAAGGCTTAAGCGGCCGGAAACATTAGAAATGCCATCAGCAGGCCCAACGAAAACCGCCTTCAGATTGGCTGTTTCACCTGCCTTATAGGCGGGCCTATCGGCAGAAAGCTCAACAATCCTTGCGCCAGAGCCTGCAACAACAAGCCTGTTCCTGTAAAGGGAAAGAAGCTCTGCACCGTCAAAGACACCAATCCTCACCACATAAGCAGTCGGCTTTGAAGGCGCTGCAAAGTCAACAGGGAACTCGCTAATGCCTTCAGACACGCTTACAGGCTTTGAAATTGAATAGACTGGTTTCTCACCCAGAGTATCGTCCCATTCGTAGACGTCCATGTCAATTATCAACTGCCTTGCAGAGGCGCTGGAAACAGCAACCCTTGACTTGACAATGAAGCCGGCCTGAACAGTCGGCCCAAACTGGCTGGGGTAGCAACCATCCACGCCTGAAAGCACGCCACACACAACAGTTGAATTCCGGCTGATGGAGACCTGAGGGGCAGAAGCAGAGCTGTTAACCCTGAAATACACAATAGCCGGACTAATATAAGACCACGGCCAGCCCACAACGGCACTGCGGCCATCCTTCAAATAAATCTCGGCCCTATACACCCCAGCAGGAGCAGAGCCAGGAATTGACAAGTTAACCCTATAATCACCAGCCTCACCCACCCTCAAATGAACGCCGCGGTAAACCTCCTCAGAAAACTGGTTCGCACGCGGCTCAAGGCTCAGAAAGGCAACCACAAGATAGCCGTCAAGCATCGCATCAGGCCCGCTGTTAGTGACTTTGACGTTAAGATAGCCGCTGGTTCCGGCACTGTAAACCGGCTCATTGGTGTAAGCCTGGATTGAGGCAGCGGCTGAAACAAGAGATGCCGAAACTAAAGCTAAAGCAAGGATTAGCAGTATGACTACCCCTCTT
>JACQPB010000049.1 GCA_016202305.1 Candidatus Iainarchaeum sp. | reverse complement strand
CAGGTATATTGAGAAACAAGGGCAAAAATACGATTCAAATCAAATGAAAATAACGGAGTTTCTAAAGTAGTGTAGTAGTAGTTCGGGGATGCCCCGCCGTCTCTGCGGCGGGGTAATTCACTTCTGTGCAGTTTTCGAGGAACCTGTAACACAGGCTGTTTGCGGTTTTTCCCCTTGGAATTGAGGTTTCCATCGGCCGCAGCATTATATACTGCCTCGGCCTTATTCCGTCCATGCAGATTTTCAGGAGGAGCGGTGTTGTTTTCAGGTCTGGTTCGGAGCTCCTGGTGGACGCTTCCGGGATAAAGGGAAGGGAGGCGCTCATCACGCACGCCCATTCCGACCACGCGAAGCCTACCTCCTCCAACACCTATTACATGACTTCTCAGACAAGGGCCCTTCTCGGCCAAAATGCGGGGCGGCAGAATATGGTGGAAGTGCCTTTCGGGAAAAAATTCAGGGTTGGAGGTTTCGAGTGCAGTTTCCGCCCTTCGGGCCACATCCTCGGCTCGGCGCAGCTCGAGGTAGCGAACGGCTCGCACGCGGTCTTCACCTCGGATTTCAAGCTGCAGAAAAGCATACTTTTTGAGGGGGCGGAAATACTTCCCGCGGAAACCCTCGTGATTGAAACCACTTTCGGCACGCCTGAATATTCGTTCCCGGAGCGTGACGTGGTGTACGAGGACATCATCCGCTGGGTGCACTCCATGCTGGGCCAGGGGCGGTTTGTCGTGCTCGGCGGATACAGCACGGGCAAGGCGCAGGAGCTCACTAAAGTGTGCTCGGAGCTCCTCGGGGAGGCGCCGCTGGTGTACGGCAGGGTTTTCGAGCAGAACCGCGCTTACGAGTCTCAGGGCGTGAAGCTCGGCGACTACATCGCGCTCGACAACAATTTCGGCGATGCGAATGTCCTCATAATGCCGCCCCACCTCATCGACGACAGCCTGCTCGCGGCCATCGGGCGCCAGCTGGGGAAAAAGGCCGAGGCCGCAATCGCGACAGGCTGGGGCCTCTCGAAGTACAAGTCGTTCCCGCTTTCAGACCACGCGGACTTCAATGCGCTGCTGCGCTATGTCAAGGAAAGCGCGCCCAAGCTCGTCCTCACCACGCATGGCTTCGAGAAGGAGTTCGCCGGCCATGTCAGGAAAAAGCTCGGTATAAATGCGAGGCCGCTCTCGCGCGATGGGCAGGAAGCAGTAACGTCATTTTCCGGCTGATTCGTCGCGCACTTTTTTGCCGGTTCCACGCCTGAGCGCCTTCAAAAGGTTCGTGTGGTCGATGTTGAGGTGCATTCTGCCCGGAGCGTATGCTATAGGTTTCGGATAAATGGGCCGCCGTTTTTTCTTTCTCCTGAACATGCGATCAAGCGGCAATTATGCCAGTGCTGTCATTCCCTGAGGAATTCGTGTATTGTTTTTTCGACTTCGGGGTCTGCGTTTGCTGCGCGCGATTTCATGAATCGCTCAACCGCCAAATACGCCTGGCCGGTTCTGTATTCGCCCTGGACCTCAAGGCGGGGGTTAGCCGGGACGTGGTGCTGTATCGCCTGTGTTGCCCTTCCTATCTGCTCGGCGCTTGGCCTGTTCGTACTGAACGCGTGCGCCGTGGCCTCTATAAGCATGTTTACCGCTGCGGGGTGCAGGTTTTCCAGTTTCTTTTTTTTGATGCTGCCCCTCAGCGCTTCGGATTCTACCACGATGGCCCAATCCGCGGGCTGGAAAATATGGTTTCGCTGGTATTGTTCCATGCGTGCCGCGGCCCTTCTCTGTGTATTGACTTTCATGCTGCTAAAAAACTTCTTTGTCCCGGCAACCATAATGGTCAGGGCGAGTCCGCCAGCAATCACTTGGCCTTTTTTGGTTTTCCATGTCCTCCTTGCGGCTTCAACGGCATCTGCCATGTGGAATTTTCTTCTGTTGGCCGGGCTGCTGGGATGCTTTAAATCCAGTTCCTGCCTTGACAGCGGTTCCTGCCGTATTCTGAACGCATCTCTTGCCCATTTTACAGGGTGGCGGATGTTGTGTGCTATTTTCATTTCCTCACTATTTACAAAGGAAGTTTATAGCAATCGGCGAAAGTCTTTCGGGTGTTTTCAGGCCAATGCGTATATTGGCTTGAGGGTGCAAACACTCTGGATTATACTTTTTGGCGTATTTCGGGTGAAATTGTTTATCCTCCTCATT
>JACQPB010000050.1 GCA_016202305.1 Candidatus Iainarchaeum sp. | reverse complement strand
TGATAACTGGGGCCAAATACTACAACAGCTAGAGGTGTACTTCACCAGGAGGATAGAGACCTACATCTAAGGTCGTCGGACACGAGGATTTGTATGTGGTTTCAGCAAAAATCCTTACAGGCCCTTGATTGGGGGCCCTTCCCCGCGTCCTTTCGGCCCTTCGAATCGTTGCCTTTTAAAACCAGAACAGCGATATGTTATAGACTCTGATGCCTTCCAAGATGGCAAAGCCGGAAAAGGACTACAAAGGCCTCAAGCCTTTCACTCCCAAGGTATTGCTCTTCATAACACTCGTGATTGCAGTTGCCGTGCTGGTGCAGAGCGGCTATGATTCCGGCACCCAGTCGATTTCGCTGGACAAGCTTGGGAAAGTCCTTTCATTCCACCGCATAACTTATTCGCTTCAGGAGCTTGACCTCGCCGCTTTCCTGTCCGGCCTTTCCCTAATATCCTACGCTTTTGTCTTAGGGCCTCTGGCGAGGATGTTCCCGTACAAGTTCGATGATGCGCTTTACCTGAGGAGGCCTTTCGGTGTCGTGGGGTTCTGGCTGCTGCTCCTCCATTCCCTGTATTACAGCCTGTTCATGTATAATGTGTCTGGCTCGGTGCTGTTCTCCGACCCATCAATGCTCGGCACGCTCCTCGGGCTGATAGCGCTCGTGATATTATATCTTTCAGGGATAACTTCCAGCGAAAGGGCAATGACGAAGGTAGGCTTCTATGGCTGGAAAAAGCTGCACAGGACAGGCTATCTGGGCCTCGCTTTCTTGGTGCTGAACATCCTGCTCATAAACAAGTACAATATCACAGGGCCGATAGTGAGCCCTTTTTCGGCCATATTCCTCTCTCTCGGGACATTCGCGATATTCATGCGCATTATAGTGTGGCTCGTGAAGAAGCCGCCGCTGCTCGAGGACTACTGATTCCATCCGGAATCCCCCAAGCCCTTTATTCCCGGCACTCCTGACATTTGCGGTTGGTGATTTTTGCGGCCTTTGCATTTTGGGCTTAATGACCGAATAGCCCACTTTAAAGGGCTTCGTGCCCCACCTGCCGAGTTTGTCAGCAGCCCTTTATTGCCCTCCAAAAAGCCTTTTTATACTTTAGCGAGCCTATCCATTATAGCAAACTGCGAAAGTTTTTTGACTTTTATGCGGTTTGCTGGATAGCAGACATGAAAATTTGCCAATTTATTTTCGCTGTCTGCTATAACAGCCACATCGCTGGATGCAGGAGTAGCAAAGCGGTCAAATGCGGCAGACTCAAGCGGCCTTTTTCTTTCTCATGCCAAGAAAGAAAAAGCTCGACCAAAAAGAAAGAGGCCGAGTTTTTGTCTGGGAGATCTGCTGGCTTAGTGCCTTCGGAGGTTCGAATCCTCCCTCCTGCAATTTTTGTTTTTTGTGGACGCCTATATGCCTATCGGGAGACTAATTTCCAAATGCAGCCTCCCTGCGCATGGCCATGCCCACGACAATCCGTGTTGCCGCCATGCTGAGGAAATACCCAATCGCGCCGCCCAGGATTATGGCCAGCCAGTCATTCGGCGCGAGCGGGATGGTGCCGAATGCCGATGAGAGAGGGCCGTAAAGAATGGCCAGTTGGAGCGACATGGAAATGGCAAGCGCAACGATGAGCCATTTGTTCGAGAAAATGCCTGTCCCTTCCTGCCTCTTGATTGCCACAATCCTGACGAATTCGTATACCACGAGGGAAGTGAACACCATCGTCTGTGCAAACGCCAGGCCCCTGGGCAGGCTGTAATAGAAAAGCGCGAGCACAATCACGGTGATGATTGCGCTCACTGCGAGCATGAGTGTGCCGAGCTCCGTGCTTATTATCTGGGCGCCGCTCTTTCTTGGCGGCTCCTTCATAACTCCGGGCCTCGGCCTGTCAGCGCCGAGGGCAAGCGCGGGCAGGCCGTCAGTGAGCAGGTTAATCCAGAGGAGCATGACCGCGCTCAGCGCAAGATGCCCGGCGAGCGAGGCTATGAACACTATCAGGACTTCCGCGATGTTGTTCGAGAGCAGGTAATTCACAAACTTCCTGATGTTGTCAAAAACGCCGCGCCCCTGCCTCACCGCTTCCACTATAGTCGCGAAGTTGTCGTCGAGCAGCACGATGTCCGCGGCCTCCTTGGCCACGTCGCTTCCGCGTATGCCCATCGCGATGCCGACATCCGCTTCCTTGAGCGCTGGCGCGTCATTCACTCCGTCGCCCGTCATTGCCACGCTGAATCCGCGGCGCTTCAGCTCCTTCAGCACCATGAACTTCTGCTCCGGGCCCATCCTCGAGAATATGTCGTGCTCCATGACGGCATTCCCGAACTCTTCAGGAGTCATCTCTGCGAGTTCCGCGCCGCCTATCATGGTATCTGAAAACCCTATTCGCTTTCCTATTGCCATCGCAGTGGCACTGTTGTCCCCGGTGAGCATCATCACCCTGATGCCAGCATCCCTCGCGGTCCTGAGAGCTTCCGAGACTTCCTCCCTCGGAGGGTCAATCATGCCCTGCAGGCCCAGGAAAACCATCCCTTGCTCCGCATCTCCTCCGGCGCTTTCCATGTCCTTTTTCGCGAAGGCCAGCACCCTCAGTGCCTGTCCCGCCATTTCATCGTTAGCCCCAAGGAGCCTGGCCTTTTCCCTGTCAGTGAGCGGTCCGATGCCGCCGTCAGCGAGGATGCGCGTGCAAGAGCCGATTATCGCTTCAGGGGCTCCCTTGGAATAGGCGACGAGCCTGCCCGCTTTTTCGGCGACAACGGTCATCCTTTTTCTCTGCGGGGAGAAAGGGTATTCCTTCACCCTTTTCCAGCCCGCGCCGGAAAGCCCTGCCTTCAATGCCGAAACCGTGAGGGCCACTTCCGTCGGGTCGCCCGTGAAACTGCCTTGTTGCACGCCGGTTATGGTGTCATTGCACAGCATTCCGCAAAGAAGCGTCTCGGATATTTCCGCGGTTTTCGCAGTCTTCCCGCCATGGATGAATGCGCCGTCAGTGCTCATGCCGGTGCCGGTGGCTTCATAATTTTTCCAGTTGCAGAAGACGCGCTGCACTGTCATCCTGTTCTCAGTCATGGTGCCTGTCTTGTCGGTGCAGATGATTTGCACGGAGCCGAGGTTTTCCAGCACCGGCAGCTTCCTCACGAGGGCATTGCGTGCGAGCATCCTCCTCGTGGACAGGGAGAGCGCCAGAGTCACCACTGCCGGAAGGCCTTCCGGGATTGCCGCCACTGCGACGCTGATTGCCATTATGGCCGCGTCTATGGGTTCCGCGCCGTGCAGCAGGAGCATCGAAGAGAAAATGATTGCCACGAGGACCACTATTATCCTGCCTATTTTCCCGCCAAGCGCCTCTATTTCGCGGTGGAACCTTGTAGGCTCCTCTTCTATGGATGCGATGCTCCGCGCGATGGACCCCACTTCCGTTGAATCGCCGGTTTCCACTACAATCGCTTTCCCGCGCCCGCTGACGAGTAGCGTGTCCATGAAAAGCATGTTCGCCCTCTCCGCCAGCATCGTCTCTTCCGCGAGGGTGTCGGCCGTCTTCCCTACAGGCACGCTTTCCCCTGTGAGTATTGACTCGTCAATCCTCATGCCGAACGACTCCATGATGCGGCAGTCGGCTGGCACCTTGGCCCCTTCGCGCAGAAGTATTATGTCTCCCGGTACAAGCCCGGAAGAGTCCATTTCATACGCTTTGCCGGAGCGCAGCACCAGCGCCTTCGGCGTCCCTATACTCCTGAGGGCCTCTATGCTCTTCTCCGCGTTGTAGTTCTGCACGAAGCCGAAAACGCCGTTGGCAATGACTATCGCGATTATGAGGACGCCATCAATGCCTTTCCCGAACGCGAACGACACTGCCGAGGCGGCTATCAGTATCATGACCAGCGGGCTGGTGAACTGCTCGGCGAAAAGCCTTGCAGCGGAAACCTTCTTCCCGGAGCTTATCTCGTTGCGTCCGTGCTCGGCGAGCCTTTTCGCGGCTTCCTGTTCCGTTAGGCCCGAATCGCTGTCTCCAGCGAGCTCTTTTATTGCCTCTTTCACGGGCATTGCATGCCAGTTGCGCATTTCATCCCTTTCGACTTACAATTGGCCCAATCTTTTATATTAATGTGGGCTTTCCCGCCCGAAATAAAGCCATCGGCCGACTGGCGGATTTGGCCGGAGCGTCCCTCTCGTTCGCTATAAATATTCATGCCTCCCCGAATCCATGCATGCCTGTTGACATACAGCGCTCTTCGGAGCGTGGCGTTTCGGAGCTCGGCTGGCTGCACTCGCGCTTCAGCTTCAGCTTCGCAGATTATTACAATCCGAAGCGCATGGGCTTCGGGGCCCTGCGCGTTCTCAATGATGACATAATCGGGCCAGGCGCCGGCTTCGGCATGCACCCTCACAGCAACTACGAAATAGTCACGATAGTCCTTGAAGGCGCGCTTGAGCATGCGGACAGCATGGGGAACCGCGGCATAATAAGGGCCGGCGAAGTCCAGTGCATGTCTGCCGGAAGAGGCGTCATGCACTCGGAGCACAACGCTTCCGCGGAGGACAAGGCCATACTCCTCCAGGTATGGGTAAAGCCGGACACGGTTGGAGCCGAGCCCCGCTATTCGCAGGCAAAGCTCTCCGAGGCCGGCATGGAAGGGAAGCTCGCCGAAATAGTTTCCGGAAACCGCGGCGTTTCCGGGCCTCTGAAAATCCGGCAGGACGCCAGGTTTTTGCTCGGCAACATCGGCTCCGGCGCGAAGGCCGTGTTCTCCGCCAGCGGGGAAGGGAAAGGCGCCTACGTTTTCGTGGTTTCCGGCGCCGTGAAAATCGGCAACGAGCGCCTTTCCGGGCGTGACGCCGCCGGGATAACCGGGGAAAAATCCTTCGAAATCGCTGCCGAAAAAAATTCAACGGTCCTTGTCATAGAAGTGCCCATGGAATAGCTTCCCACTCCCCGCGGCAAGTGCAGGTTCGTCAACAAAAGCTTAAATTCCCTTCATGGCTACTTGTTGCCATGCCATCTTCAAGGGTCGAGGACGCCCGCAGGGCTTTTGCCGGCGGGGACATAGACGCCACTAAGAAGGCGCATTCGCATGAGGCGTTTGACAATGACCAGCAAAGCTCCAGCGCCGGCGAATATGTCGGCAACATGGTGTACGGCGCGCTTGATGGCATAGTAACCACTTTCGCTGTCGTTGCCGGCTCTGCCGGCGCCGGCCTTTCCCCCGGAATCGTGATAGTGCTGGGCTTCGCGAACATGTTCGCCGACGGCCTTTCCATGGCGGTAGGCAATTACCTCTCCATGAAATCACAGCAGTCATACTACCTCGCGGAAAGGAAGCGCGAGGAATGGGAAGTCGAAAATTATCCTGAAGGGGAGAAAGAGGAAATAAGGCAGATTTACTCGCGCAAGGGGTTTGCCGGACAGAACCTTGAAAAGCTGGTCGAGCTGATTACATCGAAGAAGACCGTGTGGATTGACACAATGATGTCGGAGGAAATAGGCCTCATTCCGGACAAGAAGAGCCCGTTCCTCGCGGGGCTGTATACTTACATTTCATTCATCGTGGCCGGTTTCCTCCCGCTGCTCATTTTCGTTGTTTCGTATTTCAGGCCATTGCCGGATTCATTCCTGTACCCGGCGGCTTTCGTACTCACTTTCGCCACGATATTCGCGGTGGGTTCGCTCCGCTCGCTCGTGATTGCCAGGAACTGGCTCACTGCGGGCCTCGAGATGTTGGCCATAGGAGGCGCCACGGCAGTGGTGTCATATGGGATAGGGCTGGTGCTCGGCGGGATAGTGCTGTAATTTCAATTTTTCATAGTAATCCATCATTATATGGCCTATCTCGGCCCAAGCCGAGATAGCCGCCTTGTGCCTTCAGGTACGGGCCCAGTGCCCAATGGGCACCGGGTCGCTCCCAACCACCGAAACGGTTGTTTTTCATGCCAATCGCCATAATTCACAGCATAAAGACATTTTCATCCTTGAAATGCGAATCCCCTGTTACAATCTGCAGCCCATAGGTTTTTGCAGTCGCGAGGATAATCGCATCAATCATTCCGAAATCCTTGAATGTTTTCCTTTTCCGGCACTTTATTATGCCGGCACTTTCCAGAGTCCGGGCATCAGGAAAAACTATGGTGGATTGGGATTTCACGCCGTTCAGTTTTTCAGACCTATCTATATTCTCTTTCTCAATCCATTCACTGAGCTCTGCCAGAGATATGGAGCACGTGTAACATTGTTTTGAGTGGAGGATTTCCCTGACTTGCAGTCCCTTTTTTGTGCCCTTGAAATACTCTATCCATGCATTAGTATCCAGAAGCAAATCAGAGCACCCTGTCGTTCCTATCCCTCTTGTAGGGCTTTACTCCAGTGGCAGAGCCAAATAGTTTATCTATCAACTTGTGGTCTTTCTTGAGTATTGTTATCTGCACAATCTCACCTCTACTGAGCTTATTCGCTTCCACAATGTTCCCTGGCAGAAGGACGCCAAGCGACGTCCCAACCTGCCTAACTTTTGTTTCAAACAATGCCATACCCATCTATTATAATGTATTATAATTATTTTTAATACTATCTTGCCTGCAGGATTTCATTGGATGGTGCCCTTAAATTCTGGCTTCTTTTGCCCTTTGCTTTTATTTGCTGACTTTTTTATGGCTTAACAGGGCACGTTCCGGCTTTTTGCCAAACTTTCGTGTGCAGAAAATTTTGGTAAAACCCAAATCCAGTCCCGGCATAATCGTAATGCAGGAGGCGTTCTTGCGCCTCCTGCTATCTGAACTCTCCATATTCCTCCATGAGCCTTTCCATTCTCTCATGGTAGCTTTCGGGCCTGTCCTGCCCTCCTTTCGGCCTTTTTCCCTGTGATGTGCTTTGGTTCATAAAAACCACCCCGGAACCCTATTCTGCTATGTGCAAGAATAACCTTTGCAAGCCCCCTCCTCATTGCCGGTGCGGGGCGGCCACTGGCCTGCACGGAGCCATTTTTCCGCGTCTGGGGATTTTTTGTTCGGAAAGGCCTCTGTAAATCAGGTGGCTTCAATGGCCCCTGCCGAGGCCGCCGTCACTTCGAAATCCATTGCACGATTTTTTCCTCAAGGTTCGTACTCAAGAACATGTATGTGCCATGGCCGGCGTTTCTCAGGGGCATGAATTCAGCGCCGTTGATGAGCTTCGCCAGCGCCTGGCCAGAGGTGAAGGAGTAGGGGTCGTCGTCGCTCGCCACAATCAGGGCTTTCGCCTTCACGCTGCGCGCCTGCGCCCCGGCATCAATGCCCTTGAATTCCATTCCCGGTGAGAGCAGCACGATTTTTTCTACCGAAGCGTCCTGTGCCGAGTAATTCACCGCGGTGTTTGCGCCGATGCTCGAGCCGACGATGGCATGCATTGCGAAGCCCTCCTGCTGCAGGTATTTCTTTGCCGCCTTGACGTCCTTGGCCATGTCCCTGAAGTCCTGCCCGGAGAAGGAAGAGTGTCTAATTTTCAGCCCGTTCCTGTCGAGGCTTTCGCCGTGCCCCCGCAGGTCTATTGCGAGCACGGTGTAATTCGCGTCGGCGAGCTTGGCGGCAAGGCTGCCGTAGGAC
Source organism: Candidatus Iainarchaeum sp. (assembly GCA_016202305.1). Taxonomy (GTDB): domain Archaea; phylum Iainarchaeota; class Iainarchaeia; order Iainarchaeales; family Iainarchaeaceae; genus UBA10205. The sequence continues at coordinate 4,619 of JACQPB010000050.1, read as the reverse complement.
GCCTTGTCCAGCTGGAACTGGTGCAGGAGCACAACCGCCTTCCCTCCGCGCCACAAATTCGCGGCAATAGTGAACCCGTCCTCCGTCCTGAAAGACACTTTCTCGAAATCGCCTGACCCTGCCAAAACACCGCCTCCGCTTTCTATGCCCGCTTCGCCAGCGCCCTGCTCCTGTGCAGTCTTGGTGCAGCCGACCAGTAGGAACAGGAAAACAAACACCGTAAAAGCTTTTTTCATTTGCATCCACTCATCACCAACCGGCTGGCCAAGCGTCTCATCCGTACTTCTCCTTGAGCTCCGCGAGCTTCTTGTCAGTCATCTTTTCCGACTGGAGCCTCTCAAGGCCGGCCTCGCGGAAATCCACGAATCTCATGTGCTCCACGAGCGACGGATGGACACTCTTCACTTCTTCGAGCATTTTGAGCACGACACGCCTGTAATCCGGGTGCCCGTGTATGGTAGAGCGCAGCTCCACGAGGTGATAGAGCTCGCGGAGGTTGAGGCAGCAGCTGTACCTCACGCGGTACGCGAACGGCACAATGTACTGCGCTTCCTTCCCCATGTCTTCATGTATTGCACTGTAAGCATCCGCGGCCATGCCCATCTTCTCCGCGAAGTCGCTGTCGGCCCCTATTTCCGCAAGCTCCGCAGGAGCGTCGTAGCCGTGCCTGACTGTTATGTCCTGCCTCTGCTGTGTCATGACACGGTGCCTGTGCAAATCCCTGTAAGAGGCGAAGTTCATCAGCACGTCAAACTCATATGATGTGTGCTCGAAGCCGCGCCCCGGCTTGTGGCGCCTGTTCTGCCTGCGGGAAAGGTATTCGGCGAGCACCCCCGACCTTTCCTGCGCGCCCATCTTCCGCACGCGCTCCCTGACCTGTGCCATCGCGAGGCTGGTGAAAGGGTAAAGTGCAGCTGCAATCGCCTTTTCCTCGGCGTCCCTGTCATAGGATGTCATGGTGACCAATTGTGTGTTCCCCAGGGCGTCCGGGACAAACTCACTGTCCGCGAGCTTCTGCATCCCCGTGCGCGTTTCGGCCATGAACTTTATCGTCGGGTCGCCGAACTCTCCCCTCGCGCGCTTCACGAACGAGGGTATGACTTTCGAAAGCTCTGCGTGCATTTCCCCTGCCAGGGCGCGTATTTCCCCGAGCTCTGAAGAATACATCTTGACAAGCGTGTATTCGAGCGCCCTTCCGTTGCCGAACAGTCCGACGTTTGTCAGCGTTGCCGCGGGCAGGTAACCGCGCAGTATGTCGCACGCCTTGGCCTTGATGCTGGAGTTGTAGGCGCGCTCCGTTTCCTCGCCCTTCGGGAACTTTTCCACGAGGTATTTCTTCATGGGCTCAATCCACTTCGCGTATGATTCGAAGAGCGAGTCGCAGGTCTGCGTGTAGAGGTCCGCATGCCGTGAGGCCATGATGTTCCGCTCAAGGTGGTAAAGGTAATGCCCTTCCGCTTTCTTGTCAAAGTAGACATAGCGCGTGCTCTTCTCCAGTGGCGAAATCCCGAGGCGCGAATCTTCCAGCGCCTTTGCCGCGATGTTGCTTACCCCTTCGCACGCTATGTGGCAGCCGCCAAGCTCCGCGACGCTGTCGTCTCCATATCCTACTAACACGCGGTCGTAGAATTCCTCCGCCTTCTGCGTGGCCACAATCCTGCTTTCTCCCGCTCCCCGCGAGCCTGAAGCGATGTCCGCGAAGCCCGATGCCTTGTCGTTGATGAACTCGTCCAGGAGCAGCCTCCTCAATGGCTTGTCGCTCCTGCTGTACCTAGAGAAAAGCGCGCCCTTCACGACTTCCGGAAGGTTGGTGAGCACGAAAACTCCCTTGTCCAGATTGGAGAAGAAGGGCGCGAGCATTGCCTTCTCCTGTTCAGTAAACCGCTCCAAAGGAAACCCCATGAAATTGGGTCGGATTGGGTTTAAAGCAATTTGGTTTCAACACTGTTCATTTCCCAAATATAGTGCGGAATTTCACTTTCTTTTTTTCACGCGTTTGGGATTTTGCCTACTTTTAGCATTTTTCCATCTTTTATAAGCTGCTGCCCTGGCCAATCCTTCCCTTCTGGCCCTTTCAAACGTCGCTTCATTGCCGAACCTAATTGATTCCCGCAATGAACGTTCCCCCAGCCTCATTGATTCCTGTAACGAATGTTCTACATTGCCTTGGACTGGTGAATTGAACATTGGCGGAGGGTTAATTACTCCTGGGCCATTAGATGATTTTGCTCTTGGGCTTCGGAAAGGTGCCATCTTCTCACCAAAACAACTAACAACTTGCAGATATTTAAAACTACCTATTTTTTGGCAATGTCGTGAAGTCGGGTGATTTTGGGATTCTCAAAATTTTGTCGAATACGGGTGATTTACTCGGTTTTGTAGGGCCATCTGACTGTTTCGGTGGTAAGCCGTAAGGGTTTGCCGCTGACCTTCCTGTCAACTCCTTGCGTCAGGCTGCATGGAATACGGCCTCATTTTTTTCAAACGTGCCTTTTGAAGGTCACGGAAATCTGTGTCCTACCTTTGCCAAGCGGCCTCGCCCTTACTCTTTCGAATCCGTGGAACTGGTGGACAAGGCCGGCAGCCCTGTAGCCTATTTGCCGTTTTTCCACGCCGAGCGAATCTGCCAGCCTGCGGGCTGTCTTGAGCCTTGAAAATGTCGGGTTTCTTTGTGCGGTATCCCTGACAATGTGCTCAATTATTTGATGCTTCATGTCTTCGGGAAGCTTATTTGCTTCGGCAAGCCTCAGGAGCTCGTCCACTGCGGTAGTGTGAATCATCAGTGACTCGTTTCTGCCGAGCAGTGAAATAAAGCAGGTTGCGATTGGTCTTAACTCGTTGTCCCTTTGGAGCTTGGCTGCCTGTTTTCCCAATCTCACCAATAACGAATTCCGCTCTCCCTTTATGCGGCTTCTGTCCAGGGCGCCCCTAATTTCGGCTTTCCTGTGTTCGAAAGCAATCTTTGTCATTCAGTTAGAACTTAGCTTTCCCGCTTTTTATACTTTACGGCACTTCAGCTCCAGTAGTTCGGTGCTTCCTCGGTTATGTTCACGTCGTGCGGGTGGGATTCCTTGAGGCCTGCCATTGTGATGCGTATCAGCTTTGCATTTTTGCGTATCTCCTCAATCGTTCCGCACCCCGCAAGCCCCATTCCAGCCCTCAAGCCTCCGATGAGCTGGAAAACGACCTCGCTTATCGCGCCCTTGTAAGGCACCACGCCTTCGATTCCCTCAGGGACGAACTTCTTTTCCTCCTCTATATGCCCTTGGAAGTAGCGGTCCTTGCTGCCCTGCATCATCGCCCCGACAGAGCCCATGCCGCGGTACTGCTTGAACTTGCGGTTGTTCATGTAAACGGTCTTTCCGGGGGTTTCCTCGCATCCCGCGAAGAGCGAGCCAATCATCACTGCGCTTGCGCCTGCCGCAAGCGCCTTTGTTATGTCCCCAGAATACTTCACTCCGCCGTCGGAAATCACCGGAATGCCGCCGGCGCCCTTCGCGCATTCCATGATTGCGGTGATTTGCGGAACCCCCGCGCCCGCGACAACCCTCGTGGTGCAAATTGCTCCAGGTCCTATTCCGCATTTGATGGCGTCTGCGCCGGCACTAATGAGGGCCTTTGCACCCTCGGCAGTAGCGACGTTGCCGGCGATTATCTCAGCATCAAAATCCCTTTTGTACCTCTTTACAGCATCGATTACGTTCTTCGAATGGCCGTGTGAGGTGTCCACCACAATCACGTCGGCTTCCTTTTCCACGAGTGCCTTGACGCGCTCATCGTCCATGGGCCCCACCGCCGCGCCGACAATGAGCCTGCCTCTCTTGTCCTTGCATGCGTTCGGATACTTCTGCCTGTTCTGGATATCTGTAATGGTAATGAGCCCCTTGAGAGTGCCATCCTTTGCAACGATTGGAAGCTTCTCCCGCCTCTCGCGGTGCAGGATTTCGCGTGCCTCCTCGAAAGACACTTCATGGTCGATGGTGACAAGCTTCTCCTTGGGCGTCATTATTGCGGAAACCTTCTTAGCGAGGTTATCCTCGAATAGCAGGTCGCGGTTTGTGACAATGCCGACGAGCCTGCCGCTCTCCACGACAGGGAAGCTGTTGATGCCGAACTCTTTTTTGAGCGCGAAAATTCTGCGAAGGTCATCGTGCGGTCCGATTGTAACGGGATTGTTTATCACCCAGAACTCTGCGCGCTTGACTTTTTCCACCTCGGAGGCCTGGTCCTCGGGGGAAAGGTTCTTATGTACAATCCCTATTCCACCTTCGCGTGCAATCGCGATTGCACTGGAGTGCTCGGTCACCGTATCCATTGCCGCGCTCAGGATTGGGATGTTGAGGGTGATTTTCGGCGTGAGTCTTGTCCTGAGAGAAACATCCTTTGGAATTACCTTGGACTCGGCCGGAACAATCAGTACATCATCAAAAGTTAAGCCGATGTCGGGAAGAACCTTCTCTTTGCCCATATTAATTATGTCCACCGCGAGTTTAAAAGGGTTGCGGGAGGGCAGCCTTGTGTGCTGTGTTGCATAACTCATGGTTTTGTTGAGCCTGTCGGCTCACTATGCGCTATTCAGAGTAGTTGGTTGTAGAGTTGTGCTTTGAAGAGCATTTCAT
>JACQPB010000002.1 GCA_016202305.1 Candidatus Iainarchaeum sp. | reverse complement strand
CATATACACAATGATTTGCCGCTTCCACCATGCAAACTTATTCCAGCAAAAAGCACAAGAACATTTCATTCAGGCGGTCCCCGCCGCAGAGACGGCGGGGTATTCGAGATTCCAATAAACTACCGTCTCAGGTCAACCTTTTTCTACAATAAGCTGAATGAATATCACACTTACGAGTTTTCCGAGACAATACAAAAGCTAATCCCGTTGGAAGGTAATTTTGATTGGGCCGAATCTCGAAAATGGGGTATTGCAAAAAAGGCGCTGGATGAAATAAAGAAAACGAAACTAAGTTTGATCCAAGTCTTCTGCCATCCGCGGCTGCTTAGAGAACATCCTGCATTAGTTAGTTACTATAGAAATATTGCTGCACTATCCCAAAAATCTGTTAGCTATTTGGCCGGTATTTCACCTCAGAAATTTGAAAATGAAAAAGGCGCCAATCCAACTCAAGAAGAGTCATTAAAATTGGCTAAATTGTTCAATGAGCATATATCTCTGATAATTGAGAATGCACTTGAAGGTTTTAACGATAAACATATTTCTGGAATGTTATTTGCTTCTACTGGCTCACAAATTGACGGCTCTTGGAGAAACGCAATTGGTACAGAGGCTGAAAAAGTAGTTCAGAAAATGCTAGTCAAAGAAGCAATAGAGCGAAATCAAATAATTTCATTTTTGGTAAGAGACAATCATTCTGCTGTGGAAAAATACAACAAAAGAAACTCTGTCAAACAAATCGATAATATCACGAACTATAAAGGTTTTACTCTTAAAAATAAGAGATCTGTGCTTTTTTCTAGCGAGCCCGATATTGCAATTCTTGGCTCTAACGGAAGAACGATTGCCGTAATTGAGGTTAAGGGCGGAACTGACCCGGCAGGCGCACTTGAAAGATATGGAGTTGCTAAAAAGTCATTCGAAAAATCTCTGAAAGATAGCCCCAAAGCGCTTACCATAATAGTGGCCAGTTGTATAACTAATGAAGTAGAATCAAGGATAGAGACTGACAAAACTATTGGGAAATACTATAATTTGACTTCAATACTCACGAAGGAAGAAGAAAAAAAGAAGTTTTTGCAGTACATCTTCAAAAATTTATTGAACTGCTAATAGCTCTTTACCGTTTTTAGGTGAATTACCCGCAGCCGTAGAGACGACGATATATGAAATCACAATAAAGCGCATCGGGCCGGACAAGGGCGGCCACTGGGAAGCGGAAAAATGAAGCGACGGACAGAGAGCCAGCCAAACGATGACCATTCGACATCCCTTCGCACCGGCAATGAGGTCTAGAAAGTTCTTTATAAAGGGCGCAAAATTAATTAGCATATGCAATCTAAGCTTATCATGGCTCCTGCTCTTAGCCAAACTATTGACACGAGTTGGGACTTCAAAAGCAACAGCGGCAAGTATTGCACGCACGGCTTTCATACATACCCCGCAATGATGATACCGCAAGTGGCCAGACGATTAATGAACGAGTTTGGTGCCGAGAAAAAAACGGTTTTAGACCCATTCATGGGTTCCGGCACTGTATTGGTGGAATCATGCTTATTGGATGGTTTTGAAAGAGTTCATGGAGTAGACATAAACCCTCTTGCTTTGCTCATTGCTAAAGTAAAAACCACTCCGATTGACACCAACTATTTGGAGCTGGAATTTTCAAAACTGAAAAAAGAAATAAGCAAAAAAAGCGATGCCAATATAGAAGTGCCAGATTTTTCTAATATAAAATTTTGGTTCAAGCCAAGAGTGATAAAGGAGTTGGCCATAATAAAAAAAAGCATAAATGCCGTTGACGACCGTTCGGTAAAAGACTTTTTCAAGGTAGCTTTTGCAGAAACTGTAAGGAATGTTTCCGATACCCGCAAAGGAGAATATAAACTTTACAAAATGGCACCAAGCCAACTGGAAAGATTTGAACCTGATGTTTTGCGAGAATTCTATGAAAAGGCAAGAGAAAATATCTGTGGAATGAAAGAGTTTATTGAACAAAAAAATAAATGCAAGGTCTTCGTCTTAGACGAAGATACAAGACATAGAACAAGTATTCCGGACAGAAGCGTTGACCTTGTTGTAACGTCGCCCCCATATGGCGATAGTAAAACCACAGTAGCTTACGGCCAATTTTCAAGGCTTGCATTGCAATGGCTCGACTACAACGAAAAAAAAGTCAAAAAAATTGACCAAACAAGTTTGGGCGGGATACCTGCAGAAAAAATTGACTACTCGCTTGAGAGCTTAACCCTAGCTCAAATTGTCGATAAAATAGCCAAGATAGATGAAAGAAGGGCAAAAGAAGTATTGAGCTTTTACAAAGACTTTTACAGCTGCGCAAAAGAAATAGATAGAGTCATGAAAGTAGGTGGCACGCTTTGCTTTGTAGTAGGAAATAGGACAGTAAAGCAGGTGCAAATTCCAACAGACAAAATTATTGTCGAATTATTCAAATCTGTTGGAACATACGAACATGAGAAAACGATAATAAGGAACATACCCTCAAAAAGGCTCCCAAAATCCAACAGCCCGACAAACGTCAAAGGGGAAGTTGGCAGCACGATGAACCACGAATTTATAGTCATATTAAAAAAACGTGCAAAGTAGGAAGATTTTCCGGCTATGAGTAAAAAGCGCTTCTTTTAATTGGTTTTGCCGCCCAAATTTGGAAATGCTGACTTATGAAGAGTTTATTGCCAAACTGAAGGAAATCAAAAAAGTCGGCTGGATAAAAACTCATCGCACCGGAAACACAGGCATTGGAAAGACTTTTGAAGACTTGGTGAACATCAAAGAAAACAATATAGCTGGCCCCGACTTGCATAATTTTGAGCTAAAATCTGCCAGAAAAAACTCGAAAAGCATGCTAACCCTTTTCACCAAATCGCCTCTGCCGCCAAAAGCAAATGCGGGTCTACTGAAGAAGTATGGTTACCCCTCAGCAAAATGGAAAGGGAGAAAAGAGCTTCATACTACTGCAAAAGCCACTGGCTATAACACCCTTAAAGGCAAAAAAGGATTCAAGATAAGCGCAAGAAAAAACAAGCTGATTTTGGTATCGGCAAAAAACCAAGAACTAGGATACTGGGACAAATCAACACTGAAAAATTCGTTTGAGAGAAAATACCCGGCGTTAGTATATGTTAAAGCAGAGTCCAAAGGCAGGGGCGGGAATGAAGAGTTTTGGTTCAACGAAGCTTACCTGCTGCAAGAATTCAACTTCGAAAGATTTATTGAACTGGTGAAGCAAGGATTAATAGCAGTTGACATCCGCATTGGACAATATTCTGATGGCAGACCGCATGACCACGGGACAGGCTTCCGAGTAATGCCAGGCAAGCTGGACCTATGCTTCAAGCAGCGAGAGCAAATTTTATGAAATACCCAGAAACGAGGTGGCATTTATGAGTTATTACGAAAGTGAAAAGTCAAAAAGAAAAATTTGGAGCATAGTGAATTACCCTGCCGCAGAGACGGCGTGGTATTGAGATTCCAATAAAAAACTGTCTTTCACATCAAATTTGGCTTATTTCGGAAAACGAGGAAGTACTGACACCAAAGAAAGCATTTATATTCCAGATATAATCATTTACATGATATGAAAAAACTCCTAACCGGCCTGTGGAAAAAATCAAGAGAGCCGCTAATAAAAGCGTTCGGTACCCGAAAAGCCAAAGTTGCACAACTCGACAGAAAAATTGAAGAAGCTGATAGAGCAATCGAATCACTTAAACAAGACTATCAACGAAAAAAGACGGCATATGATTTGCAAAAAATGGGAACTAATGAAAGGAAAATGGCCAAGGAGAGCCTAATAAAAGCCGATAAAGCTTTGAATCAGGCACGACTTAAGCAAAACCGTTTGATCGTTGCAAAAAGCACGCTTGTAATGAAAATGAAATAGTCGGGCAGCAGGACGTAAGCCGCCTTCTGTTCCGGCCTTGAAAACCCATTAATGCAAGGGTTTCTGCCCTTTTCAGGACATGGCCTCACCGGAATTCGACTTAGCCTCCGCGTGGGAGTTGCACACTCAGGGGCCCGTTTCATCCGCCGTTTTCGACCGGCGATGCCGACAGCGCATTCTTCGAATGCACTTGGTTCACTCCGTTCGCAAACAATGGTCTCGTTTCTGTTGCCCCTGGCCATCTCTCGATGCGTGTGTTCTGCGTGTGGGCGGACTTTCCTCAGCGTCCCTGATATGGGATACCGACATCCGGTCGCCTGCTACCCGGTAGTATATTCGGTTGAAGCCCTTTTTAAGGAATGCGCCTCATTAACTGCCGGGAGTTATCAGTCCGTGCATGGCGCCGAAAAACTTTCGTGGCCTGATTTAAACATATTGCGCCGTTATCTTTGCATGATTCAGGATGTCTTCATCATTGGAGCTACCGGTAATGTCGGAAGCACATTGGTCAGGCAGATAATTGAAAGGAGGGATGCTGATGCGAAGCTGCACAATAACCCCACTAGAATTGTCGGGCTTGCCTCGAATAAAAGCCTTGCCTATTCTTCCCGCGGAATTGGCCCGAAGGAAGCGCTTTCTTTTTCCGCCGGCGCCATTGTCGGCAAGCCTCTGCCTTTGCCGGAAATCCTTTCGCTGGCTCTCGGCGGCGGGCACGAGAACCTCGCTTTCGTTGATGTTACGGCGCTGAAGGATGAAATGCTCGGCTTTCACAAGAAAGTCATCGGGAAAACAGGATTTACCATTGTGACTGCCAACAAGAACCCTCTTGCCTATTCCGACAATGACACGTTCCAGCGCCTCGTGCGTGAGGTGCCGCGCTATGGCTTCCGGTGCTCGGTCATGGCCGGCGCAGAGGCCGTGAGCCTGATGCTTGACCTGAGGGACCTGAACGACGAGCTGGTGTCTCTCGCGGGCTGCTTTTCAGGCACTCTGAATTTCATCACGTCGGAGCTGCAGCGTGGGGAGCGATTTTCAAAGTCTGTGCGCAGCGCGGTTTCCCTCGGCTACTCCGAGCCAAACCCTGCTGATGACCTCTCCGGCGAGGATGTGGCAAAAAAGATGCTGATTCTCGTGCGCTCCGCAGGATTCGAGGCGGAGATGGGCGATGTAGAACTCAAGCCATTCGTGCCCAAGGAAGTGCTCGGTGCCGACCAGAAAGAGGAGTTTCTCAAGGCGCTGGAAAAACTTGACCCAGACTTTTCAGGGCGCGCGCTCCGCGTAAGGCAGAAAGGCAGTGTGTTACGCTATGTCGCCCGCGCTGAAAACTCCGAAGGAGGGATTTCCATGCGTGTGGGACTGGAAGAGATTCAGGAAAAGAGCCCTCTCGGCCATCTGGACGGCACCAGCAACAAGATTGTTGCCGTCACGCGAACCTACACCGCAGGCAACCCTTACGTTGTCGAGGCTCCCGGCGCGGGCCCTGAGGTCACTGCGCAGAACATAAGGCGGGATTTGCTCGCTCAAATCGGGAGTCGCGTGCTCAGAGCATGAGGCAATCTGCCGGCTGGATAGTCTTTTATTCCAAACGAGCTTTTTATTGGTGTGGATGCCTACCCATAATTTCCACAGGCTCATTTATTCGAGGGTGAGAATCCCAGTGGACCAGTCCGTGCTTGTCAGGCAGAGGGTGAAGGGGAAAAGAGAGGGCTTTTTCATAGGCCACCTGAGCATCGGCAGGTAAAGGTCTTGGTTCTACTACCCCGAAGAAAAGCACTTCGGGCTGTTCGAGGACGCTGCCACGCACAGGAAGAGCGGCGGTGTAGCGGAGTTCAACCGTGGACCTGTAGGCACGATTATCGTTTCCGAGGAACCTGCAGAATGGACGATTGAGTACATGCAGGCACATTTCCGGCAAGGCGACCCCGGAATTCACCGTGCAGTATCAAAGAAGTACACGGGCTGGAGGCACCGCACTCTAGACGCGGTTTTCAGGCACGCGACTAGGAATAAGGTCGGGACAGTCAACCTTGCCATTAGCGTCAGGGAGGGCGAAAGCCTTTCAGAACTTTTCCCGCCTTACCCTCCAGAGGAACTTGAAGAGAGGAATCCGAAGCTCGCCCACGAAATAAAGTCCGAAATAGCGAGGAGAAAAGCGTTCATGGAAGTGGCCAGAGCGCGCCGCTTTTCAGTCAGCAAAAATGGAAAGCTGCTTGTCGCGACCAAGCCAGGAAAATAGCGCAAGCACTCAAAAAATGGAAACCGATACAAGCCCTAACTTTTTTCGCAGTGCCCGCGCCGTGGCTTGCCGCGCCTCATGTGGTAATCCTTCCGGCTTGGCGCGGGCCAGTACAATTTAGAGCAGGCTTTGCAGTTCTGGCCCGGACAGATTATTATACCCTGAAAGCATAAAGTATACACAAGGGTTTCTGCCGGATGAAGAAAGGCAAAGCGCGCATGGAGTTTGAAGAAAGGCATGACCGCCTACTAAAACCGGTAATCGCGCCCATCATGGCAAAGTACGGGTCGAACTCCATTCTTATCAGGCAAAGGATAGCTAACGCTTCGGCAGTTGTCGCGGAACTGACACGCGGCTGGACGAAAAACATGCTGAACCGGCCCATCGGGAAAATAATTGCAATAGCTTTGCGTGCAAAAAAAATCAGGCGCGTTGCCGAGATAGGGGCAAGCCGCATCCCACTTTTTGGGCCTTTTGAAAGCGCACTGGGGGAAGCGGGCGCAGAAACCACGTTCATCCAAAGAAGAGTCACGGACCTTCCCTCCGCAACAGGAAAATTCGACCTTATAATCTCACAGGGGGTTTACACATCCGGCGGATACGACAGGCAAGGAATGCAACGCCAAGAAATTGTCAGGAAATCAACAGAGGAAATCATCAGGCAGGTGCAGATGCTGAGCGACAATCCGAACGCGAGGGTAATAATAACACCCCTCGAAGACCCAATCATCGCCGACAGGGAACAGCTGGAGCAGAACTGCGAAATCGTCAGATGGGATTCCCGGTACCCACTCCAGCAAGGAAACCAGGCATATGGGTATAGCAACCTGCCAACACTCCTCATACTAAAGAAAAGGCAGGGGCGCAAACCGACGGCAAAATAGCTGGGAAAGCGCGAAAACAACTCGAACTTGAATCCGGTGACAATGTATTCAAAGGAATAATAAATGATTTCAATGAACGGCTGGAGGGGTGAAAAATGCAGAAGGTCATGAGCATAAACAAGGAAGACCTGGACTTTGTTTGCCTTGAGGCAGAGGAGGAAAAGGCGGACAGGACAACAATAATAAGGAGCCTTATAGGGAAGGGGAGGCTTTACTTGGCGATTGAGCAATACAGGCAAGGCAAAATATCAATAGGCGGGGCATCGCAAAAGGCAGTCCTCACTATAAGCGAAATGATGGACAGGCTCTCGGAATTCGGTGTGGAAGCCCCGTGACAAAGAAGCAATACCTCCAGGGGCTCAAGGGCGCGGAGAGGATTATTTAGTTCGCTGGCCGCCTTGCCAATTGCAACAGCCAGCCTTATGGCAAGGTGAAAAAAATGCTCCACGAAAAAAAGCAGTTAATTCTCTTTCTTTTTCGTGAAGGTTTTTCTTTCTCTTTTCAAGAGAAAGAAAAAGGTTCGTGCATTGGCATGAAACCCGGTTTAAGGGTTCTCTCGGGCTTTTAGTACTCGTAGGCTTAACGCCTCGCGTTAGCTTGGCGCTTACACCACGAGCCTATCGATCCGGTCTTTTGCCGGAGCCCTCGTCCCTAGCCTCCGCAGTTTTACGTGCGGAGTTTCAGGAATGGGCGTCTATTTTCAGGGGCTTCTTCGAGCTTAGATGCTTTCAGCTCTTATAAGCCATGGCGTAGCTACCCAGCGATGCCTTGTCAGACAACTGGCGTACCAGTGGCCACGAAGCACCGTTCCTCTCGTACTCAGTGCTCCTTCCCCTCAGACGCCCAACAATTCCAACAGATAGTAACCAAACTGGCTCGCACCGTTCTTAACCCAACTAACGTTCGATTTTAATCAGTTAACACCTGCACCCTTGGCCGCTTATGCACGGCCAGGATATCAAGAGCCGACGGCGAGGTCGCAAACCGCGGGGTCGATGTGAACTCTCACCCGCGACCACTCAATTACCACCAGGGTAAATTCACTGTAAGACCAGAGGGCCACTAATGCGCTTCTGACGTTCGCTAAGCCCTGCTTTCGCATCCACGAACCTTGCTGTGTAGTTCATGGTCAAGCGTGCTTTTGCCTTTGCGTTCTACGGTGAATTTCTGACTCACCTGAGCACACCTTTGGGCGCCCCTGATACATTTTCAGGGGCGTGCCGCCCCAGCCAAACCACCAAGTCAAATGCTGTCCCCTTTGCGGGTTAGCAGTACGTTTTCCAAAGGATGGTGTTACATTGTCGCTCCATAGTTCCTAGCGAAACTACTTCGGCGCTCCCATCTACGCTAGACATCAGAAAACATACCACAACATCAGATTGTGGTAAACCTCCGTGGGGTCTTCTCTTCCCGTTGGAATTCCGCGGCATATTCACCGCGCAGCGAGTTCATCAGGCCTCTATTCGGGACAGTGGGGATCTCGTTACTCCGTTGGTGCAAGACGGCATTCAACCGCCAAGGTATTACGCTACCATGAGAGCCTCAGAGTTAGGCCCGCTCTTCACCAGCGCTTAGTCCCGTTGGAACGGGGTTTCACGTACTGGCAGTGAGCAGGAGTCAGCGACTATGCACACCATTGCTGGCTAGCAGTCACCTGTGTTTTTGATAAACAGTCGGACCCCCCTTGTTATTGCAACCTGCAGTCTGCACTGCAGGCACCCCTTATACCGAAGATACAGGGCTATTGTTGCCGAATTCCCTAAACAGAGTTATTCCCTGAGACGTCTTGGCCTTCTCAGCCAGGGGCACCTTTCTCAGTTCTTGGTACGGGCATTCAGAATCCTTCCGCACTCCATTTTCACGGGCTCCAGGCCTCGTGTCCAGATTTCTCCTGTTCATTGCTTTGCTCCGCTTCTCGCCATTACGGCTCTCCACGGACCTATGCAATTTAAATCCCGCGACGGCGGGACGGACACTAGCCCAAAGCGTCTGGAGCACGGCTATCGTTGCCGAAGACGTATCTGAATGGTACGCGAATATGAACGCGTTTCCCTTTCGGCCAATACGCTCTACGTTTGGCCTTAGGACCGACTAACCCTTAGCTAATGATTAGCGCTAAGGAACCCTTGCCCTTTCGACGGAGAGGATTCTCACCTCTCTATATTATTACTAGCACGAGGATCCATATCTCGAACGGTTCCACAGGACATTGCTGCCCTGCTTCTACACCATCCGAGCACCTTCCTAATAAATTGTCCACACAGTGGACATTCCTGGGTATCGGCGGCGGATTTTAGCCCAGATTATTTTCAAGGCCCCTCACCTAGATGTGTGAGCTGTTACGCTTTCTTTAAAGGATGGCTGCTTCTAAGCCTACCTCCACATTGTTTTAGGAAAAGGACGCTTTTCAAGTTACACTTAATCCGCACTTATGGGCCTTAACCCAAGGTTGGGTCGTTCCCCTTAAGGATACGGGGCTTACCCCACGCACCCCTACTCCTTGCTTCTACGGCGGCTGCAGATTGGGAGTTTGACAAGAAAGCTGGAAGTTTCCAACCAGTACTTTCTAATCAGTATCTCTACCCCACAGCCCGCCTCAGCAAAGGCTAGCCTAAGAGCTATTTCGGAAGGAACCTGCTATCACCGGGTTCGAATGGCATTTTACTCCTATTCCCATGTCACCCAAATAGTTGGACTAACACTGGTATCGGCCCTCCATCCCCCGGAAGGGGGACTTCAGCCTGCAAAGGAATAGATCACCCGGTTTCAGGTCTGGCGTGTGTGACTTGGGCACTATTCATACCCTGCCCCTCACGCGCTTTCGCGCGTTGCGGGCACTCGCTTTCGCTGCGGCTTCTCCCCGAAGGGGATTAACCTCGCCACACCCGCAAACTCCCTCGCTCGTGTTTCAGGACGAACAACAGGACACTGAATCATCCTTCCTCGCTCCGCACGTTTCCATGCCTCGCTTCGGAGGACTTTACCTCTTCTGTGCCCTGTCAGCCTATGGCCGTCTAGTTTCAGGCGCTTTTCACCCCCTGTTAAGGGTGCTTTTCAACTTTCCCTCACGGTACTAGTGAGCTATCGGACTTGGAGAGTATTTAGGATTACGGGTAATTGACCCGCACGTTCTGACGCGATATCCGACGCGCCATACTCTGGGTACCCGGCAATCAGCTCCCGGCATTTCGCTTACGCGGCTTTCACGCTCTATGGCGCCCCGTTCCAGGGGACTTCAACTCATGACAGGAGGCTGTAACCAGGCCCTAACACCACATCTTCTGCAACTCACGCTGCAGAATTCGGTTTGTCCTCTTCCGCGTTCGGTCGACCCTAATGACGGAATCGCTATTGCTTTCTTTTCCTGCCGGTACTAGGATGCTTCGATTCCCGGCGTTCCCACTCCTTACGGAGCTGTTCAGGTATCCAAGGTTCAAAACCTGCATGCGGCTCGCCTTGGCTTATCGCAGCTTGCCACGCCCTTCAACAGCTTCCAAGCCTAGTCATCCACTAGACGGCTTACAGAACTCCTTAAACCGATGGGTCTGCCAATGCACGACTTCAATGCCAAAACCATTGGGAATGGAATCAGCTCAGCCCTTCGTCCTGAAATAACTCAGGACGATTCCTTACAACTGTGAAAACATGTAAGCGTAAACTCCGCAAAAAATGCAGATGTAGTTTTGGTTTTTCTTCAGGTAAAACTTTTTCACTGCTCTTTTCTTTTTTCGTCAACGTTTTTTCTTTTCTCTCTGAGAAAAGAAAAAAGGTTGTGGTGGACCCTACGGGA
Organism: Candidatus Iainarchaeum sp.; assembly: GCA_016202305.1. Taxonomy (GTDB): domain Archaea; phylum Iainarchaeota; class Iainarchaeia; order Iainarchaeales; family Iainarchaeaceae; genus UBA10205. The sequence continues at coordinate 36,214 of JACQPB010000002.1, read as the reverse complement.
TTTGAACCCGTGGCCTCTCCGATGCAAACGGAGCGCTCTGCCGCTGAGCTAAGGGCCCGTGAATTTCCCACGTGCAACTTAGCTCTCCTGGCCGCAAAAATGCGAGCACAGCTGCATGTGAGAGTTGTCCTTTGACATTCCAAAATGCCTCGAAATGTCTTGACACTTTTTTTTCGTCAACGTTTTTCTTTTCGTGTCAACGAAAAGAAAAAGGTTGTGTGGCTATTGCACGAAAAAAATTCTTTTCTTTTTTCGTCGACGTTTTTTCTTTTCTTTCCAAGAAAAGAAAAAAGGCCGCATCAAAGTTCCGCAACGGAAAACTTGTGCCCGGCATTTGCCGGGCATTAAAAGGAGGTGATCCGTCCGCAGGTTCCCCTACGGACACCTTGTTACAACTTAGCCCCCCTCGCGGAATTCTGAATCGACCACCCTCTGAGAGAATGGCCTCATCAAAACCCCACTCAGCTGGCTTGATGGGCGGTGTGTGCAAGACGCAGGGACTAATTCACCGGAAGATGGTTACTTCCGATTACTGGGGATTCCAACTTCATGAGGGTGGGTTACAACCCTCAATCCGAACTGAGGACAAGTTTCTGGGATTACCTTACCCTTTCGGGCTCGAGACTCATTGTCTTGTCCATTGTATGCCGCGTGTAGCCCAGGAGATTCGGGCCATACAGATCTACCGTGGCCCACTCCTTCCTCAGTGTTACCACCGCAGTCTCCATAGAGTGCTCCCCCGGAATCGGGAAATAGCAACTATGGACGTGGGTCTCGCCCGTTGCCTGAGTTGACAGGACGCTTCATAGTACGAGCTGACGATGACCATACAACACCTCTCATCGTGTCAGGTAAGCCCTTCAGACTGACCATCATACTGCTGTCGCCCCTGGTAAGTTTTCTGGCGTTGTGTCCAATTAAACCGCAGCATCCACCCCTTGTAGTGCGTCCCCGCCAATTCCATTAAGTTTCACCCTTGCGAGTATACTTCCCAGGCGGCGGACTTAAGACCTTCGCTTCGGCACTCCCGCGCTACGTGAGCGCTAGAACACCTAGTCCGCATCGTTTACGGCTGGGACTAACCGGGTATCTAATCCGGGTCGCTCCCCCAGCTTTCGTTCCTCACCGTCAGAGCCGTTCTCGTGAAGCGCCTTCGCTACTGGTGGTCTTTCCGGGATCACAACATTTCACCGTTACTCCGGAAATTCCCTTCACGTCTCCCGGTCTCGAGCCATGCAGTATCCCTGGCCATTCGACTCTTTGAGAAAGCCGATTTCACCAAGGACTTACATAGCCGGCTACGAACTCTTTAGGCCCAATATTAGGGGATACCACTCGGGCTGTACGTATTACCGCGGCGGCTGGCACGTATCTTACCCAGCCCTTATTCGCCAACCTTTCTAAAGTTGGCAAAAGTCCCCAAAGGGGACACTCGAAGTTCCTCTGTCACACTTTCGTGTATTGCAGAATTTTCGCGCCTGCTGCACCCCGTAGGGCTAGGGTCCTTATCTCAGTACCCTTCTCCGGGCTACCTCTCTCAAGGCCCGTATGGATCTTCGGCTTGGTGGGCATTTACCCCGCCAACTACCTAATCCACCGCAGTCCCATCCTAAAGCGGAAACACTTGCATGGTGTGCTCCTTTTTGGAAAAGGCACATTCCAGTTGCCTTTTCCTATGGGGGATTAGCCCCAGTTTCCCGGGATTAGCCCCTCTTAAGGGTAGGTTAACTACGTGTTACTGAGCCGTACGCCAGAGGCCACCATGACTTGGCCTCTTAGACTTGCATGGCTGAATCGAACTTCGATAGCAGTATCCGCCAGCAGGATCAGCTGGAATTGAAAAGATTGCATTATTCATGGCCTCGCGGCCATAACCGCACAACCTTTTTCAGCTAAGCCTATTGGCTTTTGAGCTTTCGACTTATTGGAATTGGACCAATTGCCGGAACCGCCGAAGCGGAACCAGCTCTTGGATTTTTTGGTTTTCCGTTGCGGAAAACCTCTGGCAATAACCACATCATACCCAAAAAAGCTTGGGTACTCATGAAAGCCACCAGGACACACGAAATGCACGCGCGAAGCGCGCCGCATTTGCTATGTGAAAACGCCCTAAAAAGTTACTCATTGGGGCGTTTAGGTATGGAAATGCCCACCTGCCTGATTGGCCTTAATCTTACTATATAGTGGCATACTTCATTTATAAACCTAACTGCGGAAAGTGAAGGAAAAAGGCGAAATAAGTGATTCCCGGCCATTTGGCTGCACTGGCGTTTCCAGCAAAGCACGAGCCTTTCACCGAAAACAGCGGCATGGCCCCCACCGGCGCCAATCACGAAAACACTTGAAGCAAGGCCGCGGGAAACCCCTAGGTTTATCATTTGCCATGTTTCCCGGCCCTTGTCACCTGGGCGCCGTTCGATGAAAGCCTGATTAGTCCCGTGTACAGTTTTTCGGTTTGGTCCGCAACCACGTTAACCGAAAATTTCCTTGCGGTTTCAATCGCATTGCCGCCCATCCTTTTCCGCAGAGATGGCGAGGAAGCGAGCTTCTCTATTTTCGCGGCCGCTTCCACGAAATCGTACGGCTTGAACAAAAATCCGTTCTTTCCGTCGCGTATCGAGTCAGGGACGGCGAGGAAGTCCGGCCCGACGCAAGGAAGGCCTGCCGCCATCGCCTCGAGTATAGTGAGGCCCTGCGTCTCGATTGTCGAGGCCGTGGCGAAAATGTCGTGCATGGCCACGTGCTCCGCGAGTTCCGGGCTGGAAAGCGCGCCGCTGAAATGCACGTGGGCCGAAATGTCCTGCTCGCGCGCGATTTTCCCCATGCGCCGCATTGCGGGCCCTGAGCCGGTGATGGAAAGGGATGCATCTTTCCGCTTCCACAGGAGATGCTTCAATGCGAGAAGCAGCACCTCGATGTTCTTCTCATAGCTCACGCGCCCGAAGTAAATAATCTTCACGCGTTTTGCGGAATGGTTTCGCCTCCTGCGTTTATTGAACATCCTGAAATCAATCGCATTGGGAAGCACCACGGCCCCACTGAGGCCGTTGAGCGAAAGCTCGTCTTTCATCCTTTCGGTGGGCGTGGTGACAATGTCGCACTTGCCGTAGAAAAAGTTTGTGTACTTCCATGTGGTTTGCTTCGCCCAGTTGGCCCGGGCAAGCGCGGACACGGGAAGGTACATCAGGAACTCCGGGAGAAGCGTATGATACGTGCCCACTACGGGGACGTGGAGCCTCTTTGCGCACCTGAGCCCGAGCCAGCCCACGCCAAAAGGCGTGTGCACATGAATGATGTCCGGCCTGAAAGAATCCATCTCCCTGAACACGCGCGGAGAATGCGGCAATGTTATCTTGTAATCCTTGTAGGAAGGCAGCGCCACCGAAGGAAGGAAAACCACCTTCACGCCGCCGTCCATGGATTCAGAATGCCTGCCGTCGCCGGAAGGGGCTATGACAATTACCTGATGGCCACGCCGCACGAACTCCGAGGAAATGTTGGCTATCTGCGTCACCACGCCGTTTATCTGCGGCTTATAGCTGTCGGTGAAAATCGCGAGGCGCAATAGCTCACCTCACCGGCACATAGACATTTTTCGACTTCCCGGTAAGGCTGAATCTTATGAGGTTGTCAATATGGTAAATGGCATAGTTCAGGTAACCTACTGCCTTCACCCTGCGCGGCGAAACCCTCACAATGTTGCGCCTGAAGAATTTCAGGCTGCCGAAACTGCCGAGGCGCCGCGCAAGGTCAATGTCCTCGCAGGTGGACAGGGAAGTGTCGAATCCGCCGGCGATTTCGAACAGGCCCTTCCTCACGGCCATGTTGGCCCCAGAAGGGCTGTGAAGCCCTGCAAACGCGAAAGCAGAGGCGTAGAATTCGAAGGAAAACCGTGACACGGAATCTTCGAAACCGGACATGTCGAAAAAGCCCACCGGGGAATAAACCATTGCAAGCGATTCGTCCCTGGAGAACTCCGCGACGATTTTTTCCACCCAGTCCGGCGGAAGCTCGGCATCGGCATCCGTGAAGGCTATTATTTCCCCGTTTGCTACCCTGGCGCCGGCCTGGCGCTGCCATGCGGCGGAGCGGTTCTTCTCTAGCACAATCATGTCCGCATACTTCTTGGCTATTTCCACGGTCCTGTCGGTGCTGAACCCGTCGCCGACGATAAGCTCGATTTCATGGCTCGTTCTCTGCGCCCTGGCGCTCTTCAGGGTGCGCTCTATGTAATTCTCCTCATTGAGCGCGGGGATGACAATCGAAATAAGCATAGCAACCATTTGGTGTGAAAGGAATAAAAAAATACCTCAATGCCGCGCCCCGGCAGGCGAAAATACCCTGAAAGCCACGTGCATGGCCTTCGTGGCCAGCCTCACGGCAAGGTAAGTGAGCGGCTTGATTCGGTTGTGCCCCGGGCCGAAACCGAAATTATCCACGGGCCTGAACCAGACGCTGTAGCCCGCATTATGGACAATGGATATAGGCCTGCCGTCTGAAAGGCAGAACACCCCGCCCTTTATCATGAAAGGCGTCTCGCATGTAGTGCACACGAAATTGAAACGCGCACCTACGTCCACGAAACCTGCCCTGTAAAGCACGTAATTCACCGCAACCTGGTCTGGCCCGAAAGAGCTCTTGTCAACCAATAGGGCATCGCATTCCGTGCAAAGGGCCAGAAATTTTTTGTATGGGCCGGCTATAACCCCTGCATTTACCATGGGCCTGCCTTTCAGCTCGGACCTTATCTTCCTGACGTCCTCCGGCCTGAAAAAATTCCTGGTGAAGAATTTCTCGAAAGGGACGTTGAAATCCTCGCATACCACGCGAAACTCGCCAGGGTTGATGGAAAAAAGCTCGTCAATGCCAGCCTGGAAAATTATGTCCCCGCCGTCAACCGCGAGCACCTGCCCATACCTGTTCTTGCGCAGGAACGCGGCCATGTCGCGCAGCCTTATGGAAATTACATGCCCGTCGCGGACGCACGGCACTACCCTTACAGGCTCCCGGGAAAGACGCTCCAGTTGCGCAGCGGAAAGCCCGTAGTCGAGTATCACGATTTCAGTGCGCGAAAGGTCGGCATTGGCCTTGAGGGACTGGAGCCAGTGCATTATGGTGAAGTCGCCGAACTTCGCGTCGGAGCAGGTTATGATGAGGTTCTTCATTGCAGAATCCACAGCCCCAAACCGTTTAAAACCAGTGGCAGGCCACTCTGACGCGGTGCAAAACCGGGGCGAAAACGCGCGGCGGACGATTTATCTTATAGAAGGACAACAGTATAAGAGGGCGGCCGCATGAAAGTTCTTGTCACGGGAGGGGCGGGTTACATAGGCAGCGTCGTTTCGCGCGCGCTTCTTGAAGAAACCACGGAAGTGGCTATAGTCGACAACCTCGCGGGAGGCCACAGGGAAGCCGTGCCGAAAGGCGCCAGGTTCTACAGGACGGACATTCTCGAAAAGAAAAATCTTTCCAGGGCCATGGCAAGGGAAAGGCCGGACGCGGTGATGCACTTCGCTGCGAGCATGCAGGTAGGCGAGTCGATGCGCGAGCCGCTCAAATACTACAGGAACAATGTCCTTGGAACGGCAAACGTGCTCGAAGCGATGGCGGAAAACGGCTGCTCGGCCATCGTGTTCTCAAGCACCGCGGCAGTCTACGGCACGCCGAAAACCATGCCGATAACCGAGGATGAAGTCCCGAAACCCGTGAACCCGTACGGCAGCTCGAAACTCGCGGCAGAAAGCATGATACGCGAATTTGCGGGCACCAATGGCACGAAGTACGCAATACTTAGGTACTTCAACGCAGCCGGCTCCGCATTCGGCATCATGGGGGAAAGCCACAAGCCCGAAACACACATAATACCAATGTGCCTCAACGCCGCACTGCACGGGAAAAAACTGGAAGTGTTCGGCACCGACTACCCGACAAAAGACGGGACATGCATAAGGGACTATGTGCACGTTCTCGACATTGCAAAAGCCCACATGAAAGCGCTGGATTACGCGCTGAAAAAGCCGTCAGACTGCTTCAACATCGCTTCGGGAAGCGGACATTCGGTGATGGAGGTGATAGGGGTGGCTGAAAAAGCGTCCGGGAAAAAAATAAAGACCGAAAACCGCCCGCGAAGGCCTGGTGACCCGGCTGAACTAGTAGCATCGAACAACAAGGCGCTCGAAAAACTCGGCTGGAAACCCGGACTGAACCTCGAGGAAATGGTTTCAAGCGCGCTGGAATGGGAAAGGCACAAAAAATTCTGAATACTGCTGGCAAAAGGCTTGTGCGAGCAGAACAGCACGAAAAATGATGCCGCCGGCACATGGCACGGCCACGAATGGACAAAGCATCGCATACCGCAGATTGACAATCCGGACAGGAAAATCGGGGAACTGGCATGCGGCCCAAGAAGGCCAGGATGCCAGCGTGAAGAAAAGCTGTGAGGGCTTCACTTGGCCCTTTCCCTCATGTACCGCTTCTTGCGCTTCTTCCTGCGCATCTTCTTCTTTACCCACTTCCACCTCTGCCTCGAGCGGGTCTTCTTGAAACGCGAAGTGTCCTTGCTCCTCTTGCTCACCAAAACCACCGGAATGCTTATTCTCATTAATTGATTCGAACATGTTTAAAAAGTGAACTCCGGCCTCATTTGGAAGCCTGCCCGCCCCCGCGCAGCCACGCCACCCCGGCATACACGAACGGCGTGTTTATCACTGAAAGGGCGAACTTCAACGCAAGGTAGGGCAATGTCAGCGCAATGACGAAAGAAACGCCCCGGCCGGTTGCAGGGTCGAAAAAAGCGAGGAACATGAACACGAAAGTGTCAATCGTCTCGCCTATGAAATTGCTGATGTTGCTCCTCAGCCAGAGCATCTTTCCTTTGGTGCGCTCCCTGAGCCGCGCGAAAATGTACGTGTCGCTCATGTCCGCGAGGAAAAAGGCCGCGAGGCTGGCTATGATTATGCGGATGCTCATCCCGAAAACGGCCGTGAACTCCGGGGCCTTCACCCAACTCCTCTCGGCATACGGGAGGGCTAGCGCGGCAAGGATTACGAGGAAAATGAAGGCCTGCGTGAACATGGCGAGCCACACCGTTTCCCTCGCCTTCTGCTGCCCGTGCACCTCATTTATTGTGTCAAGGATGAAGAAAGTCATGAAGAACGGGATTATGCCCACCGAGAAAATCACCGGCAGCCCGAAGAGGCCTATTTCCGAGACCTTTCCGCCGATGATGTTGGAGGTTATTACAGAGGCCACGAAAACGCAGACGAGGAATTGTGTCCTGAACTCAAGGGACCTGAACTTCTCAAGCATTACATAAACTGGAAAAGCAAAAGCAATTTAAAATGTAGCATGCGACGCAGTGCCTTCATGAAAAAGCAGCAGGAACGGCTGCCAGCACGATTCATCCTGCACTCTTCTTTTTGAGCGAAAGCGCCCTTGCCGCGACAGCCAATAAACAAAGAACGCCCAAAGCCATCACGATAACGGCCGCGAGGTCCATTATTTCTGACAGGGCTTTTTGCGCAGAGCCGTCACGATGTGTCACGTCAATCTTGCCGTTCTTCAAAAGCCACGCCCTCGTTATCTGGTCCACCTCTTCCTGGGAATAAGCCCTGCTCACCCCATTCAGCCTTGACACTTCAGCCTCGAAGTCCGGCGATTCCCTGAATGGATACAGCAGCTCATTAGTGTCCAGCCCTGATATTTCCGACATTAGTGAAAGTATGTGCTCGGTATCGCACCCCTTGCACGATTCGCCTGCAGGATACACATCCGAAAGCCCGGAAATGAGCTTCCTGAACCCTGAATCACCGGCAACGCCGTAAAAGTTCGAGAAGACGACTCCCGCATGGGCATAAAAGTCATGGACGCTTTCCGCGCCTTGGGGGATGAAAGCGAAGCCGCGCGCATACAAGGATTTCAGCTTTTCAGGGCTGGGCTTGTCCCAGTTGCTCTGCGACAAGTAAGCGATGCCTGTCGCCTCGTCATAAGTCACCCAGTAGCCAGGGTCATGCAGGTAATCCGAGAGGGCATGGTTCGCGAAGAAAACAGCCGTCCCTTCATTGAACCATGGCGCGGAATTGTCAAGAGTCCTGAAAACCAGCCGGTTCATGACGAGGTGCGCGGTCTCATGCACGAGAATGTCCTGCACCACCGCGGGCTGGTGATTTTCCTCCAGGTACTTCCTGTTGATGACGATGACTGAAGGAACCGAAGCATGGGCGCCTTCGTCACTGGAAATGTCTGCCACCAGGACGAGAATCCTCCCGAGGCCATAACCTCCAGCTGTCTTCTCGAACATTTCAGGAAGGAAGTCCAGGGCCTCTGCTGCAGGCCTTATCATGTCAATGTGCTCCTGCGAAGCCGCAATCGTGAATATCCCGGCCTCCACCTTCTTTGCGCCGCCTTCCGGCATTTTCCGGACAAAATTGACGATTATCTGCTTCGGCATGTTTGTATCTGGATATCGAATCGTGACCGGGTCGGCAGAAACGAAATCCGGGTCAGAGCTGACCAGCTCCAGCGAATCCGGGTAACTGATTTCCAGTTCCGGGCTCTTGAAGAACATTGGCTCGAGGTAAACCGTGAAGGCGTATGACACCAAAGTGCCGGAATTTATGTCCGGCCAGACATCGTACCTCACTATTATGTCCTGAACCCCGGTCTGGCCAAGATTCGGCCTGATTGTGTATTTCCCTTCCTTCTCAGCGACCGACTTTATTTCTCCCACGGAATCGTACGCGCCCTTCACCGTAGCCGCGACCTTGTTGTGCCCCAGGCCCGCAGGAGGGGAAAAAACAAAGCTCGCGTATTCACCCGTGTCAAGTGGGAACGCGTGCTCTACATGCGCCACCATGTTCCCATCAATGGCGACCTTCACGTGCTGGGTTCCAACAGCCAAGGCTGCCGGAAGAATGGAAACGCAAAGCACCGCAAGAAGGAAAACCCCGTAACGCACGCTCTTATGAGGCCCGAAGAAAAATAAAAACATATGCACCGCAAGGCCGCTAAACAGTCACTCCGGGAATTCGCGGCCTGACGTTTCCACGGCTCCATATTGAGGGATTAGCCCAAGAGGCTCGCTCCGGAAACCCCCACCCGCCGCGCGCTCCGGCCGCCAGATTCGCCGTGAATACCGCCAACGCCTGCACGGGCGCGCGAACTCAAGGCGCTGGGAAATGCATTGCCCCAACCGAGATTTGAACTCGGGTTCTCGGCTTGAAAGGCCGGTGTCCTTGGCCGGGCTAGACGATTGGGGCACAACCTTTTCTTTTGGTTTCGGCCCAAAAGAAAACGTTGGCGAAAAGAAAAAAGCCACTAATTGCACAGTAAAGCCTGACTTCAAGGCAGTAATGAAAAGCCTACAATCACATTTAATAATCGTTACTGGCATAAATGCACCCTATTTTAATGGCTGGATGAATGTCAAGTAAAATCATGTGTGGGCACCGGCAATGAACCCTCAGAAGTTTTATAAAGTGAAACCAATTCTATAGTAGTTAACTGGTTGCGTTCGGAATGAACGTTTGTGTAAAGCAGAGCCAGCATCGTGCCTTCCGGTTGGCAAAACGATGCACTTAACGGTCACAAGAAATTTGCAGCGCAAAGCAACAAGGCCAAAGGACGCCTACAGCTTTAGTGGCAGATGGTTCACAAGTGTTTCAGTGGATGGAATTGTAGGAAAACAGACGAATATTGCAATCGGTGCGTTTCATGCCTCTTTCACCCGTAGCAGCGAAAAGGATTTTCCAGGACGTGTGGGTGTGCATGCGGTGCAACGCCAAGAACAGGTCAAGCCGCGGAAAAAAGCCCGGAAAGTGCAGGAAATGCAATTCGCACAAGCTGCGCCAGAAGAAGAAGGGCAAGAAGAAGAGCGCGTGACCAGCAAGCTGGCTTCACCTGAAACACTCATTAAGCCGCCTTGCCATGCGCCTGCCATTTTTCCCGCCAATCCTGCGCGTCTTCGCGCAACATTTAACTAATCTTCAAGCTGATTGGTGTACATGGAAGCAGCAGCCTATCTCCGCGCCATGCGGCCCGGCAACTGCATTATTTCCGCGGCAGGCGTCCTCGCAGGCTCGGTAATAGCGGCAAAGGCCCTCGCCTTCACTGCGCCGCTCGCCACGGGAATGGCCGCGGCCTTCCTCATAACTGGCGCGGGAAACGCCATGAACGATTTCTTCGACGCGGAAGTCGACGCGCGCCTCGGCAAGGCGAAAGGTGCAGGCAAAAACACCCTCGCTTTCTCGCTCGCGCTTTTCGCTACCGGCCTCACGGCAGCATACTTCACGAACGTCACGGCATTCGCAATAGCCGCGCTCGCCACGCTCCTCCTCATGGCGTACGCCTCGCTCATGCACGGGCTCAAGTACATAGGAAATCTCGTGGTCGCCCTTGGAACCGCGCTCACACTGGTTTTCGGCGCGGCAATATCCGGCGATTATGCGGCCGCACTAGCGGTTGCAGCAGCAGCATTCTTCGCGAATGCGGGCCGCGAGATAATAAAGGACATGGAGGACATGGATGGAGACAGGGGAGTGAAAACGACACTGCCGATGCTTGTAAAGCACGGCACTGCAAGGGCCATTGTTTTCGCGCTCTACTTCGACGCCGTATCCGTCGGGGCAGCTGTATACTTCGCGGGAGCCATAAGCGGAGCGCTTTACGTTCCGTTCTTCGCGCTGTCCTGCGTCATGCTGGCGAAATCATACGGCCTCACAGGCAGGCGGGATTTCGAAGAGGCGCAGCGCTTCAGCAAGTACGGCATGCTGGCCGCGCTGGCCGCTTTCGTCGGGGGCTCGCTATGACGAGGGAGCAGCTCATAGAGGCGTGCCTTTCCGCGCTGCACACGAATGGCTTCGCAGCGACCACGTTCCTCGACACGAACACGTGCTTCGACATCATAGCGAGGAAGACGGATTCGACGCTCCTGATAAAAGTGTACGACAACATCGACTCCATAAGGAAGGAGCAGGGCGAGGAGCTCGTGAAAATGGCCTGCACGCTCGGCGCGAGGGCCGCGATAATAGGCGCGAAGACCAAGGTGTTCAGGATGGAGGACAGCACTGTTTACTACAGGTACGGAGTGCCGGCGATGACAATCGGCACGTTCAGGGCCCTCCTGGAAAACCGGAACCCCGAAGTCAGCTACTTCAAGGGAAGGAGCACCGTGGAGATGGACTTCGAGGCGCTGCGCAGGAAAAGGATGGAGCTCGCGCTCTCGCTGCATGAGCTCGCGGAGAGGATAGGAGTAGCGAGCGAAACCCTGTACAGATTCGAGAAGGGAGCTTCGACGTCCATGGAAACTGCAAAAAAGCTTGAGAAGGAGCTCGACGGAGAATTCATCAGGGGATTAGACATCATGGGGCCGAGGCTGAAGCCTGAAAGGTTTGACGATGTCCCGGAGGAAAAGCTCCTGGAGAAGCTGCACGGCCTCGGCATGAAGATGGCGCTCTTCGAGCACGCGCCGTTCGACGCCTACGGCGAAGTGGACAGGGGGATGCTGATAAGCACGGGAAAAGGGAAGTTCGACATCCCGAAAAAGGCCCTCGAGCTGAGGAAGGCCACAACCGCAGTGAAATCCGATTCGATAATAGTCACGAAGGAATACAAGCTCAAGAGCGTAGAAGGCATTCCCGTGATAGAGGAAGCGGACCTCGACACCATCGGCAGGATAAAGGAACTCAAGAAGCTCATCAGGGAAAAAGAGGGGAAGTGAGGCGCGATGGCCGAAACAGTAAAGGATTTGATTGCAAGGGAATTCCCCAACCGCGGAAGTAAACTCGGCAATATATTTGGCTATTATCAGGGGTTTTTCAAAAGAAGAGTCACCGGAACAGTGACTCCCGAGGACCGCGAGAGAATTGAACTCCTCAAAGGCATCGCAGGAAACCCGAAGTTTGAGAGAAAGCTTGTCCAGTCAGCAGAAAAAGCCGTATTCCTGTCCAATGAAAGAATGAGCCCGGAGCAAAGAGTGAAGAACGTGCTCATAAGCCACCTGATTGGCCTCAAAATAGAATCGCTGACGGACAAAGAGCAGCCACTTTTCGGAAAATATATTTTAAGAGTCCATAACAATTTTGGAACATACCCGGAATCCATGTGCCAAATAAGCATTTATGACCCGGAACTTGAAATAAAGTCAGGATTGGGAATCGCAAAAGTCGGAACCGTAGGCCTGAATTTCCATGCGGAAAATATCGGGGGTAGAAATGCGTTGGTCGCCTCGATAGCCACTGTGCAGGGAGGCCTTCCGACAAAAGAAAGAGTGAGGAAAGATTTCGAGAAAGCCGCGAAGCAGCCTTACCCTATATTCCTGAACCAACTTGGCCAGCGCATATGCGCATCGCTCGGAATAGGCATTATGCGCGGAATTCCTATGAAGGAGCACCCATTGTTCTGGAAGCGTGAATTCAAAACCGGAAAAAGGAACCCTGAAACCGGAAAAATGGAGCCGAATTTGTACGACCCGAATTTTGAAAAGCTGGGTTTCAGGCCGCCTTCAGAAACAGGAGGCGGATTCTATGAATTGCGGTTGGCAGAAAGGCCACTTAGGGAAAAGAGGGTCAAAGTGCACAGGCCGTTTTTTCCAAAAGAAAAACCAGACATTAGAAGGCCGAGAGCATGAACTATGCCCAAAAGCGCGCAAGGCTCGTCGAATACCTCTGCGCAACCGCAATAAAGAGCCGCGAAGTGAAGGAGGCGTTCCTCTCCGTGGCCCGGGAGGAATTCGTGCCGCGCGAAGCGAGGCAATACGCGTACGATGACAACGCCGTGCCGATATGGAAAGGCCAGACAATATCCCAGCCGAGCACCATTGCAATAATGCTCGAGCTGCTTGAGGCAAGGGAAGGCATGAAGGCCCTCGAGGTAGGGAGCGGCTGCGGCTATGTGCTGGCGCTCCTCGCTAAAATAGTCGGGCCTGAAGGAAGGGCATTCGGCACTGAAATAATCGGGGAGCTTGCGGAAAAATCCGCGGAGAGCCTCGCGAGGGCCGGCATCGGAAACGCCGAAGTGAGGCTCTGCGACGGCGCGGAAGGATGGAAGGAAAACGCGCCCTTCGACAGGATACTGCTCAGCTGCGCCTGCCCCTTCATCCCGAAGGAACTGTTCAGCCAGCTCGCGGAAGGCGGCAGGATAGTGGCCCCTGTAGGCGACGAGGCGAGCCAGATGATGGAAGTGCTGGCCAAGAATGGCGGAAGGCCGCTCAAGAAGACGCTCGAAACAGAGATTTTCATGTTCGTGCCCATGAAAGGGAAGCACGGGTTCAAATGAGGGAAACCTGTTACCAGCGCCAGCTCCCCTTCTTGATGTTCACATAGGCCTTTTTTCCCGGCTTCCTGCCGCCGGAAGGAATCCTGAAACTGCCCTCTATGAAGGCCTTCCCGCCAGTGGAGCTTGCCGTGCCCTCGGCAATCACGTAATCCGACACGAAGTCCCTCACGAACACGGTGGCCGGCTCCGTGAATATCTCCAGCGGCGTTCCCGCCTGCTCCACGGAGCCGTTGTTCATCACGACGATTTTGTCGCTGATGGAAAACGCCTCGTCAATGTCGTGCGTGACAAGTATAACTGTAATGCCGGTCGATTCGCGCAGCTCGCGGAGAAGCGCCTTCATGCGCTCGCGCAGCTTCGCGTCTAGCCCGTTCATGGGCTCGTCGAGCAGGAGAACTGCCGGTTTTGACGCAATCGCTCGCGCAATAGCCACGCGCTTCCTCTCGCCCCCGCTGAGCGAATCCACTGAGCGTGAGCCGAAGCCTGAAAGGTGCACCGTCGCCAAGGCGGCCTCCACGATTTTTTCAATTCCAGGAAGCTTCCTCATCCTCGGCCCGAAAGCCACGTTCTCCGCCACGCTCATGTGCGTGAAAAGCGAGTCCTGCTGGAAAACGAACCCCGCATTGCGCTCCTCCGGCTCCGAAAAAGTCACGTCCCTGCCGGAGAAGAGCACCCTGCCGGAGGAAGTGGGCTGCAGCCCGGCGATTACCCTTAGTACAGTTGTCTTGCCGCATCCGCTCGGCCCGACAATGGATGTGAAGGAGCCGTCGCCGGCACTGAGGGAAAGGCCAGCGATGCCGAAGCCCGGAAAGGAAACCGAAACGCCTTCAAGCTTTATGTCCATTCAAGCCAGCCTCCATTGCCCCTTAGAAAACAAATGCACCGCATAAAAACAAGCCATGCTTGAAAATATCAATATGAGCCCCATCGCGGCTGCTGAATGCACGCTGAACGTGCCGAGGAGGCGGTAAATGTAGACGGGCATTGTGGCATACACGCCATCATACAGCATGAGCACGATGCCGAGCTCGCCGAGGGAAACCGCGAACGAAAACGAGAAGGCGGATGCCATCCCGCCGCTTATCCGCGGAACAGTGATGCGCCGCAGCACCCCAATGGCACCTGCCCCAAGTGTCCTCGCGGAGTCGGCCTGCTCCGGCCCAAGACGTGAAACTGCATTCCTGATTGAAAAAAACGCAAAAGGGAAAGCGAGCACCGAATGCGCCAAGGCAATCACCAGCATGCTCCCGGAGCCGAAAGCCATGTAATATCCGAGCCCGAGAGTGATTGCCGAGACCGCGATGGAGGAGGATAGCAATACTGCAGCGGCTTTCACGCGCGTCTCCCTGAGCGATGCTAGCAGGGCCATCAGCGTAGCTACCAGCGATGCGCCGGAAGCTATCGCGAAACTGTAGAATATCGCTGAAACTGGTGTCGTGCCAAGCGGGCTGGGAGCGGAGGAAAAGACCTTTTCAAAAGCAGCTATCGTGAAACCGCCGGTTGCGGGGTCGGTGAAGGAGAAGAGCACGAGCGAAAGCACCGGCACCAACACGGAGAGCGAAAGGAGCAGGATGAACGAACCCTCGAGAATGCCGGCAAAAGAAAAAAGCGCCAGTGGGCTTTTGGCCGGAGGGGCGGCCTGCGAGGTGGCGCGGCGCTTCCTCGAAATCGCCCAGTAAACCCCTGCAAAAGCCAGGAGCAGCATGAACTGGACGAGCGCGAGCAGCGAAGCTGACGCAAAATCCAGGTTCCGCATTGCCTGCGTGTAAACCTCGACTTCAAGCGTGGAGAACCGCAGGCCGCCGAAAGACAGCACGATGGTGAAGCTCATGAAGCAGTACATGAACACGAGCATTGCGGAAGCCGCAATGGAAGGAAGGAGTTGGGGCAGCGTTATGCGGAGGAAGCGGGCCGCCTTCCCCGCCCCGAGGCTTCTTGCGGCATCCTCCGCGCCGGAGTCGAGGCTTTCCCAGGCCGAAGAGACGAGGCCCGCCACCACGGGAAAATTGTAGAAAACGTGGGCAATGACAACCCCGGAGAACCCATAGAGGAAATTTACCGGCTCCGGAAGCCCGAAAGCCCACCGCAGGAAAGAATTTACCCAACCGTTGTTTCCAAGCACTATCACGAAAGACAGGACAACAAGTATAGAAGGAAAGACGAAAGGGAGCATGGAAAGCGACTTTACAAGGCCGCGGAAAGGGAAATCCTTCTTGGCGAGAACGTATGCCGCTGGAAGGCCGAACAGGAGCGCGAAAAAAACGGAAACAACCGCCTGGAAGAAAGAGTTGTACATCACGCCGAGGTTGACGGAAATCAGCACTGCCAGCCTTTCAAGCGCGCCCGGAGAAATGGCCCCTGAAAGCATGAGCAGCAGCGGCGCGGCGAAAAAAGCGAGGAAAAAAAGCAGGAAAACCGCTTTCCCGGCTAACCAGATTTCATTATCTTTTCCCATTCGGAAATCCATTCCTCTTGCTTTTCCTCGACAAGCGCGGGGTCAAGTTCCAGCTGCCTTGCAGGCTTGAAGGCGTACTTGAAGGACTCCGGCAATTCCACTGATTCATTCACAGGGAACATGAACTGGTTCAGCGGGACCTCGCCCTGGAAATCCGGCGTGAGGGAAAACTCTATGAACTGCTCCGCGAGTCCGCGGTTCTTCGCGCCCTTGACTATTCCCATGCCTTCCACCTGGACATAATGCCCTTCCATGAACTCGCCCGCGACGAACTCAGGCCTGCCCTCGAACTCCGCGTAGTAAGGCGGGGAAGTGGAATAACTCAGGTAAACAGGCACTTCTCCCGCACTGAACATTCCGGCGGATTCGTCCCAGCCCGCGGTCACTGAGAGTACGCTCTTCCTGAACTTCTGCCAGAAACCCTTGTACCCGGGGTCACCGTAAACCGCGACTGTCCAAAGCAGCAGCCCGAGGCCCGGCGAGGAAGTGCGCGGATTCTGCACAGCTATTTTCCTCTCGAGCTGGGCGCGGAGCAGGGAATCGAAGGAATTCAGGTCCCTGACCTTGTTGGAATCGTACACGAAAGCGAAATACCCGAAATCGTAAGGAGTGAAGTGGCCTTCCTTGTCAAAGCGCAGCCTCTCAGGAACTATTGACATGTTCCGAGGAGTGAACTTCTCCACGACCCCTGACTTCACGGCCCTTGAAAGCAGGCTGTTGTCAATGCCTACGATGACGTCCGCCCTCGGATTCCCCTTTTCAAGCACGAGCGAGGCGAGAACCTGGCCGGCATCCCCCTTGGCAATCATCTTCACCTTGCAGCCGCACTTCGCCTCGAACTTTGGCACGATTTGCGGCCCGATGCCGTACTCGGAAGCCATGGAATCGTAAGTATAAACCACAAGCTCCCGCGGCTCCGCCGCCTTGCCAGCCCCATCAGGGCCGGAAGCGTTCATGTCCTGCCTGACGCCGCCCTGCTGCACGCACCCCGCAAAGAGCAGGGCAAAAACCGCAAGCACGAGCAAAAACCGCTTACCTGGAAACATGTGCGCCACAGAACCAGAGTGCACTGGAAGCCTTAAAAATCAGAACCAATCGTGAAAGTGCACACAGAGCAACATTCCGCTTTTGAACGAAACTTTCGCTTTTTTGCTTATAAACTCGTTGCTCAGGCCGAGGCCGAGGCCGAATGGCACGTCACGCGAGCTCAGCGCATACCTGAACCCCGTGAGGGTCACACAGCGGGCGTCGCCGCCTATCGGAAAAATGGAAATCCGTTCTCCTGGAACACCGTGAAGGACGCGGCCTTTCCTCATCAGGAAAATCTCCTGGCCATCATGCACAATCTTCGCGTCGATGCCCTCAGGAACACCGGAAAGCAGGAAAATGTTGGTGAGAGACATGTCGGCGCGCGTCCCTATGGCGCCGAGGACGAGCACTTCGTGGAACCTGTTGCCAGCGCAGTAGGAGAGCGCGAGCTCCAGGTCAAGCTCCGGCTTTTCGCGTGGAAACCTGAGGAAGGAGCATTGCCTGAAACGCCTGAGCGCGGCCTTGTTGATGGAATCCATGTCCCCTATAACCAGGTCGGGCACGAACCTGGTCTTCACCAGCTTGTTAGCGCCGCCGTCAACGGCAATCAGGAAATCCTCCCTGGAAATAGTGGAATACAGCTGTTTCGTCGAAACTGAACCATTGCAGACAAGGACTGCCCTTTTCATGAGGAAACACATGGCGAAAGGAATTAATTAAGGTTTCCCAAAAACATAATAGATGGCACTTGCGGAAAACCTGGTTCTCGCGGCCTTCGGGGCCATGCTTTGCTGGGGAATAGGCGACTTCCTGATACAAAAGAGCGTGCGGAAGATAGGCGACATTGAAACCCTCGCATTCATAGGGATAGTGGGCGCAGTGGGCCTGCTCCCGTTCATTGCACAGGATTTCCATAAGCTCTCCCAGGGCAACGTCCTTTTCCTCGCCGGAATAGGCATAGTGACATTCATAGTCGCGGTACTCAACTTTGAGGCCCTGAAGCAGGGAAAGCTTTCTGTGGTGGAGGTGATACTCGAGCTGGAACTTCCCGTAACAGTCATTCTTGGATTCATTTTCCTCAGGGAAAGCCTCACATTGGCGCAGCTCGCCGTCATTTCGACGGTGTTCATCGGCATAATGCTCATGGCTACGCGGCACCTGTCAATAGGGCATTTCGCGCGGAACCTCGAAAGGGGCGCCATGATAGCAGGAGCGTCAGCAATAGGCATGGGGCTGGTGAATTTCCTCACAGGGGTCGGAGCCAAGGGAATTTCACCAATAATGGTCATATGGGTGCCGTGGATAGGATTCACGGCACTCTGCCTCGCATACCTCTGGAAAAAAGGCGCCCTCCGCGAACTGCTCTCGAACGCGTCAAAATACCCGGCACTGTTGGCCGCGACCGGGGCATTCGATACAGCGGCATGGCTGCTCTTCGCGATAGCGGTTTCAGGAAGCCAGATATCCCTCATCATAGGGGTTACGGAAAGCTACCCCGCAATCGCGATAGCGCTCGGCGTGTGGCTGAACAAGGAGAGCGTGATGCTGCACCAGTACTTCGGCGCCGCACTGGCCATCGCATCAAGCATCGCGCTCGCATTGATAATATGAAAACACACGGAAAACGCAGAATGAACTATGGGCAAAGCAAGGCATGGCTCGATTCCCTTGGCCAGCGCATGACGGGCTTCGACCTCGGCAACATCACGAGGCTCGTGCGGCTCTCGCGCCTCGGCATGGGAAAGCTGAAGTGCGTGCACGTTGCCGGAACCAACGGGAAAGGCAGCACGTGCGCGTTCATCGCAGGGATACTGCAGGAATCAGGGTTCAGGACGGGCCTGTACACATCCCCACATATCCTCGAGCCCGCTGAAAGGATAAAAATAAACGGGCACGACATCCCGCGGGAGAAATTTTCCCTCCTGGCCAGCCATTTCAGGGAAATAATTGAAGCGCATTCCATCGACGCAAGTTATTTCGAGGCAATCACTGCAATGGCATTCAGGCATTTCCTGGAAGAGAATGCGGATTTTGCCGTGATTGAGACAGGCATGGGCGGAAGGCTCGATGCAACCAACATCGTGGAGCCGCTGGTGTCCGTGATAACGTCCATTTCCCTCGAGCACACGCAGTACCTTGGCCGCACGATAGGAAAAATCGCGGCGGAGAAGGCAGGCATCATAAAGCGCGGAACGCCCGTCGTGGTAGCACGGAACAACAGCGGGATAAAAACCATAATGCGGAAAGCCGCGAAAATGCGCTCGGCTGTTTCATGCGTTGAATGGAATGGCCGCAAGGACAGCGTGCACGGCGAAAAACTGGACTTGACTGCGCCGGAAAAAATCGCTGGCCTCGAAACTTCGCTCGCGGGAAACCACCAATGTGAGAATGCTGCTCTTGCCGCGGCAGCGGCGCTCGCGCTCGCTGAAAAAGGAGTGAAAATAACCCGAAGGAGCATAAGGGAAGGGCTCAGGAAAGCGAAGTGGAAAGGGAGGCTGCAAATCCTCCGCAAAAGGCCATTGGTCGTGCTTGATGCGGCGCACAACCCCGATGGCTGGGAAAAGCTGCGCAAGGCGCTCGGGCTTTTCCGTTATAAAAAACTCACGGTGGTGTTCGGCGCCATGAAGGACAAGGACGTTAAAGGGGCGAAGGAGCTGCTCACCTTGGCAGACGAGCTGATTCTCACGAAAGCCGGGACAGGAAGGGCGGAAGAGCCGGAAAACATCATGCGAAAGGCGGGAAATGGCATAGTCATTGTGCCGGCAAGGGCCGCTATCCGCGAGGCGGTCAATGCGGCAGGAAAGGAGGACATGGTTCTCGTGACAGGCTCGATTTACCTGCTCGCGGAAGCGTACATGGAACTTGGCAGATGAACTGAAAGCCCCGCCATGGTTTTCGAATGAACAAGTTCAGCAAATCTCCGCCAGCATCCTCTCAATGTCTTCTTTTGTGTGCTTTCGCGGGTTCTGAGGCCTCTCCTCAAGGCATACAGCCACTATTTTCTGGAAGTCCTCTGGCCTGCACCCTATTTCCCGCAGTTTCGTGGGGGCGCCGATTGAGGAAAGCAGCCCGATGAGCTTCTCCCTGCCTTCGGCAATCGTTTTTGCGCCGATGAGCCTGCATATTTCCAGGCACTTCTCGCCGGCCTTCCCGCCCTTCTCCGAATAGAACCCGAGGAACCACTGGAGCGTGATGGCCACCGCGAACCCGTGAACGAGGCCGAAGTGCCGGGTAAGAGGATAAGAAACCTGGTGGCACGCAGTGGTGCCGGTGTTGCTGAAAGCCTGTGCCGCGCACAAAGAGGCAAGCGACATGTTCTGCCTGGCCTGCTTGTCAGGGTCGTTCACGGCCTTGAAAATGGAGTGGTAAGCCAGCCCGATTGCCTCCGCGGCGAACGCATCAGTCTGCGGAGTGGCTGTTTTTGCCCAGTATGCCTCTACTGACTGGCAGAAAGCGTCAATCCCCGTGGCCGCCGTCACTTCCGGTGGCATGGAGTAAGTGAGTTCCGGGTCGACTATGGCAACACGCGCATAGAACAGATCATGGCGCAGCGTCTTCTTCGAGCCGTCGGAGCGCGTCAGCACCGAGTAGCGCGTGGCCTCGCTGCCCGAGCCAGATGTCGTGGGAACTGCGAAGAAAGGCACGCGATTTTTCCTATGTGGCGGTTTCCTGTAAAACGACTCGCAGCTTTTTTTGAAGCCATGCATGCACGCAACGACCTTCGCCGCGTCAAGGACACTGCCGCCGCCGATGCCCACGACCGCGTCGCATTGCGAGGAGTTGAGGAGGCTAGCGGCTCGGTCTACCGTGGACGTGGATGGATTCGGCTCCACACCGGTGAAAACCTCGAATACAGGCACCTTTTCCTCGAAATCCTTGTACTTGAAAGAGGAAACGAAATGGCTGCCGCATATCAGGAGCGGCTTTTTCACTCCCGCGCCCTCGAGCTCGGAGAAAAGCTTCTGGTAGGACTTCTCGCCGAATATTATTTTCACCGGCAGAAAATACTTTTTCATGCCCACGCCCCCAAGGTAGACTGCTTCGACTTCTCGGCGAAAACCGCGGAAAGGCGCTCAAGCGACCTGCTTACGCGCTCATTGCTGAAATCATGCTTCCCGCACAAAAAATCAACCAGCCTGTCGTGCTGCGGAGCGGAAAACCCAATCGAATACTCCTGCGAAACAATCGGCTCCATGAAAAGCGACTCCACCTCGCGCCAGTCGAAATCCGGCGCGGACTTTGCGCCCGCGACAATGGCATCGAACGAATCGTTCTGTTTCACTAGCTTGAGCGCTGACTTGACGCCTATTCCCGGAAACTTCTCGTTGAAATCCGTGCCGACGAGCATCGCCAGCCAGATGAGCTTCCGGCGCGTGATGCCGTTCTCCGACAGGACCTTCTCGAGGATTATTTTCTCCGGCTCCACGTCCGCATAAATGTTCCTGCCCGGGACCTTCCTCTTCCCGCTCACGCCCACGTTCCTGTAGAGCACCGGAGCGCCGAACAGGAGCGAGTCATAATCCTGGCTCACGCACCCGTCTATGCGGCCGGCCATAGCCATCGCCACGACCTGCGCCTCGCCCTCGCCCGGAGCCTGCACCACAGGGAAGCCCATGAGCACGAGCAGCTGCTTCGCGTCGCTTACCATTTTCTCGTCGAGCCTCAGGGCGCGCGAACCCCACTTGCGGGCCTCCTCCAGGTCACCCGCCTTCACGGCCTCCTCGTGCCTGTGCGTCGCCTCCGTCCTCGTCTCGCGTCGCCTGCGCAGAGTTTCGCCCTTGAGCGCCGAAGGCGCGCCGTCGAAGACGAACACCGGCCTCACGCCCTTCTCGGCCAGGTTGATGGTTCGGTAAAAAAGGCCGGCAAGATGCGAAGTCACGCTGCCGTGCGAGTCCTTGAGCGGCGTGCCGTCCTCGCCCCTGATGCTCGAAAGGAACTGGTAAATGATGTTGTGCGAATCGAAGCCGAGAGTCCTGCCGTTAAGCGAATCAAGAGAAATGCCCTGACGAGGCACTATGTCGCCTATGGCCGTGCCCAAGAGAAACCCCCGAATGAACCTATAGGAAAAACGGGTTTTTAACTGTAATGCGGGCACGAAAAGCCCTTTCGCCGCCCGGAAGCCGCAACCGTACCCTTCGGCCCGGAACAAGCCACGGCACATGGCAGGGATTGCGCAAAAAAAACCGCCGCCGGACAAACATCGGCAAAATACCATTTTTCCGGAAAAATCAGGACACCGCTCCGCGCGCAATGTGGCTTTCCTTATCTTTATAACCCCTTTCCGGACAATGATAATGGGTCGCCATGGCCGAAGTTTCGCGCAAAGGGGAAAAGAGGTTCCTTTCCTTCGGGGAAAAGGAAACCGATGGCACAGGCCTGCGCGCAGGGCCCGAATACGAGCTTTGCAGGGCGTGCGACGGCGTATGGGTGCTTGTAGAGCGCCCGGCCACGCATGAAAAAGCGGCACAAACGGCTTACGTGGAGAGGGCAGCAGCACAGTCAACTGACAGCATCGAGCAGAAAATAACAGGCATGCTCCGGAAATTGCCGCCGCAGGAGCGCATGGAAGGCAGGTTCGAGAAAAAACTCCTGGCCGCGGAGCGCGTGAAGTTCGCTGAAATGCTCGCGGCCGGAAAGGTGGTGAAGTACAAGTCGAGCGAAGTGTTCAGGAAGGCCCTTTACACAATCCCGAAAAACGCCATGGCTACTCGGCCGGAAAAAAAGTTCGACAACGCGGAGAAGCCCATAGAGGAATTCTCCCTGGAAAAGGACGGCTTCCTAGTCGTTAGGAACGAGACGCGCGCGAAGGCGCTCAGCGAAGAGCTCAGGGAAAGGATAAAGGCCGGCGAGATAAGGGGAACGCGGGCGTTCTCCGGCGAATTCTTCATAATACAGTCGGCCCTGCTGGAGTCGACGAGCCAGAAGCTGCTCAACGAAATGAAGCAGCTCAGGAACGCCACCCTGGGGCAGCTCGCGGAGAAAACCGGGCTCACCCCCACGCTGATAAGGATTGCGGCCGAGTTCACGAAGGAAGATGGCGCCATGATAGAGAAGAAAAAGGAATCATACCAGTACATATCATGAGCCGGACAGCGCTGCCGGAATTGGAATGGAAGCGACACGATGAAAGTCCTCATACCGGTGCTCTCCGAAACGGAGAACGACGACGCATTCATAGACACGGCGGTGAAGGGCGCGAGCGAAGTGCTCGTCCTGGTAGTCGTGGACGCTAGCCCGAAGGAAAAATTCGGCTTCACCACGGCATTCATCTCAAAGGCGCGCTCCGTGATGGAGGAGGTCAAGAAAACCGTGGGAAAAAAGAAGAAAACCTGCGAAGACATCCTCGAATGGGGCGACACCCAGAGCAAGATAGTCAACATTGCCATGCTCAGGAAAGTCGGCAGGGTGTACCTCAAGAAGCAGGACAACCAGTACTTCAGGAAGCTGGTGAAGGGCCTGAAGGAAGAGAAGATTGATGTGGAAGTGGTATGAAGGACTGATAGCGCAGAGGCGAGTGTGACACGGATGCCAAGGGCAAACAGGAGAAGGGCTTACAGGGCAAGAAAAACGCAAATGCGAAACATGAACCCGCTTGTGCAAGAATACAATGATATTCATGCCGGATTTCGAAGACTGATTTCTGAAATACGTTATTCCACGACACTTGGGAGAGACCCCATACCGGAAGAAAGAATAGCGGCAATAGTTTCGGATTATCGAGCCCTTGCAGACAGAGCCACAATATTATCCAATGTTCTTCCCCAGTTCTTCGCGAATGACCCAAAAAGCCGGACAATTGAAAACACAGTAAGCCGTGACCTCATCCACAAAATCGAGAATGTCGCCTTCTCATGGCGTACTGAAGCCGAGAATTACCAATTTGTACACGGGAATGACGTATTTTACAGAACTGAGAATATAAATCAGTAGAAACAATTAGCCATTCACAATCTTCTCCGCCTTTTTCATGTTTTCCTTCACGCGGGCCTGGTGCTCCTTCAGCATCGGCACGAAGAAATCCACAGCGAACTGCTTGAGCCCGGCCGCGAGCATCTCCCCGGAAGCGAATTCTTTCCCGATTTTCCCCAGCTCCTTCGAATCCGGGTAATGGAACTTCAGCATCTCGAAAACCAGGTCTATTTCGAGGTTCCCTCCCTTGGCCCTGTGCTCTTCGACGGTCGGCTGGCCCCCGGAGAACGCCCTCTTTATTTTCTTCTCGGCAGTCTTGAGGTCGTCATTCAGGAAAATCGCGCTTTCATGGACCGAGGACGACATCTTCTGCCCCGGCTGCAGGCCGCTTTGGTGCCTGAAGTAGATGAACCCCGGCACTTCGAGGCCGTAAGGGAGCCTCTTCGCGATGTCGCGCGTGAGGCGCGCGTGCGGGTCCTGGTCGAGGCCAATCCCGGTGATTGAAGGCATGGAGCCCTCGAATTCCGCGAGCTGCGGGTGCATTATGTCGGCGTACTGCAAAAAGTTCGCGGCAACCTTCCCCAAATCCACATGGCCATAAACCGCCTCGAACGTGTTCTTGGTTATTTTCTTGCTCAGCTCGAAAGCGAACTCGTAATACCTCGTTTCCTTGCGCGACTGCACGTAAATGTCGTCTTCCTCGAGGCCGAGTGCCAGGGCGTCGGCGGCGTTCTGCACGGCCCATTTTTTTGCAGTTTTCAGGTCAGGTATCTTGTCATCCGGCCTGCTGAGGAAAGCGTCGAGGTCGCAGACAGCGAAATAATTCCTCCCGCCGCTTTCCCTGAAGAACCTGAACAAGTCAATATCCACCTTGTGGCCGAGATGGAACGGCCCAGAGGCAGCTATTCCGGTGATGTTCACGAAAGGCTTCCTGGCCTCGATGCGCTTCAGCACCCTGTCAAAGTCGCGGTGCGCTATGATGATGCCCCGGTCGAAGAGGTAGTGGCCGAGCCTGCGAGAATACTGCTCCGGGAACTCCTGCAGGCCGAACTCCTTGAATACGTGGCCATAGTCCTTGACAGCGAAAGAGCCCCATGGGTCGATTGCGTGCATTGAGCCACCTGAATGATTCCGGATGCATGATTTTATAACCTTTCAAGCATATAAGCATTACATGGCCATCCTTATTGACGACAAGGTCTTTTTGCGCGACAAGCGCCTCGGCGACACGCTGAGGCAGAAGGGCTTCGGGGAGCAGAAGCAGCACGAGCTCGTGCTCGACCTGTTCGAGGCGCTTTACCTGCTTGAGAAGGAAAAGTTCGGCATGGAAAGCTCCAAGGACGGCGCCAAGCTGACGGAAGAGGCACTCACGAGGCACGCCGACAAGAAAATCAAGAACTTTTACCTCAAGTACCAGGTCTTCAGGGACATGAGGGAGCGCGGCTTCGTCGTCAAGACCGGGTTCAAGTTCGGGTTCGACTTCCGCGTGTATCCCCGTGGAAAGAAGCCCGGCGAGGCGCATTCGCAGTGGTGCATAAACGTCACGGCCCAGGACGACAAGTACAACTTCATAGAACTCTCGCGCATGGTAAGGCTCGCGAGCAACCTCAAGACGAAGCTCCTGAACGCGGTGGTGGATTCGGAGAACGAAATCAACTACTATGAAGTCGAGCGCGTGACGCCGTGAAAAATTTATGATTGAAATGCCGTGTTTGCAATGCCCCCTGGAAAAAGACCAAACCGTAAAATGGCTAGATCCAAACACGGATTGACTTTTGATGATGAGAAGAACAGATTCCGGCCAGAGTTCCTGAAAAAAGACCGGGAAGTTATGGAAAAAATTATGGCAAACCTAAAACTCAAGGCAACCAATGCATTCACAGTATTGACCGCTGCCAAGAATAATATAGAAAAGTTGAAAGCCGGACCCATGAACCCAGATGCGCAGAAAAGAAACTTACAAGCAAACTGGAAAACGGCGCTCAGGGCCTATAACAGGCTTATCACAGATTTTCGTGGAGTATATTCCGAAGACTACATAACCATGCTTTCGTACACGAGGCGCTGGGCAAATGCGGAACCAGGCCTCTCGGAGTTTCACCGCTGCTACGGAGTAATTTTGGAAATAGACGCCCTCGCCCAGACGTATAAATAAATCATTGCTGCAGTATTTGTTGGTATGGACAAAAAACTCCGAAACATCTCAAGTGGCTGCCGCATCAATGACAAAATTTTCTCCAAAATAGTGCGAAGGGCGCGCAGGCACGGATTCGTTACCGAGCGCGACATCGCGCGGTTCATCAAAGCGGAATTCAAGCGCGCCGGCGCGGGCCCCGCGTTCCCGCCGATTGTGGCGATAGGGAAGAACGCCGTCGACTGGCACCACAGGCCCACGAACGCGAAGCTTGCCGGCGGCGGCTTCTGCGTCATCGATTTCGGCGCGCGCGTGAACAGCTACTGCTCCGACATGACGCGCACGATTCACTTCGGCAGGGCCGCAAAAAGCGGGAGAGCGCTCTACAAAAAGGTGCTCAGGGCAAATGTCCTGTGCACCGGAAAAATAAGGGCCGGCATTGACGGCCACGAAGTTTACATGCACGCGAGGAAAACACTCGGGAAGCACGCGAAATACTTCGGCCACGGGCTGGGGCACGGCCTGAAGAAGATAATCCACGCAAGGCCGAGGCTCGGCAGGAAGGAAGGGCATTTCCTGCGCGAAGGCGACATTGTCACGATAGAGCCCGGCGTCTACATTCCGCGGAGGCTCGGAATAAGGATAGAGGACGACGTGCTGGTGACGGCAAAAGGCCGGAAACTGCTCTCGAAAAGCACGAAAAAGCTGGTTGAGATAAGGGAAAAATCACTGGAAAAATAGCTTGGGATTTGAAGGGCACGTGCCCTCCAAACCTCAAAAAATCAATATTCAGAAGTCAACTCCGCGCACGGTCTTCCTGCCATTCGCCTTCGCCCTTTCCGCCGCCCTCTTTATGTGCCAGGCAACGACTTCGCTCAAAGCGTCAACGGCGTCTCCCGCAGTATTGCAGTCCTGCGCCTTGATTGCTTCCTTAACCTTTGAACCTACGACCAATGAATCTGCCATTCAAAAAACCTCCTTTTGGCGTTTCCCCGAGGAAAACTGATTAAAGCAATGAAAAAAGGTTTAAAAACAAATGCGCGAAAAAGCGGTTTTAACGGGTTTTCGTGGCATCCGGAGCAGTCACGGCCTGTCGGTCAATGCGCCTTCGCTTGCGGAGGAAACCGACTTCGCGTACTTGCGCAGTACCCCGATGTACTTCAGGGGCGGCGCCTTCCACGCCTCCAGCCTCGAACTTATCTCCGCGTCGCTTGCCTCAAGGCGGATGACCTGCTTTTCCGCGTCAATCGTTATCATGTCCCCGTCCCTCACGACAGCTATGGGCCCGCCGGCCTGCGCCTCCGGACAGACATGGCCGACGACAAGGCCATGGGTGCCGCCGGAAAACCTGCCGTCCGTGACGAGGCCGACAGAATCATGGAAGCCGGCTCCCATGAGGGCCGATGTGGGCGCGAGCATCTCGCGCATTCCGGGGCCGCCCCTCGGCCCTTCATACCTTATCACCAGCACATCCCCCACTTTTATCCTCTTGGACAGGATAGCGTCGAGGCACGCCTCCTCCGACTCGAAAACCCTCGCAGGCCCGGTAATGGAGGCCCTCTTGAGGCCCGAAACCTTGGCCACGGAGCCTTCGGGAGCCAGGTTGCCACGGAGTATGACCAGATGGCCCGACTTCCTCAAAGGGTCCTTCAAATCGGCGATAATATCCTGGTGCGCCGCAAGCCTTGGCGCGCCTTTCAGGTTCTCGGCCATGGTCATGCCGGTAACAGTCATGCACTCGCCATGCAGGAAGCCGGCCTCGAAAAGCAGCCGCAGGACAGCGGCGGAGCCGCCGACCCTGTCGAGGTCAGCCATCACATACTTCCCGGAAGGCTTGAGGTCCGCGAGCAGCGGAACCCTTTTGCCGACCCTGTCAAAATCGTCAAGGGAAAGCCCGACTCCTGCGGTCCTCGCAATCGCGATGAGGTGCAGGACTGCATTCGTGGAGCCGCCGAGAGCCATCACCGCGGCAATCGCGTTCTCGAAAGCCTCCTTCGTCATTATGTCACGCGGCCTTATGCCCTGCCTGAGAAGGTTCAGCACCGCGACACCAGCAGCCCTGACATCAGCCCTCTTGTCCTCGCTTTCGGCAGGATTGGAAGCGGAGCCAGGAAGGCTCATGCCAAGCGCCTCTATCGCAGTGGCCATAGTGTTGGCAGTGTACATGCCGCCGCACGAGCCCGCGCCGGGGCACGCATGGCACTCTATGCCGTGGAACTGCCCCTTGCTTATCTTCCCCGCGCTGTACTGGCCCACGGCCTCGAAAATGCTGACAATGTCAATGTCCCTGCCCTTATAGCTGCCCGGCAGTATCGTGCCGCCATAAACGAAAACCGCGGGAACATTGAGCCTCGCCATGGCCATGAGGCAGCCCGGCATGTTCTTGTCGCAGCCGCCAATCGCGACGACGCCGTCGAAAGCCTGCGCATTCGACACAACCTCTATCGAATCAGCGATGACCTCGCGCGAAACGAGCGAATACTTCATGCCCTCTGTGCCCATCGAGATGCCGTCGCTCACGGTAATTGTCCCGAATGTCTGCGCCTTGCCGCCCGCCTTTTCGACGCCCTTCCTCGCCTCAATAGCAAGCTTGCCAATGTGCGCATTGCACGGCGTGATGTCGCTCCATGTGCTGGCAATTCCGACAATAGGCTTGCCGAAATCCGCATCCTTGAAGCCGACGGCGCGCAGCATCGCGCGGTTCGGGGCGCGCCTGTCCCCCTGCGTGATGCGCGAACTGCGCTCGTTGAGGGCAATCTTTCCCACGATAACCGCAAATATTCCCCATAAAAACGTTTTTATAGCAAGCGTGAAAGCCTATAAAAAGCAACCAAGCCCATTAATCTATCGGCCCGGGGATGTGGAGTATGACGATGATTCGGATCCTCATTCAGGGAGATGATGACAGATGGGCAGACTGAACCCGGGCCGCTTGACCTCTAGGACAAAGGAGCCTGAAAAGGCATGGAATGCCTTCAGGTTCGGCGTGACCGCACCCAAGGGAAAGCATGACGTGAAAGTTTTCCTGATAAACGAGGGTATTGAAGCCCAGGATATCCAAAACAAAAAATATAACGTGAAAGAACAGGTTGCCGCGTTCATCCAGAGCAATGGGCAAATACTTGAATTTTACCAGGTAGTTTTTTGCTAGGGCTATCCTAGGAAGTATCTCTTTCTGAGCCAGAGAGAGGCATCCACAAGCCATATCATTACTGGTACTTCGACAAGCGGACCTATGACCGCGGCAAACGCCACACCAGAGCCAATCCCGAAAACAGCCACTGCGACGGCTATTGCGAGTTCAAAATTATTGCTGGCAGCAGTAAATGAAAGCGTTGCGGTCTTTGGATAGTCTGCACCGAGCTTTTTGCCCATGTAAAAGCTGATGAAGAACATTAGGGCAAAGTAAAGCAGGAGCGGGATTGCTATCCTGATGACATCAAGCGGAATCTGCAGTATGAGGCTTCCTTTGAGGCTGAACATCACAACTATGGTGAAGAGCAGGAAAACCAATGCCATGGGGCTTATTTTTGGAATGAATTTCTTGTGGTACCAATCCTCGCCCCTTTTTCTTACAAGGTAATAGTGTGTGGCAGCGCCGGCAATCGCAGGTATTCCAAGGTAGATGAAAACGCTTTCAGCCACCTGCCACAGGCTCACATCCACTACGCTTCCCGCAAGCCCGAGCACGGGCGGCAGCACAGTCACGAATATCCATGCGTAAACTGCGTAGAAAAGCACTTGGAAAATGCTGTTGAATGCAACCAATCCGGCTGCATAATCTGTGTGCCCCTTGGCAAGCTCGTTCCACACCAAAACCATGGCGATGCAGCGCGCAATTCCTATCATGATAAGCCCTATCATGTATTCTGGCATGTCCCTCAAGAATATCACTGCGAGGGCAAACATGAGCAATGGCCCGACCAGCCAGTTTTGCGCAAGGGAGAGCGCCACGATTTTCCTGTCCTTGAATACGCCACCAAGCTTCTCATACCTGACTTTTGCAAGCGGAGGGTACATCATAAGTATAAGCCCCACGGCTATCGGGATGGATGTCGTGCCAACCTGAAGGCCGGAAATGGATTCAGTAAAGCCGGGCGCAAAAGCTCCAAGCGCGATGCCGAGCGCCATTGCCGAAAATATCCAAAGAGTCAGATGCCTGTCAAGTAATGTTAGCTTTTCCGCAGTCCCCACAAAACCACCCCATCAACACTTTGCATTGGGCCTGATTTTGCGGATGCCGAGCGCACCAAGCACCTTGGTGGCATCCTTTCCCTTCAGATGGTACCAGATGTTCGTGCCGTCCCGCCTTGATTGCACAACTCCGGCTTCCTCCAAGATTTTCAGGTGCCGGGAAACCGTCGGCTGCGCCTTTTTGACATAAGGGACAATCGAGCACGCGCACTGCTCCCCTCCCATAAGAAGGCGAACTATTCTCATCCTGCTTTCGTCGGAAAGCGCCTTAAGCAGCTTTACCCTACTTTCCATGAACAATATTCATATATGCAAATATATAAATACTGCTGCCTTATTATCACCCCAATAATGCGTGTCGATGTTCACCTGACGATGATTCCAAGCCCTTGGCCTGCGTTGTCGTGAAAACAAATCAGATTTTCGTCGCCCTTATCTTCTCGGCCATGTCTGCGCGGTAAGCATCGAGCTTCTTTGCAAGGGAAGCGTCCGAAAGCGCGAGCATGTGGACGGCAAGTATGCCGGCGTTCTTCGCGGCGTTGATGCCGACTGTCGCTACAGGCACTCCGGGAGGCATCTGGATTGTGGATAAAAGTGAATCAAGGCCCTTCAGCGACTTCGACTCCACCGGAACGCCAATGACCGGAAGAGTCGTGTGTGAGGCCACCACACCGGCAAGATGGGCCGCGCCCCCGGCTCCCGCTATTATGACGCTGATGCCGCGCCCACGCGCGGAAGAAAGATACTCGTCAAGTAGCTTGGGCGAGCGGTGCGCGGAAATCACGCGCATCTCGCAGGCCACGCCGAAGCCTTCCAGCGCCTCAGAGGCTTCCTTCATGACATCAAGGTCAGACTTGGAACCCATAAGAATGCCGACGACCGGCTTTGCGACCGAAGAAACCATCATAAACCACCTGACCTTCAAATTATTATTAACACGGATATAATAATATCGGTTTCGGTGCGGCTCTAATCCATGCTTAAGAGCGCCATTGCCATGGCGGCCATCTTCATCACAGTTGCCGTGTCCGGGTGTACGCTCCCGTGGGAAACCGCGCCGGAGGATTACCACATGCACGCGGATTTCAAGGTCATCCTCGAAGGCAAGGCAATGGACCTCAACAAGGCGGAATACATGAGCGATGAGTACAAGGAACTATCGCACGATGCGCACATGCACGACTTCAACCCGAACGTTATACACTTCCACAGCCGCGACGCGACCCTGGGCGAGTTCTTCAAGAGCATCGGAATGGGCCTGACAGGCGACTGCTTTTCCGACGGAAAGGCGGATTACTGCTCCGGAGCAAACGGAAAACTGGCCATGTACGTCAATGGCGCCCCGGCGACGGAATACGGCGACTACAGGCCACGCGACCTCGACAAAATCCTCATTTATTACGGCGAGGGCACGCCTACAAAAGAAATGCTCGACAGCATAACAAGCGAATCGTGCATTTACTCCAAGAAATGCCCGATGCCACAGGGATTCAACCTGCCAGCGGAGAACTGCACTGCCGGAAAGCCGTGCAGCATTTACGATACGGCATGAGGAATGTGGATGGAAATGATTCAGGAAGGGCAAAAAGCGCCGGAATTCAGGCTCGATGACCAGTATGGCAAAGAGCACAGCCTCCGGGAATACAAGGGCAGGAAGGTCGCGCTATACTTTTACCCCAAGGATGATACGCCCGGCTGCACCGCGCAGGGATGCAGCATCCGCGACAGCTTCGCAGCACTGAAGGAAAAAGGCATCATCGTGCTGGGCGTGAGCAAGGACAGCGTCGAGAGCCACAAGAAGTTTTCCGGCAAATTCGGCTTCAATTTCCCGATACTTTCAGACCCTGACGGAAAGGTGATTGAAAAGTACGGCGTGTGGAAGGAAAAGAGCATGTATGGGAAGACATTCATGGGAATAGCGCGCACCACTTTCCTGATTGATGAAAACGGAATAATCGTCAAGGTGATTGGGAGGCCGGACACGGCGAACCATGCGGGCGAAATAATCAGGGGCTTCGGATTATGACCGAGATTGCTTCGGCAATGCCGTTTAACGACCCAAAATGTTTATAAGACTCGGCAACGGTATTAGGTAGTTCAAGAGGCAATGGCGATGGCAAAGTTCAAGGTCGAGCACCACAAGGAAATCTGCATCGGCTGCGGCGCGTGCGCGGCAATAAACCCCGAAGACTGGATAATGGAAGGCGACAAGAGCCACCTCATAGATTCTGGCAAGGAGCAGGGCGAGCATGGGACGCAGGAATTCAAGGTAGTCGACGACGCGAAGATGAAGCAGAACCAGGAAGCGGCGGACGCCTGCCCGGTGCCATGCATATTCGTGAAGAAAATTAGTGACTGACAATGATGAAGCCAATGGCGAGAAAGCCAACGAAACTTAACCTCGCATCCCGTGATTTTATCTCAATGGCAAGACCGCAAACCATGTCTGGGAATAGGCCTGCCAGAAAAACAGCCCCAAGGATGACAATGAGAAGGTAAGCCCTGAAAGGCAAAATATTCGTGGCGAGATGAAAACAGCGTCACCAGCGCTAAGGCGGCGTCCAGCTTAAGGTTTTTCGAACCCTTTCTTCATCTGCTCCGCAAGCGGCCTGTTCCGTATTATCCTCAGCAAAAATTTTCCCTTTCCCGCAGTGAGCTTTGCAAGCTCCTTTGGAGGAATCTCCTCGACGAATTTATAGCGCCCAAAAATGCGCTTTATAGCCGCTGCAGTTTTGCGGTCATAATTGACCTGAATCAGCGTGTCGTCGAACACATTCCAATCTATTTGCGAATCGTCTTCATCGCCCTCGATTGACGCCCTGAAACCGTGCTCTTCAAGCACTTTCAGGGCCCAGCGGTTGAGCTTGTTGTCCTTTGTAAGGAGTATATGAATATCGAAGCCACGCCTCTTGTGGTCGCTTAGGGTGAGAAGCTCGTAATTGAGGTTCAGTATTATCCACCAGTAATAGCTGTTTCGTATGAATATTTTCTTCTTGGCAGAACCTTTCGCTATCCTGTAAATCGCGTCGTACCAGAAATTGTCAAGCGAAAAAAGCGAATCGAAGGAATATTCCTCATAATCCTGACTGAGCATAGGCGCACTAGATTCAAGGCGGGATTTCCTGTCGAAAAGGCGGTCGAAAAACCTCTTGTTCCGCACCACCCACGCCTTGGAAAGCGAGTAACTTTTCCGGTCCTTTGCAAGGATGCCTTCCCCTACCATTTTCTTGAGCAGTTTGAAGAGCGCCTGTATAGAGCCATGAAAAAGACGTTTCTTCCTGAGAAGCGAGTATAGGTCGCTAAGTCCCACCCGTGAGGAAACGAGCTCCTCGGCAATGGCCATCTCCGATTCTTTTACCACAATGCATAAAACTACTGTAGAATTTTTAACCTTTTGGTTGAAACAAAAATCAACGTCGGCATTATTACCACCCGACAAGGCAATTTTTACCGGGCAAAAAATGAACCAGGGGGATGCATCAACTGGCCGTAGACAGGCAATCGACATGTACAGCATGATAGGAATATGCCCTGAGAGCATCTTCATTGAGGAATCGGGGTTTGCCATGAGGAATCTCGCCGACGCCAGCGACGAGGAAGCGCAGAGGGCGCGGGCAAAACTGACAAGATTTTTCTCGGAGCGGATACTCGGCCTCGAAAAAACCAAAGGGATAGTACTCCACTCCGGCTCCGAGGCCAACGAAATAGCGCTCTACATGGCCAGGAAGAAGACAGGCAAGAGATTCGTGCTTACAACAAACATCGCGCATTCATCTATAAAGAACGCCTGTGACAAGCTCGAAATGAAAATACTCACAGTGGATGCAAAACCTGAAAAAGGTTTTCAGGCAGACGAGAAGGAAGTGATAAAAATCCTTGAGACATATGGCCCGAACATCGCAATGGTGAATGCAACGCACGGCACCACCTACTTCGGCAACAGTGAAGGGTTCATTTTCAATCCTGAGGTAGAGGAGCTTTGCATGAAGCACGGAATATGGGTGCACGTAGACGCGGCGTACGGCGGAACCATACTCAACCTTACCGGACACCCTAATGCCATAAGGATATCGGCTTCTCTTGTAGTGAGCTCGGTAGCAGTGGACACGACCAAGTTCATTGGGGCGATAGGCGCCGGAATACTTATGCTCAAGGAAGCGAAAGACAAAAAATTGGCCGGGCACGAAGCCGACTATTTCACAGGCAACATGTCAGCGCTCGGCACTACACGGAGCGCTTTTCCGGTTGCAACCGCACTTGCCACAATCGAACAATTTGGAATCGAAGGTCTGAGGGCGCTTGCAGCACTCTGCACAGAAAGAGCAAAGAATGCCGGAAAAGAAATCGGAGAGAACGGGTTTTCGATGCTCGCACCTATAGAATCGGGCGTTGTCCCGATAAAGTGCGAATCGGAAAAGGAGCTCGAACACCTCATGGTTGGGCTTCTGGAAAAGGGATTCAGGGTGTCGCCAATCAGGATAAGCGGGAAAAACTACAGTGTGCTAGGGATAAGGATTGTAATCACCCCGAAAAAGGAAATGACGGATGAAAACATTGCAAGGTTCGTAGGGGCGCTCTCGGAAGTCGTGACCGGCAAATAGAGTCAAAGCTTCCCGTATTCACGCTGCAACATCAGCGTGTCCTCCTCGATGTTCGGGCTCTCGCACACTAGCACGCCCTTCGCATTGAAATCGTGCAGCACCTGCAGCAGCTCGCGCCAGTTCATGTCGCTCTCATCAAGGACAAGGTGGTTTTTTTCGCCTTTCGGCCCGTACTCTATCCCTGAGAGATGGATGTGCATGTTGTGCAGCGCGACCTTTCCGAGCTTCTTCTCAATCAGCTCCATGACCTGCGTAAATTCTTCCCGCGTGTTGAACTTGCCGTTCGTGCGCGCGTGCAGGTGCGAAAAGTCGACTACGGGAAGGACATGGTCTAACCCTGCGCTGAGGTCGCACAGCTCGTCAATGCTCCCGAACTGCGTCGGCTTCCCCGTGGTTTCCGGCCTTATCCAGACATTGAGGCCGAGGGACTTCACTTCCCCCATGATTTTCTCCATTTCGCTTTTCACGCTCTCGAACACCTTCTTGGGCTCCATGCCGAGGTAGTAGCCCGGGTGGAAGCAGACCGAGTAGCCGCCGCACGCATCCAGGATTTTTGCGCTTTGAAGTATGCGGGAGCGGGATGCCCCGCGCTTCTGCGGCTCAACAGCGTTCAGGTTTATGAAGTATGGGGCGTGGCACGTGAGAGCCACTCCGGTTTCGTCGACGGCCTTTTTTATTTCGGGTGCCTTTTCCTTCGAAATGAACACGCTCTGCACGAACTCCAGCTCCATCGCGCCGAGGCCGAGCTTTTTCACCTGCCTTATGCCGTTTTCGGTGTCGCGCGGCTGCGTGGAAAGAGGGATTCCGGGGGTTGCAAAAAGCAGTTTCGAAGGTTGGAACATTGCTATTTATTGGAAGCCGTTGTTTAAATTTATAACTGAGGCCGGAGAATGATTGAGGCGGGTTTCATGGCCAGCCATAATCTATATAGATGGACCCTAAGAGCCTATCCCAGTAGACTTGTGGCGTGGCATGAAAACCGCCCTAACAGCCAGTCTTTGCACAACCGCTGACCTACTGGGACGTGCTCTAAATAGATATTCTGAAAATCACAACGCCTAAAGCCAACAGGAAAATTATTATTGACGGGTAAAAAAGAAACCGACTGAACTTGTAATATGAATAAGCGCTTGATTTGTAAGACCAAACATTCACAAGACTTTTTTCCGAGAATGGCTCAAAGCCATAAAATTCAATGGCTTTTATTTTGGCTCCCGGATTTAGAAATTTGAAAATTTTGATAATATAAAACAGGACAACATAATAAAAAACTCCAAGACTAGAAATCATAAGCGCAAATAATGCCAAGAAATAGAATAATGAAATCTTTGGATTGCGTTTTAGAGAGAGGTAGAACATACCAAAAATAAACGCCCCCCACAGTATAAACATCACCCCCAATTGCAAATTAGAATAGCCCCGAAGAGTCTTCAATAATCCCCTGTCTTTTTTAATTTCCACAATCTCTTTTGAAATATTGACAAATTCTTTATCTCTAGGTGTTACGGCCAAGCTAGAATGAGACTTTTTGGCTAGGCTAAATTGCGACTTGTTTTATGAGATTCTTTTTCCACCATACGCGGATTATTTTCTTATATCCAACAATGTGGAGTTCTACTT
>JACQPB010000043.1 GCA_016202305.1 Candidatus Iainarchaeum sp. | reverse complement strand
TAAGCAGCTTGTGCAGAAAGGCCTTCTTGACCGGAAATACTCTGCAATCATGCGCAACTTCTATACCCTTCAGAAAAAGATACTTTACAGGGATGTAAAGGAAATCACAGGTGCGCAGTATGACGCATTGCTAAGGGACGCTCAGGACTTCGTCAGTGCGATGGAGAAGTTTATTGTTTCTAAATAGAAGGTTTGTTCATTTCTGTGAATTCATGCTCTGAAGATGCTGTTTTATCTCACTGACTTTTCTCGGATTCAGCGAAACGTGATCTTCAGAACCTTTTCCAGTCCTCTTTGCCAAAATAACAATCCATTCATCGTTTGTTAATTCTTTCAGGATATTTTCTACCGAACTTCTTCCTTTGGGGGTACGCTTTACAGGATAAATCAGGAAAACTCCGTTGCCAGACAATTGAGGGATTTGTACGATAATTTGCTTCTTGAGAAGCTGGACCACATGGAAAAGGGCACGGGAAAAAAGTTAGAAGTTCCAGCGTAGGCAGGAAAAAGAATGTTTTCTAATTGCGCATGCACTCCTGGGCGAGCTCACGGACAATGTGCGCAAGGTCTGTATCAAAGTCGTCCCGGTCAGCGTAAGCCGTCGCGCCAATCCTCTCCGCAAAGTAGTCAGCCACATTCTGCAGGCCATCAGGGCCTCTGACGCTCCAGCCAATCTGGGTGTAAAGGTCTCCTATCATGTAAACAGGGGTTGTAGTATCAGCCTGCCTAAGCCCGACAACCCCTGCAACGCCTTCAGGCGTATCGTCAACAGTGATAAAGTCATAGGCGCGCCCTTCTTGCCTCTGGCCCCTGTTTAGTATGCTGGCGTCTCCTGAGTCTACGCTGACCGCCCCAATGCAGTGGCTAAAGAGCTCAGTCACATAATCCGAAAGCCCTGCCCTTTCCCGCGGGTCATTCACAGCAATCAAAACCCTTCCATTCATTGCAATTCACCTTCACGCCGCAGCCAGCTTCGCCACGAGGAATATCGCGGCTCCGAGCAGGACTATGTTGCCTGCTATGAGCAGCGGGATGTAGTATTTTGAGCTTGAAAGGTCAATCCCTTCCTTCTTCTCAGGCGTGGCCGCAGGCGGGCTTATGACGACAGGTTCTGCTACAACAGGCTCCCTGACTGCCGGGGGCTGCTCAGTGGGCGGCTGTGTTGCTGGCGGCTGTGTAGCCGGCGGCGTTGTAACCCTGTTGGCCTCCTCGCAGGCAATTACCCTTAGAAGGATGGCATCGCTGTTGCTTCGGATGTCAGTGTCATAGTAAGTTTCAAGTGTAATCCGCTTGTTCCCGGCTGAAATGTTCTTTGGCACAGGAATGTCCGCGGTTACGAGCCTGGAGTCATCCTCGTCAAGCTCATAGGGCCCAAGCACGTCGCCGTATCTTAAGTCAGGGCTTTCTATCCTGAGGAAGACCTCGTCCTCGTCGCGCCTTCCGATATTCTTTATGGTGGCCCTGAGTTGCGCCCGCTCCTCGCAGCCGGCTGACTCCGGGTTCAGGGACACGCTTCCAATCTTTATCTCATGCTCCTTCTTCTCAACCTCTATGGTGAACCTCAGGAACTCGCCGTGCTTTGCTCCGTTCTCATCCTCGCCCGATGCCCTTACCTCAACTTCGTAATCGTCATCATCAGCGTCCTCGTCAATGGTGAACCTTACAGTGATTTCCCTTGTCTTCTTTGGGGCGATGTCGCCTGCGTCCTCGTCCTCGTTCACGTCCAGGTCGTCGCTGTCCACCGTCACATCAACATCATTTATGTCTACATCGTCATCCCTGCTGAACTTGTTCTCCAGCTCAATCTTCATTACCACAGAGGCGCCAGCCTTTACGTTTGAGACCCGGTCGCCGTTGTCAACGTTCTCAGAGTCGCCGTCAACCTCCACTTTGAGGTTTTTTATCCTCAGGTTGTTTTCGGCCTGCATCTGGATTGGCGAGGATGCTGTGACTGTTGAGCCTGAGAGCGTTGTTCCTGTAACTGAAATGGTTCCTATTGTCTGCTTGTTCTCCTCAAGCCTGTTGCCTGTCACTGCGTCAAGGTCTTTCGGAATCTTCGCCTGGAAGAGGATGGTCGCTGACTGGCTCCGGTTCAGTGTCGTTGCTGATGACAGCCCTGCAATGCTTATAAAGGAAAGGTTCACCTCTGACTGGCTGTAGCCAGAGGGCGTTATGCCTGTAACATTAACATTGGTAAGGTTCTCTATCCCCGTGTTTGTCAAGGTGGCTGAAGCAGTCACGAGCTGGTTCTCATCAGTGGCCCTGTCTGACTTTGGGTTGCTTCTCTTCTGTGTTTTGCCGCCGACCACCGGCACTGTGAGTGACATTCCTGCTGGCACGTCATTTACGGTAATCGTAATCGCCTGGCTCGCGCTCCCATTCCAGACTGCATTGACAGGCGTTCCGTTGGAAAGGTTGTGGAACACGGTGAATG
>JACQPB010000001.1 GCA_016202305.1 Candidatus Iainarchaeum sp. | reverse complement strand
CATCGGCATGCCTCCTGCCCAAAAATACGGTTTCGTGCAGTATGCAGGAGGCATGAGCAAAAAACAAAGGCTACTACAATTGCTCCGAGCAGCACACCAACTTTTTTGGTTCATCAAAAAATGGGCTAACCAACCCATTTTTAGCCAAACCTGAAAAACCACCAACCGCAAATGTCAGGAGTCCCTGCATCGAAATACAAAGGCAAGTTTAAATATCCCCCCGAACTTATATAGTTAGGTCCAGTCCAGGAAAAGTGGTTTCGATGAACAGGTCAACCATACTCGCAGTCGCCGGAATAATGCTGGTGCTCAGCTTTTTGTCTGGGTGCCGCTCGGATTCTCCACTAGCCACCACCAGCAACAGCGTAAAAATAGCTGTCGTGGATGAGAGCGGAGCTCCAGCAGGTGGCGCAAACATTACAATACTCAGGGTTGGTACAATTGTCAGTTATACGCAGGCTGACGCGAGGGGCAACGCCGTGGTCCAGTTGTCGTCAACCGGAACTTACACTTTCGGGGCAATATCCGGTAAAGAGCCGGACTCCAAATCCGGGTTTGTAACCGCCGAGGTGTCAGCCGGTGAAAACTCTGTCAGAATTGTATTGGCCAAAAAAGCTTACCCGCCATACGTTTTCCGGTTTAGGGTTGTAGACGAAGCGGGCAACCTATTTAATGTGGTTGAAAATCAATTGGAATACCAGTACCTTCTCGGTGCGTACACATATCCGCTTGAAAGAATCACTGAAAATCCATTCGACTCTTACAAGGACGTCAACGTGAGTTATTTTAGGTTCACAGCTCCGGGCTATGAGGACGAATTAATTTATGCGCAACCTGACATAGGGGCTTACTTCGATGGCGGCCTCTCAAGGTTTGAACCTAAGCAAAAGGTTTTCGAGCATACTGTCAGGATGGAGAGAAGAAAGGTGCCGGCAACTCCCACGCCCAGCCCGAATGTCACGCCCAACCCTTAAAAGAGGGTTCTGTCAAACGAGGCCGTGCCAAGACAGAGCGTTTCACGCTGGCCGGGGTATCATGTATTTTAATTCCTAACCCTGTTTTATTGCTTCATTGTCTGTGCTTGGTGTGATTGGGATGGAGAAGCCGCTGATTGACGCAAAGGCATGGGAAAAGGCCGTGGCAATGAATGATGTGCTCAAGGAGGCGGTGATGAACCCCAACACGGATTTCATGACCAAGCTTCTTTTCGACTCGAGGTTTTTCGCGAAGAAAACAGGCAAGGAAGTGCCGTATTGGAGCAACTCCATATTCAAGCTCAAGCTCGCACTGCATGAAAAGAGGGCCCTTGCCGAGAAGCCGCTTGCGAAGGCTGTCGGCATCGGCTCCGCCGAGTTGAAGGAACTGCTCTCTTACCTGAAGAACATGGGCGAGATTACCGAGGCGGGGGGAAAAATTTCGCTGAACTATGCGAACCCCTTTTCCAAAGTTTTTGCGGAGAAATAAGCCGTCTTCTACATAATAGGTTTTTGTCGGCTTTTCTTCCGTACAATATCCTTAAATTAAGCCAAAACAATTCTATCCCCGAAGCGGAAGTGGCTGGCCATGGCGGAGTATGATGAGGCAAAGCAGCTTGTGAGGGAGCGACTTGCGGCTGGAATGAAGCCTGCGAAGATAAGGAAGGCGCTTGCCGAGTCCGGGATAGACCCGCACGTGCTTGATGACGTGCTGCGCGATAATGCCGAAAAGCCGAAGCGCAGGCCGAAACCGGCGCCGGTTGCCGGGCAGTTAAATGCGCAGCCTGCAGAAGGGCTTCACGCCGCTCCGCCCTTGAAGCTTTCCGCGCTTGCGCCGGCATTCTTTATTTTTTTCCTCGGCTTCATCGCAAACATTGCCGTGCGTGCCGGAATCATGGTGTGGGTTTTCGCCGCGGCGGTTTCGTATGCTGTCACGAGGCGGAGAGGGGCCATGTACTTCCTCGCAGGTGCGGCGCTCAACCTCCTTGTTGTTGTCCTGCTGGCATTTTCCGCCGTGAATGCCGAGCATGCCCGTGCAGAGTCCCTGTATTCCTCTTGCGTGTCTCTGAACACCGCCGCGTGCGGCAATGAAGACACCAACTATAACTATGTGTGCAGTGCAAATAATTTGTACAGGTGCTTCCCTTCAGTGCTGAATGGCTGCTGGCCAGATGCCAATGCAGCTTCCTCCGCGCCATCATGCGTGAAGGATAAGGCGCTGGAACTCGCGAGGCCCGCGCTTTGCGAGCACGCTGGCGCGGAGCGCGACACGTGCTATCTTGAGTATGCGCAGCAAAACCGGAACCCGCACTTCTGCACGAGGATTTCGGACCCGGAGACGAAAGCAGGGTGCATAATAGCGAGGACGCTTCCATCATGACCGAGCCAGAACACCGGCATCCCCGCACAGCAGAATCCGGCCATGCCGGATTTCCGGCCCTAAAAACGCTGTGATGCAATGGCCTCTTTCCCCAAGAAATGCCCGAGCTGCAGAAGCTCGAGAGGGT
The DNA here is from genome assembly GCA_016202305.1 of Candidatus Iainarchaeum sp. Classification (GTDB taxonomy): domain Archaea; phylum Iainarchaeota; class Iainarchaeia; order Iainarchaeales; family Iainarchaeaceae; genus UBA10205. The sequence goes on along the minus strand of JACQPB010000001.1, from coordinate 9,863 downwards.
GAAAAGCAATGAGCGCATATTCAAGTGCAGCGCATGCGGGTTCGAGAGCAGGCCGAAGCATAAAGCTGTATGATTGCCTCCAGCCCGCGCGGTAATATATGGCCAGCTGCTGCATCTGCATGCATACCTTGGCGTGCCAGCAACATGAAAGCCGGCGCCAGCGAAACAATAGGTATTAAAGGAGAAAAAGAATTTCTTTAAGGGAGTTGCGATGAATTTCCTCACGAAGGTGCTGCAGGCCATAATAGGCAAGGCGACAGAAATAACGGACTTTTTCGCTGCCACCACGATGAAAATCGCGGACCTCCTGAGCGCAGCCGCCATGAAGGTAATCTCCCCGATACTATGGGCCGGGACGAAAATCACCGGCCTCGTGGCCACGCCAATCACCAACGCACTCGGAACCATGACTGCCCGCCCGGAAAAAATTGCCGAGAAAAAAACCGAAACGCCCGAAAGCCCCGCCGTTGGCGGAGCCACATTCGGGCTGGAAACCAAGGCAGGCATAAAAGACGACCACGAGAAGCTCCTCAGGATAGAAGAAAGGCTGTCCAGCATCCTCGAAAACCACCTCCAAGAGGGAAACGTGCAGCCATGGAAAATCGAGGAAATGCACACACGCGAAGCCCTGAAATCGGCAGAAAGCCTGCCAAGCGCAAAAGAGCTGGAGAAAAAACTGCAGGCCAAGAAAAAAAAGCCCGCAAAAGGGGACGCGGCCCAAATCGAGGCAACCAAAGAAAATCTCAAATCCATCGCCGAAGAAGCCTATAAGCTAAGGCTCGTGACCGATTTCGACAGAGTGCTCAACTACATCAGGGAGCGCGGCAAGGCAGGTTACACTGAGATATCCAAAAATCTCGGCATTCCAATCGAGAAGGTGGACGAATGCTGTTCGATACTCGAGGAAGAAAAGCAGCTGGAAATAATCTATCCCCCGATAGGCCGCCCGATTGCCCAGATTATCGGCTACTCAATCAAGGCGGCCCCAAAAAACCGGCAAAATGCGCCGTCTCAGGTCGGGAATCCGCGCCAGGCGGACCGTGGGTGACCACATGCAGGACCAGATTCTCAAGGAATACAAAATTGAAAACGACGGAATAACGCTCAAGGTAAAAATATCGTATACCCACGACGACTTTGTCAGGAGATACACGCTCGAAGTGCCGGAATTTGGGGAAGGGACAAAGGCCCTCCTGGAAAGCCTCCGGAAATCAATTTTGCAGGACCCTGGCATAAAAGCCGAGAAACTGCTCGACCCTAAAGAGGTCGAACACCTAAAGGAACAGTTCAAGGAAAAGGCCGCGGAGACACTCAAAAACGAACTTCCACAAATAGGCGAAGCCACGAAGGATGCGCTCCTCATGATTCTTGTCACGGACATGCTCGGGATAGGGAAAATAGACCTGCTGCTCTGCGACAGCGAACTCGAGGAAATAGTAGTGAACAACTCAAAAGAGCCTGCATGGGTCTACCACAAGGAATTCGGGTGGCTCAAGACAAACATACTGTTCGACTCGGAAGAGCAGATACAAAACTATGCCAACATCATCGCGAGAAGGGGCGGCAAGCAAATAACGATACTGAATCCCCTGCTGGACACTCACCTGCTTACGGGGGACAGGGCCAATGCCACGCTTTTCCCGATATCCGGGAAGGGCAACACCCTGACAATAAGGCGATTCAGGAGGGACCCCTGGACAGTCACCGACTTCATAAACAACGCCACCGCGACCAGCGAAGTGATGGCACTTATCTGGCTCGCGATGCAATACGAGCTGAACATAATAATTTCAGGTGGCACGGCAAGCGGAAAAACCAGCTTCCTCAACATCTGCCTGCCATTCATACAGCCTAACCAGAGAATCATATCAATAGAAGACACAAGAGAAATAGTTCTTCCGGAGTTCCTGCACTGGGTGCCGATGACGACAAGGGAGCCCAACGCTGAGGCCAAGGGGGGCGTCACAATGTTAGACCTACTCGTCAACTCCCTCAGGCAGAGGCCGGACAGGATAATTGTCGGCGAAACAAGGCGACAGAGGGAAGCCGAGGTAATGTTCGAAGCGATGCACACAGGCCACAGCGTATACACGACATTCCACGCGAACACGGCGGACGAGACAATAAAAAGGTTCGTGAATCCGCCGATTGCCATACCCGAATCCCAGCTTGAAGCCGTGCACCTCAACGTAGTAATGTTCAGGAACAGGAGGCTCGGCGTGAGGAGGATTCTCGAAGTGGCCGAGTTCATACCCGAGAGAAGGGGCAACGTCGAAACACTCAAGGCAAACACGCTTTACCGGTGGAGGGCGTCAGGGGACGCCATCTCGAAGAACTCGGAGAGCATAAGGCTGTTTGACGAGATATCGCTGCACACAGGCCTCACTTATGACGAAATCGGGAAAGAGCTCGCCGAAAAGAAATCAGTCCTTGACTGGCTGGCAAAGAACAAGATACAGCACATACAGGAAGTGGGCAAGGTAATGGTGAATTACTACATCGACAAGGGCTCGCTCCTGAATGCCGTGCAAAAGAACAGGAAACTGGTGGACTTATGAGCGAAACACACACGCTGCCAGGGGCTCCCCTGCCGCCCAGGCTCATGGAGCGGCTCTGCTACCACTTCAGGGGCCCGGGAAGCCTTGTGGCCAGGGCCTTTCCACAACTCGGGAACCAGCTCAAGCAGGCAGACATAGAAACCTCTAAGGAAATCTACGGGGCCAGCGTACTGGTAACATCAGGCTTTTACTTCGCCACGGGATTTCTCTCCGTAGCAATACTCGGACTTGCAATCTCACGCACGGGCGGAGCACAGCTGGTCGCAAAGGACATACTGCTTTTTTCAGTCGCCATAGGGGCATTCGCCGCCATCATGTCAGGGCTGCAGGTGCTGCTGTATCCGCGGATAATGCTCGGCAAGAAAGTGAGGGACGTCGAAAGGAACCTAGACTTCGCCCTCCGCACCATACTCGTCGAATCAAGGTCAGGCGTAACCCTGTTCGATGCCATCAACATCGTGGCGAACGGGGACAACGGGCAGGTAAGCAAGGAATTCAGGAAAGCCGTGAGGAAGATAAGCACGGGCACCTTCCAGAATGATGCCCTGGAAGAGTTGGCGGAAAACAACCCATCACTCCACTTCCGGAGGGCTATATGGCAGCTCGTCAACGGCCTCAAAGCGGGCTCCGACGTCAATGCCGTAATGGGCGCGCTGGTCGAGAGCATCTCAAACGAAAAGGCGAACCAAGTGAGGAAGTACGGAAACTCGCTCAAGCTGCTGTCACTATTATACATGATGCTGGGGGCTATACTCCCTGCGCTGGGGCTGACAATGCTCATCATACTATCCACTTTCCCGCAGATAAAACTTGGAGAAGAGGTGTTCTGGGGGCTGCTTGTCATGCTTGCCATAGGCCAATTCATGTTCGTCGGAATCATAAAAAATTCGAGGCCGAGCCTGCTGGGGGATTAGCATGTACGAAAGGTTTTCATCCATAGTGCCAAAGCCTGTGCTCTCGGAGCTGAAAAAGCAAATCAATTACAACAACCTCGGCTGGAAAGAGAAGGAGTTCGCCGGGCTTATAATCATGGCAGGCCTCGCGCTTTCTGCGCTGGCTTCCGGAGCAGCATACTTCCTTTACCTGGAGCCGCTCATCATATTCCCAATAACGCTCGCAGGATTTTTTTCCCTCGTGTATGCACTGCTGAAGCTAAACTCCGAGTCAAAAGGAAAATTCGTGGAAACCATACTCCCCGACGCCCTGCAAATCATCGCCTCCAACATGAAAAGCGGCCTGACCACTGAAAAAGCGATTTTCGTGGCAGGAAGGCCGGAGTTCGGGCCTCTGCAGCTGGAACTGAGGAACGCTAGCAAGAGCATTTCCTCGGGCGAAAGAGTAGAGGCCGCGCTGCTCGGAATAGGGGAGAAAATAAACTCCGCAGTGCTTGGGAAAACCCTCTGGCTCATCACGGAAGGCATAAGGAGCGGCGGCCAAATATCCGACCTACTGCTGCAACTGGCGCAGGACCTGCGGAACCAGCAGGGGCTGCAGGACGAGATAAAGGCCAACACGTCCATTTACGTGCTCCTGATATTGTTCGCCTCGATGGCCGGCGCGCCACTGCTTTTCGGCGTCAGCTCTTTCATCGTGCAGTCCCTCACGAAACAAATCGCGGATGCGCCGAGCATTGACGTGACAGTAGACGTGCCATCCAACCTGCAACTGATAAAGGGCACGACCACTGGCAAAAGGACACTGCCTTCCGTCGAGTTCATCACCCTGTTCTCCATCATTTCCATGGCCCTTACATCAATACTCGCGTCCCTCACCATAGGCGTAATCAACACCGGGAAAGAAATAAACGGCCTGAAATACATAGTGCCGATAACAGCAGTCTCCGTGATAGTGTTTTTTGCGGTCAAGGCATTCTTTTCAGGCTTATTCCAGGGCCTGATATGACGGCCGCTACCTCTCCTATGCGCACAATATCACGGATGCCAAGGGCGCGAGTTTTGGCCAACAACATGTGTGTGGCCCCTATCCATCATAGCACGAAAAACCGGTAACGGCCACGGTTGCCTACGCCGGAATCAAGTGCCCACATGCCTGTAGGTTGCAGTTAAAAAAAAGAAAAAGAGCAAGGGCCAATCAGAACTGGCCGCTGCATCTTCCTTTCGCTTGCTGGGTGAACGTGCCGTCGTAGTACGTCAAAGTCAGGTCAATGCTGACATTGCCCGAAAGCGCGGTAGTTGTCCCAAGAGTCTTAGTGAACTTGGTCCCTGGCTGAACAGGCCCTGCGGTATTCGTGTCAGTGGCGAATGCACCAGTGCCTGTCGTGACCGTAGCAAGCAGATTAATGTTGCTGTCCAGCTTGCCTGGCCCTGTGACCACGGACAAATTCATGTTCGAAGCACTCAGAGTATAGCTGTCCAGAGTAAGATTCCCCGACGTCAGCGAACATTGCGCCTGTGTCTTCGGAATGATAAAGTACAGAGCAGCTATTACCACCACTATCACAATCAGCGCCCAACCATAAGTCATTAGGTACTCCAAGGCTGACTGGCCTTTCCTGTCTTTCAAAAACATTTTCTCAAAACCTCCCTTTTTGCATTAGGGCAAAGCCCCAAAATTTGCAATAATAAAGGCATTTAGTTGTATATAAAGGTAATTACAGGCGAAAAGGGCTAGAAAAACGTGTTTTTGCGGTATTTCACGATTTTCCGGCAAGCCTCTTTCGGACAGGTGCCGGCACCATCCCGGACACGTCCCCGCCGAGGAAGGCAATCTCCTTCACTATGCTTGACGTCACATAGAAGTTCTCGGCGCTGGTCATCACGAAAACAGTCTCTATTTCTGGGGCGAGAAGCCTGTTCGTGACCGCGCTCTGGAACTCGAAAGGGAAATCGCTGGTTTCCCGGAGGCCACGCAGCACGATGGCCGCTTTTTCCGCTCTCATGAAATCCACGAGCAGCGAACCGAACACCTTCACCTCCACACCAGCAATGCCCCTCACGCTCTCGCGGACCATATCGGCGCGCTCCGCCGCGGAAAAGAAAGGGGACTTCTTGGGATTTTCCGCAACAGCCACCACGAGCGAGCCGAACAGCCTTACGCCCCGCCTTATTACGTCCATGTGCCCGTTGGTGAGAGGGTCGAAAGTGCCAGGATAGATTGCCTTCATGCAGAATCACTTGCGAAATACCTTTTTTATGCACGGCTGTTCAGGGGAAAATTCCGCGTTATCCGGCCATGCATTCATGGCCAGCCACAAAAACCGCCATTCAGCCGCCTGCCCTGAGCCTCTCAAGTATCTTCTCGGCCTTGGAGCCAAGCTCTCCAGGAGTGCACTCGCTGTCCACCACGAAATCAGACATCGCCTCGACGCGCTCGGCCGCGTACTGTGACGACACCCGCCTCTCGAAATCCTCCTCGGAGAAGCCCCTCTTGACGGCGCGCCTCCTGCACGTCTCATGCGAAGCCCGCACAAGCACCACCCTGTCGAAGAGGCCCCGCATCCCGGCCTCGAAAAGTAGCGGCACCTCGACGAAAACAATCTCGCCATTATGCGGAATCAGGGAAATCCTCTCCCTCACCATAGGGTGCATGATGCCGTTCAGTTTCCTGAGGCTGAGCCCGCTGTTGAACGCCTTTTTGGAAAGGGCCTTCCTGTCTACGGCGCCGTTCTTGACCACTTCCTCGCCGAAAACGCTTTCCAGCATGGCAAGCACGTGGCCGTCCCTGTAGAGGATGTCCACAATCCTGTCAGCATCATAAGTCCGGCAGCCGAAACGCTCCAGCGCACGGCAGAGCTCGCTCTTCCCCGAGCCGAAATTGCCTGTGACGCCGACGAGCATATGCATAAGTCACGAATTAAGAAATTAAAAAGAAAACCGGCCAATTCAGGTTAAGCTTTTATAGTGGTTATACCAATATAATCACAGGTGGTTTCATGATAGAGGTAACAGCTACAGTGAGGAAATGGGGGAGATCAAAAGGGGTCGTGATACCCAATGCGGCCACTGAAAAGGAGAAGCTGAAAATCGGGGATGAGGTCAGCCTCCTAATTAGGAAAAAAAGCAAAAAAAACCCCCTGCGGGAAACGTGGGGAATCATGAAGTTCTCCAGGCCGGTCAAAGAGATTTTGAAGGAAGTGGATAGAGAGGGTTGGGATGGATGAAGAGACCATCTTTTTCGATACATACGCATTTTTTGAAATCCTCGAAGCAAACCCAGAGTACAAAAGGTTCGAAAGCGCAAAAGCGGTAACCACCATATTCAATCTTGCCGAGCTTAACTTTGCCCTGAAGCGGGACAAAAAACGAGCCGCGGACGAAACCACCTTAAAATACGCGGAGCTTTTGACGGAAGTCACGGCTGAAGATGTCATCAACGCAATGACTCTGAGAATGGAAAAAAGAGCACTGTCAATACCTGACGCCATCGGCTATACCGTAGCAAAAAGGCTCGGCATAAAGTTCCTCACAGGCGACAAGGAATTCAAGGGCATGGAGAGCGTGGAGTTCGTCAAGTGAACAAACGCCAGTTTTGCGCAAACAATTAAAATACTTCCCGCTTTTTCTCTCTGCATGAACCCGGAGATTTTCCGCGAGTATGACATCCGCGGGATTGCCGACAAGGACCTCGACGACGAGACATGCAGTCTCATAGGCAAGGCATACGCGACTATAATACTCAGGCAAGGCGGGAAAACAATCGCGGTTGGAAGGGACAACAGGGCAAGCGGACAGCGCATACTGAAGGCAACGCTCGAAGGAATCCTCAGCACAGGCCTCGACGTTATACTAATAGGGGAAGTGCCGACACCACTGCTTTACTATGCTGTGCACAAGCTCGGGGTGGACGGCGGCATAAGCGTCACTGCTTCGCACAATCCGCCGGAGTTCAACGGCTTCAAGGCGCTTGCAGGGAAGGATGCCATATACGGGAAAGCCATACAGGAGATAAGGGAGACCGCGGAGTCCCGCGACTTCAAGGCAGCGAAAGCCGGAGCGCGGGGCAAGGTAGTGGAAACGAGCCTCGAGGCCCAATACATCGCGGAAATATCCTCCATCGCCAAAATCGGCAGGAAGCTGAACGTAGTCATTGATGCAGGCAATGGCATGGCCTCGGAACTCGCCCCGAAGCTCCTGCGCCCCATGTGCGCAAAGCTCACCGAGCTTTACTGCGAGAAGGACCCATCGTACCCTAACCACCTGCCCGATCCCGTAGTAGAGAAGAACGTCGCGGACCTGAAGAAGCGCGTGCTCGCGGAGAAGGCCGACATCGGCATCGCGTTCGACGGCGACGCGGACAGGATAGGGGTGGTGGACGAAAAAGGCAACATGCTGTACGGCGACAGGCTGCTGGGAATTTTCGCGGCCGACCTCCTGAAGCGCAGGCCGGGGGCGGAAATAATATTCGAGGTCAAGTGCTCGCAGGCGCTGGAAGAATGGATACTCGCGAAGGGCGGCAAGCCGCTGATGTGGAAAACCGGCCACAGCCTCATAAAGGCGAAAATGAAGGATGACAAAGCCGCTCTCGCCGGGGAAATGTCAGGGCACATGTTCTTCACTGAAAAATGGTACGGATTCGACGATGCGCTGCTTGCAGCCGCGAAGATAATAAGCATCGTCTCCAACTCCGGCAAGAGCATAGGCCGGATTGACGCAGAGATGTCACAGTATGCCTCCTCGCCAGAGTACCGGGTGGATTTCCCGGACAGCGGGAAATTCAGGTTCGTGGAGAAGGCCATGGAGCATTTCAAGGGCAAATTCGGGGTAATCGGCGTGGATGGCGTGCGCGTGCAATTCGGCAACGGATGGGCGCTGCTCCGCGCATCTAACACGCAGCCCAAGCTGATAGTGAGGATAGAAGGCAAGACAGGAAAGGACCTTGACGAAATAAAAGAGCGCTTCCTTGCAGAGGTCGAGGCATTCTCCGGAAAGCGGCTTGAGCTGGAGTGAAGCGCTGCGCATGCTTTGTGCTGGTTAACATGGACAACGAAAAGAAACAGGCAGTCATGAGGTCGGTGAGGAGGCGCCTTGATGCAGGCGCCAGCGTGGAAGAGATAAAAGGCGCCCTCTCGGACATCGGGGTTTCGCAAGGCGAAGCGGAGCGCATTATTGCGGACACCATGAAGGCATTCTCGGAATCGGAAAAAGTGGCGATGTCAAGGGAAACAATAGCAAAGATAGGGAAGATGATTGACGTGCTCAAGGCGCAGGGCAAACTCGATGCTGGCACTCCGTTCAGGACATACATACCCAAACTCCGGAAGGGAGGCAAGGCAAAGGTCAGGGAAATAATAGCCGATTCGCCCTTACGGAAAAGCGATACCGGCCCGATGCGCTAAGAACCCAGTATTGGGAAATTTCTAAACTGAAACCGCAGAAAAAGGGGTTTAAAGGTTTAACTGGTCAACTATTGGATATGAATAGGCTGAATTCAGCTATAATGATTTTTATTATTTCAATAATTGCCCTTTCAGGTTGTTCCACGACCCAGCAGGTGCAGACAAATCAAAATCCGCAAAATGCGGTTTCGAACAATGCGGATAAACCTGGCTCCGCGGCCGACCAAAAACCTTTCTATGAAATGAGTGAGTGGGAAAAGTCTGATTGGAAAACCTTCGGTGGCGAAAACTTTATGGAAAAATACGGTGGAAAATGCCTTGTTGGTGGTGTATACCAAGGGGACTTGCCATTTGTTGACCCAAACAATTGCTGGGAAATAACTGAGGAATCAAGGTTAACCGCATACTACTCCAAAAAACCAAGGCCAGCCCCATATGTTTATGTTACAGTCCATAAGACATCTTTTATCGACAAGGAAAATTTACAATTGTGGCTTGATGTGATGCGAAAAAGGTTCCCGGCGGAATTCAAACAAATTTCGCCAAACAGATATTACGTCACCAGCGCTGATTGGGGCGAAGCAATAAAAGTATATGAGCAGAATGATGAGATTTTGTATACTGCCACCGCAGACGATTTAAGTTCTGGTCTCGCTGACTGCGGCACAAAAGACCTTGAATTTTGTAAAGACATCGCTTTTGAAGTGATAAACCAAGCCAAAGGGTAGAGTTAAGGCAATAATGGGGACGATGGCTGCCGGCATCTATTATTGTAGACTGCCTTTCAGGGCTTAACAAGGATTAGGAGTTTTGTATGTTTAGTTGTTAGAGTTTTAGATTTTTCCAGCCTTTTTGTTTATGTGCCAAATATAAATTCCGAGCGCAACCCCGATTATAGCACTCCTTGAAAGTTTTGCGGTTTTTTGACCGAAAAATGGAAATACATCCTTGCACATTACACAATTCCGATTTTCATGCTTGAAGGGGATGAAACGGTTTTGCGCAACCTT
>JACQPB010000047.1 GCA_016202305.1 Candidatus Iainarchaeum sp. | reverse complement strand
GCACAACTCTACAACCAACTACTCTGAATAGCGCATAGTGAGCCGACAGGCTCAACAAAACCATGAGTTATGCAACACAGCACGCACAGAATCCCGTAATGAATAGATTTTCCGCAATCAGCGAATCCCTTTCACGTCACTGCAATACATAAAAGGATTTCCCAAAACAATAACGTATAGAAAAACACGGTGATAAACATTTCTTTCGTAGACATTCTGTTGCAGGCCTCAGTTTTCGGGATAGAGTTCCGGAGCCTGCTGGCCGCCGCAGCCGTTTTCGTTGTTGTTTACGCTGCACTCTGGCTGACCTCGAGGCTCTTCATTTCTCGCCTGAGGAAAATCGCCGAGAAGACGCACCACAAGATAGACGATGCCATTGTGGACGCCATCATGGAGGTGAAATCGCCGGCTTACCTGCTGCTTTCGCTCTATGCGGCAGTCCAGTTCATTGCGGTCCCGGAATTCATTGTGGATTTCACAAGGGTTGCAGTGCTCGCGGTGGTTGCCTTCTATGCCGTCAGGATGTTGCAAAAGCTACTATTGTTCTTCACGAACGAGTATATTGAGAAGCAGCCAGAGGCCCGAAAGCGCGACCCATCCATAATAATGTTCGCCTCAAAAGCGGCTTCGTTCCTGCTCTGGCTCCTTGCGTTCCTGCTGGTGATTGACAATGCAGGCTACGACATCAGCGCGCTGGTCGCCGGCCTTGGCGTTGCAGGAATCGCCGTGGCGCTTGCAGTGCAGAACATTTTGGGGGATATGTTCAGCTCTCTTTCCATTTATTTTGACAAGCCATTCAAGGCGGGCGACTTCATAATAGTCGGCAGCGAAATGGGCACGGTAAAGAAAATAGGCATAAAGACCACGCGCATAGACGCCCTCCAAGGCGAAGAAATAGTAATCTCCAACAAGGAGCTCACCGAGTCAAGGATACACAACTTCGGGAAAATGAGCAAAAGGCGCGTCCAGTTCGGCTTCGGCATACTCTACGAAACGCCCCTCCAGAAAGTAAAAAAGGTCAATGAGCTTGTCAAGAAAAGCGTTGAAAAGGTCGAAGGTGCGACCCTCGACCGCGCACACTTCAAAACCTTTGGTGATTCCTCACTCCAGTTCGAGGTCGTCTATTATGTCCCTACTGGAGACTACAACAAGTACATGGACGCGCAGCAGGCAATAAATCACTCGCTCATGGAGCTTTTCAGGAAAGAGGGAATAGAATTCGCCTACCCGACACAAAAAATATACCTTGCCAAATGAGCGCAGGGCTTTTACTCTTATGCCGCAAAAGCTGCTTGCAACGGACCTGGACGGGACACTATTCGGATTGCGCGGCAGCCGCGCCAATGCATCGTGCCTGCGAAAGCTTGGGCAAGCCCTTCTGGAAAATTCCGTCAGGCTTGTTTTCGTGACAGGCAGGCACATTGAACTGGCCCTCTCGGCCATTGAAGAGCATTCGCTTCCCCTGCCCTGCTCGATTGTCTGCAATGTCGGCACGGAGATTTTTTTTATGGACCGGAAAGGGGGGTGGAGAAAAGATCCGGAATGGGAAAAATATCTCTCGCGCAAGGCCAAAAGCCATGGTTTTGGGGCGGTTTCAAGGGCGCTTGGGTGCGTTGAGGGCGCCACAGAGCAGGAGCGCGAAAAGCAGGGGCAGTTCAAGAGAAGCTATTACATGGCCATCAAGGGCGCGCCTTCCGCGCTCAGGGAAATGAGGGGCATAATCCGCCGCAAAAAAATCGGTGCGAGGATAATCTATTCGGCCGACCCGCAGTCCATGCTCGGCCTTGCCGATGTTTTGCCAAAAGGCACATCGAAAAAATCGGCGGTGGAATTCCTGCGCAGGAAATGGGGCATAGGCAAGGCGTGCGTAATCGCCGCGGGCGATAGCGGAAACGATGCCCAGCTGCTCTCCGGCTACAGCGCGATTGTGGTGGGAAATGCGATGCCGGACCTTCGCGCCGCGCTTGGGCGAGGGAAACCCAGCAAAATGCAGGGGAGATACTTCGCCCGCAGGCCGTGCGCATGCGGCGTGCTCGAGGGCATGAAGCATTTTTTGGGGGTTGCGTAAATGGGGCTCTATATCCAGATACACTCAATGCACGGCCTTATCCGCCCGCAAAAGCCCGAAATCGGAAGGGATGTCGACACCGGCGGGCAGGTGGTTTATGTCCTTGAACTAGCCAAGGCTCTTGCAAGGCTTAAGAAAGTGGAACGGGTTGACCTTGTAACAAGAAGAATAAGGGACAGCAATTACCCGGGTTACTCAAAGCCTGTTGAACCGATTTCCGACAAGGCCTTCATTGTAAGGCTCGAGTGCGGCCCGCCCGGATATATAAAGAAAGTCGACCTCTGGCCGCACATCGGCGAGTACGCCGAGAATACGCGCAAATACATAAGGAAACTGCGCAGAAAGCCAGACATTTTGCACGGCAACTATGCAGACGCGGGGCTTGTGTGCTCCAAGCTCTCAGAGGAGCTCGCAATCCCATTCGTCCACACCGGGCATTCGCTTGGCCTGCCAAAAATGCGCAGCCTTGGCGTGAACAGGGCGAACAGGCAGGAGTTCGAGGAGGTTTTCCACTTTGAAAAGCGGCTTGCCGCCGAACAGAAAATAATAGACACCGCAAGCGCGATTGTGGCAAGCACAAAGGAGGAGTTCAAGAACCAGTACAAGGGCTATAAAATCGGCAAGAACATCTCAAAGTTCAGGTTCATCCCGCCCGGAATAAACCTTGGGCGGTTCTACCCTCCAAAGAAGCGCGGGCTTAGCGGGGAAGAGCAGAAGACGATGCGCTTTTTCCAGAACCTTCTAGACCAGGACCTCAAGTCGCCCGCAAAGCCATTCATCACGGCCCTTAGCCGGCTAAACAAGGTCAAGAACATCAACGGGCTTATGCAGGCATATTCCTCTGACCGCCAGCTCCAGTCCATGGCAAATCTCGTGATTTTCGCGCAGATACAGGACACGGGCACATATGGCCAAAAGCTCATAAAAAAGCTCAACTCCATGATAAGAAAGCACAATCTCTACGGAAAGGTCTCGATGCCGGCAATATCGCTCGACTACGACAAGCAGGTGCCGGAATACTACCGCTTTGCCGCGCAGCGGCGCAGCGTATTTGTCAACCCTGCCCTGATGGAGCCATTCGGCCTTACGGTGCTTGAGGCAAGCGCCTGCGGCCTTCCGGTCGTCGCCACAAAAAATGGCGGCCCTTCTGAAATCATCGCCGACGGAAGGACAGGCCTTCTCATTGACCCGCGAGACACCCGCGACATTGCAAGGAAGCTAAAGCTGCTGCTTGGCAGCAGGGTGCTGTGGAATGAAATATCCGAAAACTCGCAGCGCAACATCAGGAGAAATTTTTCCTGGGATTTGTGCGCAAAAAACTACCTGCGCGTCTTTGGTTCGGCGATAGGGCAAACCCGGCAAGCCAAATGAGCCATGGGCCTTCTTATTGGGCACAAGGCCGCTTTTAAGGGCATTGCAGTTCCGCCCCGCCCTCTTTGGGCGGCCAAGCGGCCTTTCGGCCCTAAATCCTGCCGGCAATGTAGCCTACAATTATTCCGGCAACATTCTTTCCCGTCCCCTTCTCAAAGGCCTTAAAGCCCGGGCTCCTGTTCGCCTCGAGCACGAACATCCCCCTTGGCGTTAGCGCGAGGTCGATTCCGGCAATCTCTGTCTGCACGGCCCTTGCCGCGCGCAGGCAAACGGATTTCATTTTTTCGGTGAGCCTCGCCTTCACGGGCTTTGCTCCGCGGTAAAAATTGTGCACCCAATTGCCGGTTTGCTTTGAAACGCCTCCAACCACTTTCCCGCCAATGACCATCACCCGTATCTCCTTTTTTATGGGCACGAATTCCTGGGCCATGTATTTGCCGCCCGTTGCGAGCCTGCGCAGTTTTTTCGTGTCGCCTTTGCCAACCAATTGCAGGCCCTCGCCCCTCTTGCCGAAGAGCGGCTTTACCACGATTTTTTGGCCGGAAAAGCCCGCGAGCTTTGGAACGCTTTTTTTCGTGAGCAGGATTGTTTTAGGCACGAACAGCCCTGCCTTGCGGAAGAGCGCATAGTTCCAAAGCTTGGAGCGGTCAATTCCCCTTGCCAACTTTTCATCCACAACCACAAGGCCTGCTGCCGCAGCCCTGCGCGCGAGGGATATCGCCTGCTTTGCATGGCCCCTTATTGCCCTGAAAAGCACGGCATCGAATTCCCGCGGGGATATTTTTCCCGAGTTCTTTGGCCCAACAGCCATGCACAAAATTTTTTTCTTCCCGCACTCGCCCAGTATGCGCTTCACTTCCCACTGTTTCTCCGCGCTGAAAACAAGAAGCCTCATCAAAGCACCGCCTGCATGATTGGGGCCTTTTTCAATTTAAAGGCTTGCGATTCGGCACATTTGCTGGTGTTTTCCCGCGGCCCTTGCTTTTTGCGTTTCCGGTTTGGTCGGGCTATGTTTATATAGATTAGCCACATAATTTTGACAAAGATTGGGGTTTTGCAATGGCCTTGCCTGAGAATTTGCTGGATAAACAGTCAGTCGACGTCCTGATCGCAATCGCGATGCTGGCTGCCGGCCTTGTTGCCGCAAAGCTCTCAGGTGCTGCACTGAAAAGAATCAATTCGGAGCGCAAGATTTTTTCGCATGAAATATTTGGTTCGATGTCTAAAATAACGAGCCTGCTTGTCTTTCTTATCTTCGCCCTTGCGGCCCTTGGAATAATGCAGGGGGCTTTCGGCAAGAGCCTGCTCTCGTCCATTTTGCCAGCGCTGCCGGAGGTCACGGTCGTGATAGTGTTTTTCCTTCTTGGTTACATATTAATCAATGTGGCAGTCGAGGTGCTGAGGGGGATATTCTCAAGGGTTGTCGAGCAGGACTACTTGCAAGAATTCGGCCTTTCGGACAACGCCACAAAGCTTGGCTTTAACCTGGTGAAATTTTTCCTATACCTTGTGCTCTTTAGCGCAGTGTTGAATTACTATGCAAAGCCGATACCTTTCTTTGACAGCCTGATTGTCGGAGCAGTATTCACACTCATTTTCATTGCGGGTGCGCTTGTGGCATACTCTTTCAAGGACTATGTTGCAAATGCCCTTCTGGCGCGCTACGTGGAGCGCAACATACTCAAGCCTGGTCAGAGGGTGATTGTGGGAAAGACTGAAGGGACGGTAAAGAGCATCTCAAGCCACGGGGCGGCAATCGATACCCCTTCCGGCTACACGCTAATTGTCCCGAACAAGTCGCTTGTCACATCCAATGTCCAGGTGGCACGCTCGGGCTCTATTAGTCGGCTAGAGCCGCTGATAAGGAACTTCAAGCCGCAACTGCCGAGCCACTGTGGCCCTGCGAGCCTTTCGATGTTGCTTGGCTTTCTTGGTTATAACACAGTGCAGGAGCAGGTGGCGCTCGAGTCGAAGACAAAGGTTCCCGGCGGCACAGAGCCCGAGGATTTAATAGCCGCGGCAGGCAGGCTGACGCGTTCGGAAGTGAAGGGCCACCTTGTCAGGTTCGGAGAGATAAATGACCTTGCCGAGGAGGCAAAATCATGGGTTGCCGAAGGGGCGCTGCTCGTTCTCTGGTACAAAAAACCAGTGCTTTTCCCACAGAAAAAAAGCAGATCTGGCCACTATGTGCTATGCGTAGGCATCGAGGGCAAGGAGCTGATAGTGCTAGATCCGAGCAACGAGACCGGTGGCATCTACCTAGTGGATGCAAACGTGCTAAAGGAGGCAATGGACGAGCATGACATACGCCGCGGTTATATAGTGTTCGCAAAAAAAGGCACACGTGCCTTCTGGAGGTTAACCGAAGGGCTCATCTACACCGATGCCTCTTCATACAAGAACCTCTCAAAGTCCTTCGAGCGATACCTAAAGGGCCAGTTCAGGCAGGGTGCGCTTGTGGAAGGTGTGATATCAGAGCATGTCCTCTCAAAGCTTGGTGAGGAAAAGGTGAAATATGTCTGGAAACCGGATCTTACAATGCCAAAGGCGAGGCAGAAGCAGGAAGAGGCAGGCGCAAAAAAAGAGCATGGGCAATGAGTCATGCGGCTCTTAGCGGCTTTTGGGAAAAATTGTTTTTTTGGGTTTTATGCATTTTGACTCATTAGGCGGATTCGGATGGGAACACTCATAATCGCGGAGAAAACAAATGAGGATTTCGAAAAACTGCTCTCAGCACTCAGGGCAAGGGGTCTTGAGGCATCCTTTCTCGAAATCTCCCAGGCAGGACTTTTCATTGAGAACAACTTGGCAGGTGCAATCAAAGGCGAAGGCCTCTTCGACGGTCATGACTCGGTATTCCTAAGTGTCCCGCCAAAGTTCACGATGTTCGCAGAGCCATTCCTGCACAGCCTTGCAGACCTTGGCGTGTACTGCCAGCTAA
The DNA here is from genome assembly GCA_016202305.1 of Candidatus Iainarchaeum sp. Lineage (GTDB taxonomy): Archaea > Iainarchaeota > Iainarchaeia > Iainarchaeales > Iainarchaeaceae > UBA10205. The sequence continues at coordinate 16,252 of JACQPB010000047.1, read as the reverse complement.
AACCAAGCTCGTTTTACATAATCTCAAGCAAGCCATTCCTATGCCATGCCCTCAACTCAAAAGGGGTGCCCGTTCCGCGCTCCGACATTCTCGGGGAGCGCGAAACAATAGATTCGTCCGCAAAGGAGATAGGTTACCCTATGATGCTCAGGACATTTTCCGGGCTTGCAAAGACAAGCTCGGTTTTCATAGAGTCGGAGCGCTCACTTGTCTCATTCGTGAAGAGCATACCGCGGGAAACCGATGCGATAACCCTGCACGAGTACCTTGCAGGGGATGTTGACCAGAGCCTTGTGGCTGGCGATGAGGTGCTTACAGTGAAGAGGAACTGGGTAGAAAAGGAGCTCTCGCATTCGCGCAAGGGCGTTTACACAAACCTATCCGAACAGGATAGGGAAACCGCCATAAGGGCGGCGAGGGTCTGCGGCGCTGACATCTGCATGGTCAAGATGGTAGTAGGAAAAGTAATAGGCATCAAGACCGAAATAGATTTCGGGGTGTTCTCAAGCGCTCTTGGCCAGGATGTCCACGGAAGGATTGCCGACCACTACAGGGAAAAGGTGAGGTAATGGGTTGCAGGCTCTGCATTATAAGCGGCGAGGCCGGCGAGGACGTTGCGCAAGTGATAATCGGGGAGGCCAAGAAAATGTTCGAGACTGTCCTCTTCGTGCCTCTGCGGAAAATTGTTGTCTCGTGCAGGGGCGGGAAGACAATTGTCTCCTTCCATGGCAAGAGCCTTGAGGAATTTGATGTCGTGTGGGCAAGGATTTTCGGGGATGATTTTGTGCTGGGTGAGACTGTCCTTGATGCTCTCGAAAATTCCGGGGTCTACGTGCAGGGCAGTGCCGAGGCCTACCAGCTGTGCAGCCACAAATTCTACACTGTAAAGCTCGCATCCAAGATAGGCATTCCCGTCCCTAACTCCTCGCTTTCGGTTTCTCCTGGAGTGTCACTCAAAATGGCCAAGCGTGAAGGCTTTCCCGTTGTCGTAAAGCTCCTGAGCGGCTTTGGCGGCAAGGGAGTGATGCTCGCAAATTCCGAGCAGGAATTCACCCCTATACTTGACACCATGCAGGTCTTCAACGAGTTCATGACTACTCAGGAATTCATCAGGGGCGGCCTTGATTGCAGGGCGCTTGTGATAGGGGTGGAAGTGGTCGGGATAAGGCGCACCGGGGCACAGGGCGACTGGCGCGCCAATGTCTCTGGTGGCGGTAGTGCCGAGTTCTATGAGCTTGACGAGAACATAAAGAAAATAGCTCTCAGCGCCGCTGCCCTATTTGGCACAGATGTGTGCAGCGTTGACTTCCTCATCTCGAAAGAAGGCCCCAAGCTCGTGGAAATAAACTTCGCGCCGGGCATGATACAAAAGTTCTTCGGTTCAACCCTAGCAGAAAAAATAATTGCTTACTTCCACTCCAAGGCAATTGAGAGGAAAACCGCGCAGGGGGCATGATTGCACATGGAATACATGCTACGGGTCCTCAGAAACCTTGTCTCAATAAACACGAATGCCGTTGACAAGGCCAATTATGCCGAGTGCGCAAGTTACATTGACTCGGAGGCAAGCGAGATAGGCATGAAGTCGCGCATAATAAGCTTCAAAGGAAGCGACGGAAAAATCCGGCCCAGCGTACTTGCGGAAGCCAGCGCGAACGCAGGCGAAACTGTGCTGTTTGTAACCCACTTCGATGTTGTTCCGGAAGGGCAAGGCTGGAAAACAAACCCTTTCAGCATCTCAAGGAAAGGAAACAGGCTCTACGGGAGAGGGGTCTCGGACGACAAGGGCGGAATAGCGGCTTTCTTGGCGGGCGTGAAAGAGGCGCTTCATGGGAAGGGCGGACTCTCAAGGAACATCAAGTTCCTTGCCGTATGCGACGAGGAAGTGGGTGGAGATGAGGGGATAGGGCTTATTGCGAAGAGAAAACCACGCGCCCTCGCGTCCGATTTCTGCATTGTGCTCGACGGGCACCTTGACTATTTTTCCACGGCGTGCTGTGGAATAGTGCGCGGTTGGATAACACTCAAGGGAAAGGGCGGCCATGCCGGCTATGACTTCCAAACCGGCAACATGCTTCATAATGCCATTCCATTCATGCAGGAACTGCTCGAGTACAGGCATGCCAGGCACAGGAAGCGCTCTTCCATTGATGCCCCGAAAAACGGCGTGTCCAAAAAAATTTTCGGCCGTTTCAACATCACCATACTTGACGCAGGGACACAATTCAATGTCATCCCGAGCGAACTGAAGATTGGTTTTGACCTTCGCACCCTTCCGGAGGAAAATCCGGGGGAAATTGCCCATGAATTCAGGCGGTTTGCCAGCTTGAAGGCAAGGAAGCACAGTCTCAAGGCCGGCTTTGATTTCAGGTTCGTGCATGGTTACTATACGAAAAACAAGAAATATGCCGGAATAGTGAAATCAGCGGCAGAGGAGGTGATGCACAGGAAAATGCACCCTGTCTCGAGTTTCGGTGCCACTGATGCCAGGTATGTGAGCACACTTGGCATACCTGCATTCAACTTTGGTCCCGGCGGAAAAAACGTGCACACCAATACCGAAAGCATCACGCTCCAGGAACTCGGAAAAACCAAGGAATTCGTGAAAAAAATCATAGCCAACGATCCTGGCGGGGAAGATTAAGCGCGACAAATACGGCATCTGCCGCTTGTTGCATTTTTGTATGTCTCAAGGACGTCGGGCAAGCTACACACAGCGCTTCCAAACAGTTTCCTAAAATTATATATACGCCGACATTGGCGTAACCCGCCAACTGCAAACCACCAACTACACACCCGTAATGGGTGCAATCCCCCCTCCCGGATTTGCACCGGGGATCTTCCGGTAACCGCACGAATTCAATGCGATTCGCCCCCTTTCAGGGGCACGGCCCGGCCAAACCTTTTGTGGCTGGGCTTTTTCCTTTTTCCCGCGAAGCTCGCCCTCTTTCTTTTTGGCCGAGCTTTTTCCTTTCTCCGCAGGAGAAAGAAAAAGGTCGTTCTACAGCCGGACGCATTAGCTACTATGCTAAGGGGGGACCGTAGTAGAAATGTATGCACTAATTGTGCCTTCGAAGATTTATAAAAGTATTGAGGCGCATCCGGCCGCTATTTTTTTTCTCCGGCGGCGAAAACTGCGTTATGTAGCATTATCGTTCCTGAGTGCGTTTTTTTATGCCTGTGGGTGTCTCACTTCGGTGCCAACTTTTCCCAAAGCGCCGGGTAAATCAGTGAAATCCAGAGGCCTAGCGCGAAGTAGGAAATTGTTCCGATTGCTGGCATTGCTGTGCCTAGCGCTATTGCCCCTGCGCCTCCAAATCCTATTGCCTCCTTTGCCGCGAGCCTTTTTCCGTTTGGCCGCTCGGAGTCCATGTTCAGGAGCTTGTATGTGCACGCTCCCGCAAAGTAGCCGAAGAGCACTCCCGCAAATGACAGTGAGCTGAGGAAAACGGCTATAACTACGGCGGCTATAATCGCGATGGCTAGGCCTGCTTCCTCAAGCACCCTCCTTCCATTGAACTTTATGCCGGAGTATTTGCTCTCCAAAAAACCGGTGACATTGCCTATCACTATCCCGAACATGGAGCCGACGACCACGTCGCCTATGTAGTGCTGCCCGAGATAAACGCGCGAAAGCATCACGAGTGCTATCGCCGCAAACCACATCACCATGATATTCCTGCTTATTGTCTTCCAGTAATAGCCAAGCATCGCGGAAATTGTGGTTGTGTGCCCTGAAGGGAATGAAAGGTTGCTGTCAGACTCGGCTCCAATGACCATGAACTCGGCAGGCGAAGGTCTCGGCCTGCCTGTGACGGACTTCAGTATGCCTACGACCGCGGCGGCAAAAAGTATGTTCGCCGCAATGAAGAATGACTTCTTCTCCTCTCCTTTCCAGTAAAGGAAAGCGGCTACAGCCAGCCACACCGCTGGGTGGCCGAGCATTGTCACTATCTGGAAGAAAATGTCTAGAGGCTGGGACGCGAATGACTGCACGAAATGGCTGAACGCTATTTCAGGCTGTGTGGGTTCCAGCATCGTCTTCACACTTTGCTCTTCATCACTCTCTTCATGCCGGGAATCTCAATGCCTGAATAGTCCGTGTTCAGGCCGCACTCCTTCAGCGCCTTCTTCATCGCATAGGCCCTGCAGAACTGCTCCATCTCCTTCTGTTCGCCCTTCTGCAGTTCCGGTATCGCGGTTATTTCCTTTATCACCGCGCCGACCTTGCGCGAGTTCACTTCCTCAAGGGCCTTTGCAGTGTCCTTCTTGCCGAGGCCGAGCTCGGCTATCGCCGCGTCAACCTTGTCTAGCTTCAGAATCTTCCTCATGTTGGCCTCGACCTTTGCGTCAATGCCTGTGCTCAGGCTGGCGAGGAACTCCATTATTGTTCTTGGGTCGGTTGCCGGCTCTATCCTGAGCTTCCTTATGGAAACCCAGTCGTCGTAATTCGCCATGAACTGGATGTACTTGTCTTCGGGCATTTCATTCCTCCTTTCGCACCATAACTATTTATCATCTTCTATAAAAAGGCGATGCCATTCCAGTTTCGCGCTGCCTGAAAAGCCTTTTGGCGGGCGCGGAACGGGAATTTCCTGTCCTTCATAAAGCGGCGGTTGTTTGTCATGATTATACTGCCAATTCTCCTCAGATTCCGTCCCAGTAGGTCGGCTGTTGTGCAAAGGCTGGCTTAACTTTTTGTAAAAATTCATTGGCGGGCGGATTTCCGGCACAGGGCCGCATAATGTTCGGAAGTCCCGGGTTACCTTTTCGGGTAAGTCTTTTCCAGGTGTTCCTTCCATTTTTGATTGACCTGCGTTATTGAGTTTCCGATTTTTTGCTCATCGTAATAGTATGGCCTCCCAAAGGCATCTGTGAAGTAGGTTTGCCCATACCCAAAGCCATCAATCAGCTCGTTCCTGTGTATTCTTGCCGGCCCGCTCTCGTTCATGAATTTTTCAATCGCTTCCACCGCCTTAGTGGTTTGGTCATTAATGGTTGTCCCGACGAAATACCCCCCGTCAAATACGGTTTTGAGCATTGAAAGAGATAAAGCTATGTCGGCAGCTACCCGTGGCTCGCCTTTCGCCAATTCTGCCCTGATGGTTGCGTCTGAAAGAATAAACGCAACGCCGATGGCTGGAATTTTGCTTCCCCCGGCCTTTGTGGCAATACCAAGTTTCCCTTTGAGCGAACTCCAGAGGCCTTTTTTCACGGCTGGCTGTGCGGCTTTCGCATACAATGCCTTGCTATCTTCAGCTAATTTTGCAGCCCTGCTTTCTAGCCCCGCTACCTTTTCTTCAGCTTGTTTAATCAAAGTATTAATTCTATCATTGGATTGCCTCCACCTAGAAAAAGAACTTGCCCCTTTAGCTCTATTGATTATGTCCTCGGAGACTTTTAAATCCGCTTGATATCGTTCAAGCCGTCTAACGTAATACATGTCATTTGCGGCTCGCGCTTTTGAGAGATTCTCTTTCACCTCACCCAATTCCTTCCGCACCCATTCTTCAGCATTCTCAAGTTCATAAGCTTTAATCTCAAGCGTGTTGCTATGAATATAGTCGGATAAATTGTGCGCGCCAGATTTGGTCGCTTTAAATCGCTCAGGGGTGATGTCCATAACAAATTTAATGTTGGAAGCTGGGCCATCGATAAGATCCCCTAGCTCTCCATTATACCTGAGTAGCAAATTTTGGTATTCTTTCAAAGACTTGGCAACGGTTGCCGCCTCCGCCTCTATTGCCTGCACTGCTGGCGGTATAGCATTTATGGGGGGCAACTTTGGGAGCTCAATGAAAAGCGCTATTTCCGGTTTTTCCGTTTCGTTTTTCCCTTCTGTGCGTGCTGTCCCATCATATCTGCCATCGGCAATCTGTTGGGCGATAAGCTCAAGGTCGTTGTAAGTGTAGGGGCCAAGTTCTATTATCTTCTCCGGGTAGTGCTCAACAAAGCATATCCCCTCGAATTCGGAGACGTAGTTGTCGCATCCGCCCGGCATTGTGCTACCGTAAGTGTTGCAGTATTGCTGTGTGGCCTTCACGCCGATTTCCACGGGTATGCTGTACGCCTCACCGTTTTCCGGCTCGACCACCACGCTTCCGCACACTATACTCGGGCCGCCTGTTTGGTAGGGACCTAGGGTGAACTCGCCGCTTCCTGAGAGGGTTATCTGCGCGTGGGTTTTCGCGTTTTCTGATGGGGAGAGGCCGATGCCATATGCCTGCTTGTAGCTTGGGTCGCTATACACCTTGGCTTTTTTTCCAGCGCAATCGCCCTCACATGCGACTTTTCCTTTGATGTAGAATTGCTGGTTCGATTCTGGCCTGTATGGGTCGGGGATTGCCTCTTGTATCACCGCTATCGTCGGCAGCAATGGCAATGCAGCACCAATCCCTGGGAATGTTCCGGTTTCGCCTCCGGGCGCAGTATCATCTGCGGCTGGCGTTGTGCAATCCGCCGCGCAGGATTCAGTTTCTCCCTGCCCGCAAAACTTGTCCCCGCACACGGGCGTATTCTTGAACGCAGCGCTTTGTGATGGCTCTGTCAATTTCTTGTAATACGCCCCGAACGCCTGTTCTTCAGTGAATTCTTCCCTGTATATTGCAAGGTCGTCTATTTTTCCGTTGAAGCCTGCCATGCTGTATGCCGATTGCGCCGCAATTTCATATCTGGTTCCGGCTTGCCATAGCGTTCCTATGCTCTGGGCTGTGCCTTCTTCAAACCCGTTCACGTAGAGTTTCATCTGGCCGTTGTTTTTTGCGGTTATTGCCACAAAGTACCATGTGCCCTCTTCCACTTTTGTCGTGCCCGTGACTTTTTTGCCAGTTCCGTCGTATGTGTAGTGCACGAACACGCTGTTTTCAATCCTTAGCTGGTGTGAAAGCGCCCCAAGAGAGCCCGGACCAGAATTTGGCGAGGCACCCTGCCCGCTGTCGGTTTTTGCGAATACGCTCTGGTTTTCAGTGTTTGCAGGTTTCACCCTCATTGTGATTGTATATGCCATGTCCTTTTCCGTCTGCGGTGCCTGTATGGACATGTAAGATGCCACATATTTTTGCTCGAAGTCAGCTGTTTGAGAAGCAATGTCATAGTCCTTTGCAATGCGCGCATCGCCCATGGGTTGCGCCTGCAGGTTCCCTTTCGAGTCCCTGAAATCCCCCTCGAACTCAAAGAGCGCGTATGCTTGCGGCAGTGTTGCTGAAAAATCAGGCAGGTCAAGTTCCCCCGTTTCGCCATCATCTCCCGGGACTTGCTTGCAGCACACTTGTGATGCCGGGCAGGTTCCTGTTCCGTTCAGTTGGGTTTGGCTGCATTCGGTGCTGCATATTTGGCCTGTGGTTTTTGTACAGGTGTAGGGTTGTGTTTCTGGGCAGTCGCCGGGGCAGTATCTGGGCGAGTTTTTGTTGTCCTCTCCATTGGTTTTGTTGCAGGTGAAGTCGCCGCAAAAAGATATGTCTGTTACTCCGCCGCAGCCGCTCAGGAAGAGGGCGAGTGCCAGGAGAAGCACTACTGGAATCGCAAATTTGCTCTTCATGCTAAAAGTAATGGGTGGGGGGGTATAAATAGTTTTCCTGCGATGTGGCTTAAATGTCCAAATAGCTCAAAAGAGGGAATAAGCCTCCGGTGGGATTCGAACCCACGACCCGCGGTTCGTTTGTCCTTTGCAGGATTACAAAACCGCTGCTCTGCCGCTGAGCCACGGAGGCAATCACTTTCCCACTTCAGTGGGGTGGCTTGGCCTAAAGAAAAGGCCGTCCGGCAAAGAATGGCTTTTTCCGGCCTTAATAATCCAGCTTTCTTACTGCTTTAAAGCGTTTCCTCGAGAGAAATCTGCTGGCTTTAACCTGCCTATGACTTGAGAGCAGATAGGTTTTAGGGTTTTGTAAAACTCACATATTGTTTGTAGTTGGCGGCACCGGCAATGAACCGTCTCCTTGGGCTTATAAAAGGGTGTATTCCAAATAACTTTATGGGCCGGGTGCCGGCCCTTGCAAGAGAGCGGTCCACTACCCTTATCGGGCAAGCCGGTTCAATGAAGCAAAAAACCATGGCGCTTCAGCGGCTTGGTAGTTCACAAGGGTTGCATGGCAGGAATCGGTTGTGTACTGTTATGTATGATTTCAAGTGCCAGAGGTGCGGCGAGTGCTGCAAGCGCTATTACATCATTTCTCTTCCGGGTGAAGTGTCGGCGCAGGCATCTCTCAAGGGCCTCGAGGAGGGGGATTTCATTGCGCGGAACATGCAGCTGTTCCTCCAGCTTTTCCCTGCAGAGCACGGGGGGAGCAGGATAAATGTCAGCAGTTCGCTTGTCCCGCGCAAATTCCTGGATATGATTTCGGGGCACGCCGGCCATATCCCGGAGTTCTTCCTCGCCCTTCCGATGCTCGCTTTCAGGCGTCGCGAAGATGGCTCATGCACTTTTTACGATTCCGGGAATTCCGGCTGCACGATTTATTCGGAGAGGCCGCTTGAGTGCAGGCTGTTCCCTTTTGTTTCCGACAGGAAACCTGACGACTATTCGAAGCTTTATCCTTTCTGCCACGGGCTTCGTCACAAGGATTCAAACAAGACTTATGCTGACCTGAGTTTCGTGCACTTCAGGCAGGTCGCGGACTATTTCGGCATGGTGAAGGAAAAGGGCTTCTCCGGCGTGTGGAATTCATGGCCTAATGGCGGGGTGTGCCTTTTCACTGACAAGCTGCTTGGGCCTATTACCGCTGACGAGTTCTTCGGCGTGATTGCGCCGTACAAGTGATAATTCGGATAAAGAATTCTGTCGGCCTTTAGCACGGATTTATTCAAAATTCGTTGTGTGGCTTGCGGCCAGTCGTCATTTCTTCTTTATTGCCCCGCTGATGTTGCGGATGAGTTCGAACATGTCTACCGGCACGGCGAGCACGACCGTGTTGCTCGCTGTCGGCCCCAGGCCGTCAATGGTCTGGAGCGTGCGCAACTGCATGGCTCCGGGGCTCTTCATCATTGTTTCGGCTGCCTTTGCGAGGTTCTCGGCGGCCATCTTGTCCCCCTCCGCCTTTATGATTGTGGCGCGCTTCTCCCTTTCAGAGCTGGCCTGCCTTGACATGAGCCTCTTGAGGTCTTCCGGCATGTCTATGTCCTGCAGCTTGATGTCTGTTATCTCGATGCCCCAGTTCTTCGAGGCTTCCTCCACTATTTTTTCGATGTCCTTGCCGATGTTTTCGCGCTCTCCAAGCACCTGGTCGAGCGTCATTCCGCCCGCAACGTCGCGCAGCGCTGTCTGGGCGTACTGCGAAACCGCATAGATGTAGTCCTGCACCTTGATGATTGCGGTTGCCGCGTCAACGACCTTGAAGTAGACGACTCCGTTGATGGTCACAGGCACATTGTCCTTTGTTATCACCTGCTGGCGCGGTATGTCGATTGTGAGAAGCCTCATGTCCACTCGCTTGATGCCGTCAAGAATCGGGATTATGAACCTCAGCCCCGGTTCAAGCGTGTCCTTGTAGCGGCCGAGCCTGAACCTTACGCCTGTTTCCCACTGGTTGATTATGCGTATTCCGGCAAGAAGGAGTATTCCGAAGAAAATTATGGCCGGGAAAAACAGGACAAGTAAAATCTCGAAAAGGCCCATAATACCCATATCTGCATGGCTGTTTAAAAAATGATTTTTTTCCAGGTTCTGTCCAATTTTTCTGTCTTACTGGTTGTTTATCGATATGATAAACGTAAGATATTTATTATTATCGTGCGCTCTTCTTAACAGTGGTTAAAATGGCTACTGTCACTCTTTCCAGAAAGTTCCAGATTGTCATACCTAAGCAAACCCGCGAACTCCACAAGCTGAGGCCGGGTGATAAAATATTCCTTCTCGACAAAGGCGATTCAATTGAATTGGTCAAGATAGGCGGCATTAATGAGGCAGAGGGGCTGTTCCCAGAACTCAAAGGCTTTTCTTGGAAGGGTATACGTGACCACACTGAACGTTTTGGTTGACTCGAGCGCATGGCTCAATTACTTCGCTGGTGGCCAGAGTGCGGAAAAGTGCAGGGCTTACGTAAATAAGCTTGACAAAAGCCGGTTGCTCACCAATGCAATTATAGTTTACGAGGTCTTCAAAAAAGCCAAGATGAGCCTCGGTGAAACAAGGGCGGATAGGTTTGTTTCACAGCTGCTTGACCGCACTTCTTTCATGCCGTTTGATTCCGGCCTCGCGATTTATGCCGCAAACATAAGCCTGAAGAGAGGCCTTTCCATGGCAGACGCGCTTATTTACGCGGCGGCCAAGCTAAATGGCGCCATGCTTGTGACAAGCGACCGAGACTTCAAAGGGCTTGAAGGCGTCGAGATGCTATAACCCGCTTCTTCTGGCAATTCCAGGTTATGTGGTAATTGCACGGCATAAACTTCCCCCGGCAAGTCTAGCTTTGCCGAAGGAAAAGCACGTGCCCCGAACGGGATTTGAACCCGTGCTACTGCCGTGAGAGGGCAGTGTCCTAACGGCATCAAAACTATTACAAATATAACAGTTTCAATTTAACCGGGCTAGACGATCGGGGCCTGTTCCTCATTGTAACCTATAGCCTAATCCTTTAAATGCCTTTTCAAGGGCTTTTTGGCTTTTTCTGCCGTTTTTGTGGAGGGGCAGCCAAAAACCCATATAATAACTTTTTAAAGTGAAATAATTAACTTAATATACTGGGTTTGCGCCAATATATGCGGGAAGCAAGGTTTATGCCTAGCACTATTCAGGCTGGCCAAGCCATAGCGGCAGCGCAGTTTTTGCCTAGCCTCGGCTTTGCCGCGACTTCTGCTTCCTATACGAAGAGTGTGTGGGGCACTTCAGAAAACCCCTATTCGTGCGGGGGTGAAAGGGCGATGGAAAACGGATATGCCGTGGCTATTGTGTGGCCTTGCTTTCCCAAGCTATTAAGATTGCGCATAGCCATGGGCATCTTCCGTTTGCAGTGCCGCTTTGCGGCTCTGCGTCAGCGCCCTTTCACCTTTGCAGGGAACCAGGCGGGGCGTATTTGAATGGTATTCCTTGAAGCGGTGCAGGCATTGCTGGCCCTTGATGCTGGGTTCTTCGTACACATAGTGTTGTCAAATCTTTTCTGGATAATGATGTTTTACGCCATAATATACATTCTTTATGACGGCAAAAGGACGGTATATTATTTCCTGCTCCTCACGGTGTACCTCTGGGCGTTCCTTGACTTCGTTCACTACACGGGCCTCGGGTGGGCGTTTGCGGGCGGTGCAATCTGGATAGTTCTCAGGATAGTGGTGTATGGGTCGGCGGATTCGATACCTTTCCTCAAGAAGTACCTCTATCAGGTCTGGACAGTAGTGGCTTTCGGCATACTATTATATGTGGCGTTTTTCGGGTGAAACAATGGGTTACTTTGGCTTGGCAGTGAAAGGGCTTTACGCTGGTGCAGCGTACATGTTCATAGCCATGTTTCTCGAAATGCAGTTCCCGGGCACGCTGCCTGCCACGGCTTTCCAGGACGTCGGCATATTCTTCTTCCTTTTCCTCTTCGTGATGGAGTTCATATTCGACTACACGTGATGGCATGGGCTTCCTTGAAATCCTCAACGCAATGGTGAACCTCGATGTCGTGTTCTTGGTAGGAGTCATCATGAACAATCTTTCGTGGGTTTTCTTCTTCCTCACGGCAGGATACATCTTCACTGACGGGAAGCATGCCATAAGGAATGGCGTCATTTTCTCGCTCCTTGTCCTGACTTCCCAGGACATATTCAAGCTCACGGGCTTCGGTATATACACCGCATTCGGCCTCGGGCTGCTTTACATGCTCAGGGTTCCGATGCTCCTGTTCCTGCAGAACACCAGGGACTGGGGCAAGCACATACCCCTAGCGTGGGTGCTGAGCTTCTGGTTCGTGGTGGCGGTAGTTGCGTTCATGACGTGATATGCTATGTACTTCGGTGTCGCTGTAAAGGCCCTGTTCTGGGCATTCGTGCTTCAGATGTTCCTGCTGTTCCTTGACATCTCCACGGGCGTGGTGATGAAGGACCTTACTTTCACGCTTTTCGGCTTCTTTGTCTGTTATGTAGGGGCGTTCGTGTATGTCCTGAACGTGAGCCTGTCGGCGGACAAGAAGTGAAGCGTTTTTGCCGAAAAGAGGAGGAACTGTCATTGTGGCGGAATAAGATTTCGCACCGGCAATGAGGTCTGCAAAACCAGATATATACTGAATTCATAAGAGTGTCATGCCTCGTTTGAAAACTGAATTAATAGAAAAAATTCGTGCTCTTAGAAAAGACGGATTTAGTTTTAATGAAATTTCTCTAAAGCTCGGATTAAGTAAATCAACTATTCATTACCATTCTTTCGATGTTCCTCTAACAAGTGCCAAATTACAACGGCTCGAAAATCTAGTTGCCGAATCACAGAGGAAATTTGTTTCAAAATTTAGTCATGTTCAGCAAATCAAAGATAGTTTCCTCACTGCTACCAAGGTTCGTATGTTGGGTCATTTGTTTTTTGACGGGTCCGTTCTAAAGTATGGTTCAATCAGAAAATTTTGCTATACAAACGCGTCAAAGGCTTCTGTTGAAAACTTCATAAACTTGGTAAATGAAGTGTATGGTCTCGAGTCACGAAAAATATACTCAAGAAAAGGGGTCAATGTTATGATTTACCAGGTAGAATTCGGTTCAAAGGCTGCCTACGAAAACCTTGCCTTGATTTCTTCATCTTTTAGCACAAGTGAAGGCGTAGGTGTGCCTAAAGAAATTAAAAATTCTTGCAACAATGAAATACAAGCCGAATTTCTAAAAGCTTTCTGGAGTGATGAGGGGAGCATAAGTGCTAGAGGCAATTTGACTGGCAGTTCAAAGAGCAGGCAAATGATTATTGATTTGATGGAAATGCACAAATCAATGGGAATTGACTGTACTAGTTATGTTGACAAAATCACCGGCGTTTCGGTTTTGAGAGTGAGAAAGCAATCACTTAAAGATTTTTCCAAAAAACTAGGTTTCGGTTTTGGGATAGTGTCCAAAGGTCATTATGTAGGGAAAACAAAACAAGAAGTTCTGGAAGAGATCCTAAATAAATGTCGGCGGGAGGATTTGAACCTCCGACAAACGGCTTATGAAACCGTCACTCTACCAGGCTGAGTTACGCCGACATAGCAATTCTACTTAGGATTCTTCCCCGCGAACTTTTATAGTTCTTTGCCAAGAAACCAGTCATTTTCAATGGTTGGCTGAATTGGCAGTGGTGTGGTTTTGGATATTCTGTTCTTCTTGCCCCGAAATCGTATCTGTTTTTTTTCGCATGGCTTTCGGACCTTACTTGTACTCTGTCCTGCTCATGGCCCTTATCTGCCTTCCGTGGAGTATTATCTTGTCCGCAAAGCCCACGAAAAGCCCTGTTTCTAGCACGCCGGGAATGTTCTTGGACTCGTACTCCAGCTCCTCATAGTTGAACACGCCGTCCACAATCACGTCTATGATGTAATTGCCAGTCTCGGTCTTGAACGGCACGCTGTCGCTTTCGCGCCTCCTGGCCTTCCCGAAGGCGTCCAGCTGATTGAGTGTCCTCTTCCAGCCGAATGTCGACACCTCGAAAGGTATGCTTCCGACAAGGCGCGTCACGAGGTTTCGCTCGTCTGCAATGGCCACGAGTATGCCTGCGCTCTGCGCAATCATCTTGTCGCGCACGAGTGAGGCGCTGTTCCTCTTGATGAAGTTGTATTCCTCGTCCACCTGGTCCACGAACTCGATGGCCACGTCGATTTCGCGTTCGTTTATATCGGCAAATGGCAGGCCGAGGCTCGAGGCAATGGTAGCCATCCTCATGGATGTCGGCACGAATTCCACCTTGTTTATGGGGATGTGTTCGTGCTCCAGCGCTAGCGCAAGTTTCTTGACGAATCTCTCCCCGAGCTCTGAAGTGCCGATGCTCACAACGTCGCCGTCCTTCACGTAGCGCGCCACGAAATCCTCTATGTGCGAGTCATGCATGTCCAGATTAGCGCGAATGTTGTATTTATGGCTTTTCAGCGGCCTCATGGCAAGGCAAAAGAAAAAAATAAAAAAGAATTTGCTTGAAAGTTTGTTTTGCAATTTCAGAATATCTGGAAGTACTCAGTAATTCGAGGGCTTCTTGTGCTTCTGATAGCAGTTCCTGCAGTATACGGGCCTTCCCTCTGCCGGCTTGAACGGAACCTGGGTAGGTTGTCCGCAATCCGAGCAAACGGCATCATACATCTGCCTGTCTCCACCGAATGGCATTCGCTTTTTCACCTTTTTTGCCTATATGTTGCCTTCCGCGGCGAATACGCGCCACTTTGGCAACTAAGAATGCTCCCTTCCAAGGGGTTATAAATGGATGCATTTGGTTTATTCAGGCCTCCTGCATTGTCAGCCATGGGGTTTCCGTGCAGCCGGATTCATGGAATAATAGGCTTTTCGAACAAATGGGGTTATTGATAGAATGCAAGCCGGTGGGGAGATTTGAACTCCCGACCTGTCCGTTACCAACGGACTGCACCAACCACTATGCTACACCGGCCCAAATCTAAAATCTAGCGGCTGGAAACAATTAAAAAACCAGTTTTTTTCAGCCTTTTAGCAATGCCGTGATTGCGGCCGTGTCATCGAGCCTGAACTCCATTTCCCTGCCGGATGACATTTCCTTGACCCTGAATGTCCCTCGCTTTATCTCGTCCTCACCTATTGCTGCGAAGAACCCTATGCCGCTCCTGTTCGCGTAATCAATGTTATTTTTTACGCTCCTGCCCATGACGTCCGTTTCCACGGCCGTGCCTGCCTTCCTGAGCCGGGCGGCGATTTTGATGGCTTCGGATTGCCCTTCCGGCGAAGCTGCGGCGATGAAAATGTCAGTGCCTTTTCCCATCACGATGTCCTTTTCAATGGTGTCCAGAATCCTGTCAATGCCGAAGCTGCCGCCGAGGGCCGGGGTAGGCTGCCCGCCATAAGCCTCGGCAAGCCTGTCATACCTGCCGCCGCCGCAGACGCTCGGCCCGCTTTCCAGGGCTACCTCGAACACCATCCCGGTGTAATACTCAAGGCCGCGCGCGAGGCTTAGGTCGAACGCCACTTCCACGAGGCCGTTCCGGCCGCACATATCGAGCAGCGAGCCGAGCTCCTCAACGCATTCGGCTCCGCCAAGTGCCGCCTTGACATCGTCAAAAGAGTTGGTGAAAATCATGCCGAGTATTGTGTCATCGATGCCTTTCTCGCGGAGTTCGCGCCTCACTTCCTTTTCGCCTATCTTGTCCAGCTTGTCGATTGCCCTGAATGTGTCCTTCACCTGCGTTTCCTGTACGCTGCATTTCTTCGCGAGTTCCTCGAGCACTTTCCTGTTGTTCACTTTCACCTTGAATTCCAGTCCGAGCGCGCGCATCACGTCGCACGCGACATTGAGTATCTCGAAATCCGAGAGCACGCTCTTCGAGCCGAGTATGTCAAAGTCCGCCTGCGTGAACTCGCGGTACCTCTTCGCCTGCGGCCTGTCATAGCGGTAAACCGTCCCTACACAGTAGCGCTTGAACGGCTTCGGGAGGCTTGGGTTGCCAGCAGCTATCCTGGCGAGCGGCACGGTCAGGTCGTACCTCATGCCAAGTTCTCTTTCGCCCTTGTCCTTGAAGTAGTATATCTCGTCCTTTATCGCCTCTCCGCCGGAGCCTTTCGCGGAAAGCAGGGCAAAATCCTCAAGTATGGGCGTCTGCAGAGGCTCGAATCCATAGCGCTCGAAAGTCCTGCGGCACAGGTCCTCGATGAACTGCTTCTTCCTCGCCTGCTCCGGCAGGAAGTCGCGCATCCCTCTCACTGTCTGGAAAGCCATCATGACCCCTTTTCGTCCCTTTCTTTTTGATTGGCCTTTTTCCTTTTCTTCTGCAAAGAAGGGGAAATGGCCGGAAGGCCGCGGCCGGGATTTGAACCCGGGTCAAAGGCTCCACAGGCCTCTATCCTAACCACTGGACGACCGCAGCCATCAGAAGAATCCTGCATTATTGTGGACTGGTATGCAAAGGGGGCTATAGGAAAATCAGCGAATTGCGTGAAGTAAATCCCTTTCCATGCAGTATTCGTGCGGCGTTTTCTTTAAAAGGGTTCCTGAAAGAAGTCCGCCGGTGCTGTGTTGCATGACTAGCTATTTTTAAGTAGGTGAAAACCATTGCTCTTCCTTGTCGTGGGGAGGAGCAGATGGTTTTCAGATGAAGAGGGATTGGAAGAAAATAAATAACCGGTTGATACAGCAAGGTACGATATG
>JACQPB010000045.1 GCA_016202305.1 Candidatus Iainarchaeum sp. | reverse complement strand
TTGCATCCTTGCAGTTCCGTGCAAGGTTGCGCAAAACCGTTTCATCCCCTTCAAGCATGAAAATCGGAATTGTGTAATGTGCAAGGATGTATTTCCATTTTTCGGTCAAAAAACCGCAAAACTTTCAAGGAGTGCTATAATGTCGGCAAAGCGCGTTCCACAAGCTCGATGAAACTTGGGTTGGGGTTATCTTGCTGTTGCCGTTCCGCCTGACTTCGCAGTTCGCCCAAAAGCTCTTTGCCATGTTGCTCCGCTATGCCGCTCATGAATGCACGAGCCTCCCTTTTGGTAGGCTTGGTCCACCCTTGGTAGACTTTTGTGACTCCAGACCAAAATTGCCGAATCCGCCCCATACTGCAAAGATAAACGAAATCCAAGTTATTAAAGATTCATGCCAACTCGGCAAGGGTTTGGTTGCTCCAAAGCCATACATCACTCATAGCACTTATCGGTGATGTACCGGCTTTGATTTATAAATTTGAAGAGTGCCGATATTTTCGTGGCTGTGGCAATGCTATTTTTCCTGTCATGGCCTGTGCTATTGGGTCATGCTTTTTTTGGTAAGGTTTTCGAGAATTGCCTTTTTGTTTTCCGCGATTATTTTCCCTATTTCCTGTGCCCTTTTTTCGAGGCAGAGGCAGATGAATTTCGAGAATTTTACGTATTCCCCGCTTATCTGCACCCTTTCGAGCAGCGCTATGTAACTTTCCCTGTTTTCAAGATTGATAATCGCCCGCGGGTAATCATTAAGCCTTAACATAGTATTGAGTATTTCCCTGCCAGTTCTTCCATTCCCGTCATTGAACGGGTGGATTTGCTCAAATCGCGCATGGAACTCCGAGGCAAGTTCGATGGGGTGCATTTTTCCAGTGTTTTTTTCAAGCCACCCGAAAAGCGTGCTCATCTCTTTTCTTATTTTGTCCGCTGGCGGCGGCCTGACTTCCGATGCCGTTATGAACATCGGGCCGGTCCTGTATTCTCCGGGAGTTTTTTCATCAAAACCGCTCATGATTGCCGAATGGATTTTTTTTATGCCGCGTTCGTTCACTTCCCTGAGTTTTTCCGAAACATCTGCCGCGAGCTTCATATTTTCTATTTCCCTGATTTCCTCGATTTTTTTTCCAGCAACCGCCACACCTTTCCCCAGGACAAGCGCGGCCTCCTTTTCTGTGAGGGAATTCCCCTCGACTGATGCGCTCCCTTGGGCATATCTTACGAATTCGTCTTCCTTGAATGACTCAAAGCTTTGCGGGAAAAAATCCTGCAAAAGCCCGTAATCGACTTTCAGCCGCTCAAGCGTCAATTGTTCGCCAATGGATAAGATGCCTGTTTTGAACTTTTTCTGCGAAATTTTCAGCCTTTCCAGTGTCGTTTTCCGGATTAGCTCATCAAACGCACTTTCAATGCCCGCCGGAACTTTTTCCTTCCTGCCGAGCGAAATGCTGATGCGTTTCCCGTTCACCCTGTCCTCAAGGTAAAAATAGGCTTTCCCTCCGATTTTCCGTTTTGAAATGAACATAAGAGCAATTAACACCAAAAACTATAAAAATAGGTATTTTGACAAAAACTGGTGTTAATTGCGGTGTGAGTCGGTTTGGGCTCTTTTAGTGGCGACCTTGCGCCAGCCATTTAAACTTTGAACCACAATAACATTAGAATGGCTAGCAAAATGCGACCACAAAACGCCGCACATATGGCTGCGAATAGAACATCGGCAAATGATCCTCATTTGTCTTCATTAATCAGGAAAATTCCTCCAAGAATTAGGCGGCTGCATAGTTACTCCCAAACCCCCGCATCAAGGCACACCGGAGTGATTCTAGACCGGGCATTTTTTGCTTCTCTTCGGCCGGACACCAGAATTCTTGAAATTGGGGCCGGCACCGGAAGACTTGCGGACTATCTTATTGCACATACAAAGTTAAGGCCGGAAAATTATGAGATTCTCGATAAGGGCTATTGGAAAAGAAGTATGCCTTGGTTAAAGAAAAAAATATTTTTGTCGGCGAAGAATGGAAAAATAAAAGTAACTAAAGCCGACATGTGGGACCACAGGTATCCGGAAAACTCTTATGACCACATACTTGTCCCTGAAAGCTTTTTTCCTGATTACGCCAAGGGATTTCCTGGGGCAGAGCAACGAGCACGTCTTAATAAAGATGAACAATTGCAGCTGAACATTAAATTTTTGAAGAAATTAGTAGAAAAACTCGGGCCGTCTTTAAGGCACCATGGTTCTATTAGAATAAGCTGGTTCGGGTATAAAGCTGAACTGGCTGAACTTGAACGTCAAAACCCCTTTTTGAACTTCAAATTATCCACGACGCCTGCAGGTGGTGTAATTCTGGAACGCCTGAAATAAGCCCATTTCCGTACATTATCTAGACGGATTATAAGTCTTGTACCAAAATCCATTTATAAGTGGCCGTGGCCATTTTGTATAGAAAAAGGGGCAAATGGCTCATTTTCACCTCACACCTCCCTTTGTTCCCTTTTTTCTTTTTTTTGGTTCACTATTGTGGTTGCATGAAAAGGTTTCTTTTGCCGTTATTCATAACAGCGCTTTCCGCTTTCGCGGCTGCCGAATCACTCTGGGAGGGCCTGAGGCCAGTTACTGGCTTTGCGAAGGACTTCGAGTTGCCCATAAAGGGCGTTGTCATGGTGTGCTCGCTGGCGGTTTTCATAATATCCATGCTGGCTTACCGCAAGTCGGGGTCGCGGAGAATCCTGCTTGTCTCGGTAGCGTTCGGCCTTCTTGCCCTCAAGTGGCTTGTGAAGATAACTGACGTGATGTATTCTCCGGGCTATTTCCTCTCCGACGCGTCGGACGCGGTCTTCGAGTTGCTGGTAATCGCATCTCTTCTCGTGGCCATATTCTACAGGAAGAATCAGGCAAGGTTTTTCGCCAGCGATGCGGAGAAATAGTGGTGGCGATGGATGACAACTTGGAGCAGGCCCTCCAGCTTGATGTAAGGAAGAAGCTCTACAATACCATAAGCCGCAATCCCGGCCTGCATTTCCGCGAGCTACAGAGGCGCGTCGGCATCGCCACAGGCGCGCTGCAGTATCACCTCGATTACCTCGCCAAGAAGCATCTCGTGCGGGCCGAGAAGGAGACGAAGTTCATGCGCTATTACCTCGTGCGCCAGGATTTCCGGGAAACCGATTTGATGTCTTTGCTGAGGCAGGAGAGCATGAGGAAGATAATAGTTTTCCTGATGCAGCGGAGGTTCGCCAACAACAATGCGATTTCGGCGGGCGTTTCCCTGAGCCCTTCCACGACTTCGTGGCACCTTGACAAGCTGTCGGAATCAGGGTATATAGAGAGGTGGAGGCGCGGCAAGAGGACTTACTACAAGGTCGTTGACAAGGACAGGATTGCCTCGCTGCTCGTCGGCTACAGGCGCAGCTTCCTGGACGAAGTGGTGAATAATTTCGTGGAAGTGTGGGAGGAGATGTGACTCCCCGGCGGGCGGTACATTCACCACTTTTCTTTTTCTTCAACGTTTCATGGTAAAACATGGAGGTTTTACTATGCCTCGCACCATAATTGCAAGGTTCTTTTCGTGCAGGCGAAAAGAAAAAGGTTGATGTGCTTTTGTCCAGCAAACTATATATCTTCGTGGACAGGCAACTATTCCATATGGGCCAGCTGAGCGTCTTCGACATCATCGGCCCGGTCATGGTGGGCCCGAGCTCCTCGCACACTGCCGGGGCGCAGAAGCTCGGCCTGGAGTTCGGCAGGCGCGTTTCAGGGAAGGTCCTGCGCCTCGAGGTCACGCTCTTCAATTCCTTCGCGGACACCGGCGAGGGCCATGGCACTAATGTCGCGGTCGTCGCTGGCGTGCTCGGGATTTCCACGGAGGACGAGGTCATGAAACAGGCGCTTTCCCTTGCGCGGCTCAGGGGCATGGAAGTGGTATTCAGGCGGGCTTATGATGCGGGCAGGCATCCAAACTCCGTGGAACTATTCGCGGAAACCACTCTCGGCTTCTTCGCTGGCTCCGGCGAATCACTCGGCGGCGGCATGGTTTCATACAGGGATGTTGACTTGGGCTCGGTGGCGGCGCATGGACCTGCTTGAAAGGGCCGTGAAGGAGCGTCGGCCTATCCATGAGGTCTCGCTGGAGCATGAATGCTCGGCAAGGGGCGTTTCGCAGGCAGATGTGCGCGCGGAGATGCTGCGCAGGGCTGGCGTGATGAGGGGCGCGGCCATGAAGGGCATCAGCGAGGCGATGAAGACGCGCAGCGGCCTCGTGCAGGGGAGCGCGAAGAAATTCTTTTCCGCAACTGAAGGCAGGCCGACTCTTACAGGCCGGATTGTCGGAAAGGCCATCGCATATTCGCTCGCGGTGGCCGAGGTCAACGCTTCGATGGGTGTCATCGTGGCGGCGCCGACCGCTGGCAGTTGCGGCATACTTCCGGGCGTGATGCTTGCCCTGAACGAGGAGGTCGATGGCTCCAAGGACAAGCTCGTGAATGGCCTGCTCACGGCTTCGGGCGTCGGGATGTTCATTGCGGAGCGCGCGACCTTTGCGGCGGCGGTTGCCGGGTGCGGCGCCGAGATAGGCGCTTCCGCCTCGATGGCGTCCGCTTCCATAGTGGAGTTCTGCGGCGGCTCGGCAGACGAGGCCCTTCATGCCGCGGCGATTTCCCTGAAGAGCTACCTCGGCCTCGTGTGCGACCCGGTGGCGGGCCTCGTGGAGGTTCCGTGCATAAAGCGCAATGCGATTGGGGCGGCTAACGCGTTTGCTGCCGCTGACATGGCCCTGAACGGCATTGAAAGCGCGATACCTTTTCCGCAGGTGGTAGACGCAATGTATCGCATAGGGCGCAGGCTGCCCCCCGAGCTTCGCGAGACATCGAAAGGCGGCCTCGCCGCGACGCCTGCCGCGCTCAGGGTAAGGGCGCTGCTTTCAGGGGGCGAGGAGGCCGTGCAATCATAATCATTTTCCCGCGAGTTCCCCGAACCCTATGTCCTTGAGGTAGCTGTGCCTCCTGGAGTCGCTCGTTATGATTATCTTGGATTTCATGTTGCTGGTTTCCTGCGAATATTTTCTGTCAGAATAGAGCCTTCCCGCGAGCCTGTAATATTCGTCAATGTCCGCGGTGCGCAGGACAGCGAGGAGTGAATGCTCGCCGCCCTTACCGTCATCGAGGATGTCGAGTTCGTGCACTTCATTCAGCGCCGAGAGTGATTGCGCCAGCCTTTCAGCCGGCCTTCGGGTGCTGAAGAGGTTCACGGCCATCAGGTATATGCCTATTTCCCTGTGGAAGTCAGGGTTTATTATGGGCGTCTTCTTCATCACGACCTTGTCCTCTATCATCCTCGCCCACCTCTTCATAGCCGTGTTCCTGTGCATCCTGAGTTTTTTCGCGACCTCGCGCAGGGGCATCTCCGGGTTGAGCATTTTCTGCGAGAGTATCCTGAAATCGGTTTCGTCGACGGCCGTTTGTGGCGCGGCGTCGTCCATGGGCTGGTTGTGGCCCTTGACCTGCCTCTTCACGAAGCACGCGTTCCCGAAGCCGAGCGCTCCGCGGAAATCCTTTTTCACGCTGGCGAAGAATTCCTCCATGGACTTGCGGCTGTCGGAATATGCCTTTATGGCGAGGTTGTTCTCGCCTGTAGTGAATAGGCACACATGCACCTGCGGGTATTCAAGCAGTTTGGCCATCGCGTCTTTCGGGGTAAGCCTGCCGAAGTGCAGCCTGTAGAAGCCCCATGCCATCTGGTGAAGGCCTATTTTCGCGTAGTCCACCCTGTACTTGTAAGCCGTGATTATGCCCTTGTCCTCAAACCTGCGCATTTTGAAGGAGAATGTCGAGGGGCTTATGCGGAGCTTCGCGGCCATGTCCCTTTCGGAGGCCAGCACGCCGTGCTCGAGGCAGTGCTTCAGTATCCTCGTGTCGAGCGCCGACATCTCCATGCCATTATTGGCTGCACAGTATTTATAATGATAATTGGGCAAATGCACAAGTGCGGATTATGGCCTGGCGGCTTTCCCGGCTATTCCGGTTGTTATGGTTATTCCGGTTGTTGTGGTCGTTCCGGTTGTTGTGGTTGTTACGGCTATTATGGCTATTACGGGTATTGTGCCCTTGCCCTTATTTCATGCCGAGCGCCTTTTGCGCCCTCGCGGGCATGGCCATCAGCCATGCGGAATTTTTCTCAAGTGCCTTGCGGCTGAAAACGTAGGCATACATGACGCCGAACAGCGAAGCGAAAACATGTATCTCGGAACTCGGCGGGATTGAGCTGTTCAGCCTTATGCCGGCATCCATTTCCTCCATGCTTTTCCTGCTCTCCGATATGCGCGCCTCCGCTTCACGCGCCGCGGGCATGTCGTTGCCCGCTATTGCCTGCTGCCTTTGCGACTCAAGGGCAACTATGCCGTCCGAGAGGCTTTCCTGGGTGCGCTCCACATAGTAAGCTCCGGCAGAAACGAGCAGCGTTCCGGCAACAAGGGCGGCGGCGGTGAATGCGGCAGCTTTCCTCGTGTCGAGCGAGAATGCCGCGCCCAGCATTGCTATGGCGCCGGCGCTCGAGCCCACGACGGCGTATTCGGGGCTGTAGAGCGCGAACAGGAAGGCGGAAACAGCGGAGCCGAGGAAGAAGAGCGCAAGAACGTGGCGCCTGCCGAGGATTCCTTCCAATACAAGGCCGGCCGCGGCTATCACTGCGAGGTTCATTATGAGGTGCGTGTAATCCACGTGCACGAAATTGTATGGGAGAACGTTCAGGGGCTTGTCGAGGGAAAAGCCCAGCGCAGACACGTTCTCTGACTTCTGGAAAAGGAATCCGCCAGAAAGGGCCGCGTGTGCGAGGACGAGCGCGGCGATGATTGCGAACGTGGCCCTTGGGAAATTCATGCGCACCGCAATATTGGCGCTGTTGCCCTTATTCTGGGTTGCGGTGGCCATCCAGCTCCAGCGCGCGAGTTTTTTCCTCCGACTCGGCTTTTCTCGGCTTAAACCTTTCGTCCTCTGCGGAGCCCGAAAGGATTTAATGCCTCCAAAAGCCGCAAGACGTCTTCCGGAAAAAACTCGTTTTCCGCGCTGGAGGTGATTGAAGATGAGTTTTTGGTATCAAACAAAGGTTTCGCAGAGGGGCAACCCATTCGACGGCGGCATGACCCTTCAGGAAATACTCAAGGCAATGAAGAGGGGTTCAAAATGAATCCCCTCTGCCGCACCGGCAACGAGCCCCCTGCCGAGGTTCTTAAATCACAAAAACACGGTTCTGTAGGTGGGGAAATGGAAGGAAGAACTATTACAGTTTCCGAAGAGTTCAAGGACTGCAGGCTCGAGTTTGCCAAAGGGAAACAGAGGGCCCTGTTTACGTATTTCTTTGAGGCGCACGGCTTCACCCAGCTCCGCTTGGGGCAAACTCTTGGTATTTCAAAAACAACTGTGAGGGGTTATTTTCACGAAAGGAATAATGTTCGCCTCTCCACTTTCAATAAATTGGCCGCCATTGACGTGTCCGCAAGACAGTTTGAAAATTTTATAGAGAAAAGACTTCCGATTAACTGGGGCGCGCGGAAAGGTGGGTACGCCACCTCTGCCCTCATTGAAGACAAGGCCGCATATTTTGCCAAAATAAGGGAAATAAAAAGGCTGAAGAATCTGCACAGGGCTGACATAAAGAACGGGATATTGTTAATGTTTCATGAACCGAAGATTAAACAAAAAATTCTGCCAATACATAGAGTGGACGAATATTACCCTATAGAAAAACAGGAAGGAAACGGTTTGCATGAAAATTTGGCAAAATTCATAGCTCATGTTCAGGCAGATGGTTGCCAACCAAAAAATACCAATACATTTTCATATGTCAATACGAATATTCACTTAATCTTCGAGTTTTGTGACCTTGTGCAAAAATTATTTAGGCTAAAAAACCAGAAAATTTCCAAACGCCGGAACATTTTTTATGTAGGGTTTTCAAATAAGAGCGTAGCGAAATTTCTGGAAGGATTGAAGTTTTACTCAATAGACTGGGAAGTTCCATATTTTGTCAAAATAGGAAGCGAAAAAACAAAAGCCAGTTACCTTCAGTCTTTCTTTGATGATGAAGGGAGCGTCATATTTGTTCCACACAAAAAGTGCTTTGACCGTGCAATCAGCATGATGCTGATAAATAAAAACGGGGTGCTTGAGTTGATTGAGTTACTAAAATGTTTTGAAATTGAATGCAACTTTCACGGTCCCTATAAAGGAAAATATTACGAGCTGAAAATAACGGGGAAAGAAAACCTGATAAAATTCTACGAAAGAATCGGTTTCATAAGCCTGAACAAACAGAGGAAATTAATGGAGGCAATCAACTCTTATCTTAAATGAAAATGGGAATGGCAGGAATCGAACCTGCGACCCTCGCCTTATCAGAGCGATGCTCTACCACTGAGCCACACTCCCTAAAACCTATTTAATAGCCAATTTGAGGCTATCAATGACTTTTACCTGCAAATCCTTTTAAACGCTCTCAAATCACTTTCCAATCATAATTTGGCGTTGCAAAGTGTTCATCGTTTCTCGGCTTTCCGTTAAAAAACCTTGCCCGCCCTTTCCATTAAGCAACAGCCCCGTCGTCTAGTGGCCAAGGACACAGGCCTTTGGAGCCTGGGACTCCGGTTCGAATCCGGGCGGGGCTATCTTGAGTGTGTTCCTTCGTAAAAGAGTTTAATTACAAGGACGGCAAAGAAAACCGATTCCTGCAAGGACAACTCGGCAGGGTCGTAGTGGCAGTTTACTTTTAACAAATTCTCGAGCTGTTTGTATGATGCGAAGGCCGGGTTTTTGCTCGAATCATTTACGTACACTCCTACATGGCTCCCTTTTGCGGCAATGTCCGACAGAACCTGCGGGATGCTTGTGCCTGTCCTGGCAAATACTTTGTTTCCTATGGTTATCTTGGTTTCCGGAAAATTCAATTTGACTATCTCGGACAGTACCTGCTTAATCATAATGCTCGCAGTGACGTGCCCGCTTTCATCTGCAATTTCCGCTCCTCTGTCGAAGGAAAAGAGATTTGTGTACCTGAAGTGAAATGTTTTGCCTCCGATTGTCAATAAATTTTTTAGGAAAAGGGAATTGACTTCCCCGATTTTCTCGTTTTTGTAGACAATCTCCGCAGGCTTCAACAGTGCATAGTTGTAGGAAAAAGATTCGCTGAGGTTTGCCGGAAGCCCCATGTGAACATACTGCAGCAAGGCAAATAAAAGCTTTTGGAGATTATACTACTGCTATGAGGCGGTACATTGCCTTCCCTTGAAGAAAAAGTCGATTCAATCCTTGCGCGCAATGTGCGTGTCGAGGCCGACAAGGCATGGGAGCTGAGCTGGACGCGGCGCGGGATTGTAGCGGTGCTGACTTATGCTGTGATTGTTGCCCTCATGCTCAGCATCCATGACCCGAACCCTTTCTTCAATGCCCTCGTGCCGACTTTCGCCTTCTCGGTTTCAATGTCGGTCATGCCTTTTGCGAAGGGCTGGTGGCTTGAAAGGGTTTATCGCAAGTGATTTTTTTGTTTTTTCATTCGGCCATTTCGTAAATCTTTTTCGTGAAGTTGTTGTGGTCCAGTTCCTGCGTCATTATGAGAGTTTCGTAGTCTGTTACGAGGCTCTCGAATTCGGTGTTGAACCGCTGGAGGAAATCGTTGAGTTGGTTGTTGTCCTCCACCCTCAGGTCTATGTGCAGGTCCACTTTTCCGACTGAGCGTGCAGACCAGAAGATGCTCTGGTGGCCTTGTAGGAATGACGTGAGCTTTTTTTCTTCTTCCTCGGTCATCATGTTGGTTCTCATCCTGACCCTGTACCAGTGCAGGCCGAAGGCGTCATAGTTTATGGCTGCCCAGAATGCGACGATGACATTCCTTTCTATCATCCTTTTCATCCTGTACCTGACGTTCTCGTATCCGATGCCGGTGCTTTCGGCGATTTCGTGTATCGTGGCCCTGCAGTTTGCGGAGAGCATTTCCAGGACCTGCACGTCTGTCCTATCGAGTGTTGTCCTGATTCTCTGCTTGAGGACTCCCGTGGGCCTGTTCTCGAGGAGCTTGTAGAAAGATGAGTCATCCCTTGAGATGCGGAGCGGCTTCGTGTCAGTGTCATTGAAGAATGACTTCACGCGGTTCGTGTACACGTATTCGTAGAGCACCGCATCGTATTCAGTGTCTTTTATGAATCCGCGGAATTTTTCCTTGAATTCCGAGATTATGTTCGCGAGGTCGTAGTTGTCCTTCACGAGCACTATTGTCGCGTAGTCCCATCTTCCGAGGCAGCGGTTGCTCCACATGACGCTTGGGTGCTTTTTTATGTAAGTCTCGTATTGCCTGTGGCGTTGCGCGTCAAGCCTGGCGAAACTTATGTAGAAGTTGTAGAACTCCAGGCCGAAGTATGGGTGCAGGCTTTGGACCGGAAATGACAGTATTGTCCTTTCCCGGAGCATGTTTTCAATGCGCAGCTTGACGGATTCCCTCGAAAGCCCTACATTGGCGGAAATTGTGGTGTATGAGAGCCTTGCGTTACCGGTCAAGTAATAAAGGATTTTCTTATCTATTTTGTCTATTTTTGGAGTCATTTTATTGCACTTTAGTTAAACTTATATAAAAATATTTGTATAATGCCAATTTTTGGGTGAATTGTTACTTATACTGCAAAAACGCATGTTTGTTATGGTATGGGACATACTTGTGCATGCAGCCGCCCTTGACCTTGGCTGGCTCATAGATGCAGCCATCGGCAACCTACTTTGGCTCTTCATGTTTGTCGCCGTCAGCTACTTGTTCTTTGGCGGCAAAAGGCCGCTTCGCGCATTTTTGCACGTAACCCTTGCGGTGCTGTTCTTTGCGTCGCTCCTGCCTTTCATGGGCCTCGGGGAACTGGCCGGGCCGTTCCTGCCGCTGTATTACATCATTGAGCTCTCGGCGCTCAAGTTCGCTGAAACCACGCCTGCGCTGGCGAAAAGGCTCGTGTGGGTGGAGGAGTTCGTGTTCTTCGGCTCAATACTTTTCTTCAACCTGTTCATTGGTGCGTGATTGCATGGGTTTCTTCCTCAAGGCGCTCAACCTCACAATAGCGTTTTTCTCGCTGGCCGTCCTACTGCAATCCATAGGATTCGGAATGTTTTCGGACGCCATGTTCACTCCGTTCGGGGTGTTGTTCTTCTTTGCAGCGTTCTGGAACGAGATGAACATGATTTATCTCTAGGTGCATTATTGGAAGCCGGCCATTCAGGCGGAGTGCACTATCTCTATGACGTCGCGGTTTTCGAGCTTGTGCTCCTTTCCCACCATGAGTTTTGTCCTGACGTTGATTGCGCGGATGAAGTGGTTTCCGAAGTCCGTGTGCAGCCTGAATGCGAAGTCGAGGGATGTAGTGCCAGGCGGCATGAGGAAGCAGTCAGGCAAGACCCGGCCTTGCGAGTCGGTGAGGCCCTTTGTCCCGCCGGGGAAGATTGCGATGTATTTCAGCGCCTTGAACACGGCTGTTTCGAGGACTTCCTGCACGCCGGTCGTGCCGAATTTTTCCAGCACGTTTTTGCGGATGTATCCGAGGCCCTGCTTCTGCTTGTCGCTCAGCTCCTTCGTGGCCGTGAAGCCGCCGGCTCCCTGGACATAGTCTATAGCGCCGTCCTTCGCGGCGCGCTTGAGCGTCAGCTCTGCGATTCCGCTGCACGGTATTACCATCTTGCCTGGGAATCTCTTCATGAGGTTTTCGACGTTTTCCTTCGCGTTCGGCAGGTCCATCTTGTTAGCGGCTATTATGATGGGCTTGGATTTTTCCCGGAACTTCCTCGCGAATTCCCTCTTTTCCTGCTCGGTCCACATAGCGAGCCTCTTTTCGATGAGGCGCGTGTCCATCATCGCACTTTCCACGTGCGCCTCTGTCGCGCCGACGCCTGACAGGTTCTGCGTTACCGCTGTTATCATCTTGGCCTTTGATTCGTGCGGGTTGCGCGCGAACTTCCCCCAGTTCTTCTCTATTATGCCGAAGAACCAGAGGTCTATTTCCTCCTCGAGGAACTCGACGTCCTTTGCGGGGTCGTAGCTGCCCGCAGGCACTGCGTCGCCCTTCTCGTTAGTAGAGCCTGAAGCGTCCACCACATGTATCAGTATGTCCGCGCGCGCGAGGTCGGAGAGGAACTGGTTGCCCATGCCCTTCCCTTCGTGCGCTCCCGGGACGAGGCCCGCGACATCAACCATCTCCACAGGCACGTAGCGCACGTGGTCATGGCAGAAGCCCGTGCGCGGGTTGCACTGCACGTTGAAATCCTTGTCAACGCATTCCACGCGCACGAAGCCCACGCCCTTGTTGGCCTCTATCGTGGTGAACGGGTACGAGGCCATGGGCACGTCTAGCATCGTGGCCGCATTGAAGAAGGTGCTCTTGCCGGAAGAAGGCTTTCCCACTACGCCGACTATCATTGCAGAATTAGGCCTGGAAAGGATTAAATATGCTTAATCCCAAATCATCACTGGCGTTGGCAGGTGGTTTCTTGGGCATTCTTGGCGGGCTTTTTGGGAAGGAAAAAACCGCGCAGGACGAGTTTGACGCGAAGCGGCAGGCATCCAGTGCGGATTCCACAGCCGCTTCAGGTTTCGCGGTCGTAGATGTCACTGACGTTTATTTCATTGCCGGCATCGGAATAGTCCCTGTCGGAAATGTGGCGGAAGGCACGCTCGTCCCCGGAATGAAATGCACGCTGAATGGCAGGCAGGCCGACGTGAAAAGCATTGAGGCGCACCATCAGAAGCTGAATTCCGCTGGCGTGGGCATGAGCATAGGTTTCGTGCTTTCAGGGGTGCAGAAAGGCGATGTCGTGAAAGGGGCCAGGCTAAGGTTCGTGGTGTGATGGGTTTTCTTGGCAACATTCTGGGGAAGGGCAATAAGGGTGAGGGGGAAGCGGCAGAGGAAGTGGCCGCACCTCAAGGCAAGTACGACGAGCAATGCTCGCTCTGCAGCAAGGGTGGCACGGACAAGAAGTGGGCCGGCAAGTATTTCCATGTCAAGTGCCTGCGCAAGGCCAAGAAGGTCGCGAAGGGGATGTTCTAGTCATTCCGCGGCTTCATTCTTTCGCCATTTTCCACAGTGCATTGAAGTAGTTCTGGTGCGAGCGCGCTATCCCCGCATTCTCTATTTTTATTGCGAGCGGCTCCTTTGTCCACTGTATGAAGAGGCAGTTATCCCCGTAAACTATGGTGGTCGTTGGGCTAGTGTATCCATTTCCGACGAATTTCCTCTCCCATAGCTCAGGCGGCTTAACATCCTTCCTCACGCTTTCAGGGAATATTGTCCTCTGGATTATGCCGAGACTTGCCCTCTTTTTGTGCCACTGCCAGAAATAAGCGCCGAAAAAATACCGGAACTGCAGGTTCGCGGCAAGAAAGCTCAGAGGCTCTCCGGCATCGAGCATTTCCTCGAAGATGGATTTGAGGGCCTTCCTCCCCACAAAAATTCCTGCCTCAAGGCTTTCTTTCACCTTCGGCGCTGATTTTTTCAGTTCGATAATGTCCTTCAGCAAGGCTCGCCTCGTCCTTTCCACATCCGCCTCCTTTTCCTCAACCAGGACTTTCAGGTGTTCCGGTGGCTTTGCCTGGAAGGACTTCACCTTGTTCTTCGAGACAAAGGAAACAGCGCCTTTTGCAATGAGTCTGTCCAGTGCCTCGTAAACATTTGTGCGGTTGATGTGAGTCGCGGCGCTTATGCTGTTCGCATAACCGCTCCCAGACCTGAGAAGATGCAGGTACACTTTTGTCTCCGATGGGGAAAACCCAAGCCTTTCCAGCGTGGCTTCTATCATACTGTACTAATGCATGGCTATATATTTAATTGTTGTTGTATAGCACCACAACTAACATTTTTCCTTGCCAGCGCCTCTTGCTATTCATGGCCGCGCCATTCTATGTGCCTGTCATAGTGCCGATATTCACCGGCACGGTGATTTTCTTTTTCCTGACGTCCATTTTCGGCAACAAGTACGCAAGCCTGCAAAGGACATTCATTTTTGTCCTCGGCAGGCTCAGCTGGCTTCACATTGTACAATCTCAGTTTTCCTTCTACGACTATTCTCCGATAGTGCTTTTCATCGGATATATATTATGGTTCAGGTTTCTCTACCATGTCAAGTGGCTGAGGGCCATGCGGTTCATTTTCCTGAGCACAGTGTTCGGGATTTCATCAGAGCTCATACTGTATTCGTCGCTTACTGATTTTTTCCTGCCATACTATTACTAGGCCCTGCCGTAAACGTCCTGATAGCGCACTATGTCGCCTTCGTCAAAATTCCCGAAAGATACTTCCAGGAAGCGGGCGTCGCGCGATGCCCTTATCCTGTGCTTCGCTTTTTTCGGCACGGTTATCATCTGGCCTTTCTTCAGCTTCGTGCTCTTTCC
The DNA here is from genome assembly GCA_016202305.1 of Candidatus Iainarchaeum sp. Classification (GTDB taxonomy): domain Archaea; phylum Iainarchaeota; class Iainarchaeia; order Iainarchaeales; family Iainarchaeaceae; genus UBA10205. The sequence goes on along the minus strand of JACQPB010000045.1, from coordinate 348 downwards.
GGATATCTGCGCGGTGAGGCCGTCGTCCAGTGCCACCCAGAGCTCCTTCCTTTTTTCGTGGGATTGCAGCGAGAGTATTCCGCCCTTCTTCACGGTTATTATCTTGACCGTCACCTTTTCGTTCGTGGCGTATTCCTCGAACTTCCCCCACGGGCGGATGTCGACTTTGGGCCTTTTCCTCATGGCGTAGAATAGTGCGGATGTTGTATATTATTTTGGTGGGTTGTAAGTGATTTGGGACTCCTGACATTTGCGGTTGGTGGTTTTTCAGGTTTGGCTAAAAATGGGTTGGTTAGCCCATTTTTTGATGAACCAAAAAAGTTGGTGTGCTGCTCTGAGCAATTGTAG
>JACQPB010000003.1 GCA_016202305.1 Candidatus Iainarchaeum sp. | reverse complement strand
TTTCGCCCAGAATGGTTTCGAACCCAGACATCCTTTCGGACAGGTGGGTGTTAATCACCCGCACCACCGTTGTGCGACCGCGGCATAAGTTTTATATATTGAAAGGCCCATCCAAATCGTGGGTGTTAATCATCTGCGACCGGGTTATGCGGCCGCTTTTTCTCTTTTTCAAGTCAAGAGTCAAGTATTTAAACCCTGTCCAGGCGCCTGTCCAGTGTCCAGTGGTTTTTTCCGGATTTTCTGAAAGATTTCCGGAGAATCCCCTTATAATTTATTAAGAAACCCTTTTATCCGGCAGCAGGCTCTTGGAGGGATGCGTCAGATATTGCTGGTTATGCTGCTCGCGCTTTATGGCTGCAGCAGCATGTCAGCTGTGCACAAGAACTGGACGTTTGAATGCTGCACCCTTGAAACTACCCAACCACTTGAACCACTGGAGCAGGCCAATGTCGCGAATGAATCTTTGTCCAACAATAGATTGGCCAATGATACCCCTGCAAATGATACACTGGCAAATGAAACTGACTTTTCAAAGCTGGTTCCTGAGGCCGGGCAGGAAAGCCCTGACCTTCAGACGCTAAGGCAGCAAGCGCTGGAACTAATAAACGCAGAGCGCGGCTCAAGAAACCTGTCCATCCTTAGCTTGGCGAACAACTCTGCGGCGCAGATGCACGCAGAGGAGATGCTGAGGGAAAGATACCTTTCCCACTGGGACAGGAACGGGCTTAAGCCGTACATGCGCTACACGCTGGCAGGAGGCAGGGGAATATCAGAGGAAAATGTGGGCTTTGTGACATCGGCCAGAATGGAGCCCGCTGAAGGGGTTGGAAGGCTGCATGACTGGCTGCTTCTGTACAGCGACGTGCACAAATGGGAGCAGAAGAACAGGATGCTAAACCCGCTCAACACCAACGTAAGCATAGGCCTAGCGTATGACAACAGGTCAATGGCGTACGTGGAGCTTTATGAAGCCGACCAGGTGAAATGGGACAGGCGAATCGCATACACGGACTACAAGGTAAGCCTTTCAGGGTCAACAGAACTTGGAATGCTCAACCACATAGAAGTCAGGCATGATGAGTGGGAAAGGAGGCTGAGCCCAGCCCAGCTCAGGATGCACAATGAAAGCTACGGTTACGGCAGGCTTGCCGCCATAATAACCCGGCCGGACAATAAGGTGGATGGCGCTAGGAACATAGAGGCCCTGTACTGGCGGCCTGAATACCCGGGCCAGTTTAACGTCGGCGCGAACATAAACTCGGCAGTGTACGGCCAGCCTGGAGTTTATACATTCATTCTCGTATTCAACACAGGCAATGGCCTGGTCCAGCTTGCATCGCAGTCGATGTACATAGCGGGCTAAGCTTAGGAAAAAACTTAGCCCAATAAGGGAAAATGCGCTGCGGCTGGGAGTCTCACCCAAGCGGTTTTGAGCCCAGAAGTCCCGAAGGACGTCGGGTTTCAACCGACCGCCATACCTGATTAGGCGACCGCGGCATAAAGTTTATATACTTACTGACCTCCAATTACTCTGGGTTTCAACTGACTGCGACCGGCTTAGGCGGCCGCTTTTTCTCTTTTTCAAGTCAAGAGTCCAGTATTTAAACCCTGTCCGGGCGTCTGTCCAGTGTCCAGTGGTTTTTTCCTGATTTTCTGAAAGATTTCCGGAAAAATGCTCTTAAGGCATGGCAGAAAACCGAGGTTATCAAGGCAAATATGATTAGAGGTAATTTACAGCACCGTAAAGGCCGAATCCATGGCCTGTTTCAGAAGAGACCTTACACACAATACATCGTAATCAGCATTGGTCAAGCTTCCACCTTTGAAGATAAATCGGTCTGAACGTCAAGGTACGGCTTGACAGACATCCTTACGTAGACATCGGGTTGCCGCGGCACCAAAGAATTTTCATCCAAAACAAAGTTCTCACAGGCGCTACTGATGATCGCGGCAAGCACCCTTCGCCTTGCAAGAATGTAGGTGTCGTGGTCAATACCCTCAAATCTTTCCAGGTCACTATTCCATCTGTACCCTTCTGAATCTACAAGCAGAAAATGCGTCTCCCGGTCAACAAACCTGCTAAAAGGCTTGTGAGTTGGCGGACCACCCGTGTCCATCCGATACTCCAACTCGACTCTTTTAACCAAAGCACGCACGAATCCATCTGGCGCAATGCCACCCGGAAGCTCCTTGCCCTGGCACAGCCGGACAAGCTCAGCAATGTTGTCCATGATTAAATTCTGGACGCCAAACTATAAAAAATTTACTGAGAGTGCAACAGGCTATGCCATTATGGCTGCCGGACAATCTGTACAGCTAGCTTATTGTATAGCCAACAGTCACATCATCAAGGAGCGGAGTGTAGGCGGCGTCCTCTGACTCTAATATTACCTTGTACTGGAAATACCTGTTGTCAACAACGTTCAATGAT